>JAHEII010000017.1 GCA_024639485.1 Alphaproteobacteria bacterium
AAAACACGCTACCATGATGATACTGGGTTCTGTCTGTACCCGTGCTTGTGCCTTTTGTAATGTTGCCACTGGCCGCCCGGATAAACTGGATTTGAATGAACCAGACCGCGTGGCTGATGCGGTGGCTAGCCTTTCGCTTGCCCATGTGGTGATTACCTCTGTGGATCGTGATGATCTGGCTGATGGAGGAGCGCAACATTTTGCCAATGTAATCACCGCTATCAGAGCCTCCTCGCCAGCAACAACAATAGAAATTCTTACACCGGATTTTCTCAAAAAAGATGGAGCCATTGAAATTGTTGTCGCGGCACGGCCAGATGTCTTTAATCACAATCTGGAAACCATTCCACGGCTTTATCCATCAGTTCGGCCGGGGGCGCGATATTTTCATTCTCTTAATTTGCTTCATCAAGTAAAAACACTTGATCCGAATATATTTACCAAATCAGGTATCATGGTAGGACTAGGTGAGCAAATGGAAGAAGTGTTACAAGTTATGGATGATATGCGAAGCGCGGATATAGATTTTATGACGATTGGACAATATCTCCAGCCGACCCCGAAACATTATCCGATTGACCGGTTCTGGACACCGGATGAGTTTGAAAAGCTAACCCGTCATGGAAAAGCCAAAGGATTTCATTTGATTTCAGCTACGCCTTTAACGCGATCATCCTATCACGCTGATGAAGATTTTGCCCGACTTCGTGCGGAAAGACAAAACCGGCTGGCGGCCTCTGCAAACAAATGACACAACATGCCGAACAGCGATTTGTTCCGCATTTACCACAACATCTGTATCAACTGGTTTCAGATGTAAATGCCTATCCGCAGTTTTTGCCATGGTGTCTGGCGGCACGCATACGGTCACAGGATGAACAGAAAATGATTGCTGATCTGATGATTGGCTTTCGGATTTATCGGGAAAAATTCACATCTTATGTAGATTTTAATCCGGATGAGCTGAAAATCTATGTGCAATATGCCGAAGGGCCATTTAAATATCTGGAAAACTCATGGCATTTCAAGCCTGATGAAAATGGCTGTCTGATTGATTTTCATGTTGATTTTGAGTTTCGTTCCCGTTTTTTCCAATCGGTCATTGAAACGCTGTTTTCTGAAGCCGTGAAGCGGATGGTTCGCGCTTTTGAGTCGCGTGCAGATACGCTATATGCGCGAGTTGACGGCACGGCAAGTGTTGATATCAATAAATCTGATAATACCTAAATTCAGCTGATGTGGTCTTTTATATGTGCTTTTATTCGGGTTAACGCTGAAAGAATGGTAGCGCGGCGAATGTCATCACGTTGACCGTCAAAATGTTCAACCCAGCTATGGGTGCTGGTTAGGCCATTAATAATGCTGCATAATCCGAACCATACTGTTCCGACGGGTTTATCTATACTGCCCCCACCGGGGCCAGCGATGCCGGTCACGGATATGCCAAGGATGCCGGATTTTGTTTTTGGATATGCGGTATTCTGGCATGCGCCATTTGCCATGGCTCTGGCGACCTGTTCGCTAACCGCACCATAGGCGGCAATCATTTCAGCCGGAACGGCTAGCATGTCGGTTTTGGCGGCGTTGGAATAGGTGACAAATCCGCGATCAATAACATCTGATGATCCGGCAATGCCGGTTAATGTCCCGATAATCAATCCGCCAGTACAGCTTTCTGCTGTGACTAGCAATATATCGCTGGAACGCGCCAGTTCTAGCACGTCTGCGGCAAGGCGGGTGATCTGTTCATCGGCATGGCTGGTCATGAATATAGCCATCCGTAAAATTGGAAACTGGCCATAATGACAACACCGGCCAGAACCCCCGCCATAATATCATCAGCAATAACACCGGCGGCACCGGGTAAATCTTCGGCGGTAGAAACAGGCGGCGGTTTTAGTATGTCGAAAATCCGGAACAGGATAAACGCGGCAAGCAACGTATACAGATATAACGCATCATGACTTGCCACAATGGGAATAGCTAACAGAACCAGCCACTGACCTATGACTTCATCAATGATAACTTCACTAGCGTCATGTTTCTGGGTGATGCTGGTATGGGCATCAATGGCAGGAAAAGATATCATGGTAACAATGATAATCATGATTACCAGTGGGATCATGCCGAATGTAATGGTAACGGCACCGCCAATCATTAACGCCGCCGCAGACCCCATCGTTCCGGGGGCAGGGGCATAACCTAATGGCCCTAATGTTGCTATTCCCGATAGCATGGATTGGTATGTAGCTCGCGATTTTTTCATTATTATGCCTTTGTTACTGGTAACGCTATGCTTACTACCGCATGGGCGGCAAGGCCTTCTTTATGGCCAACAAACCCCATGCCTTCGCTTGTTGTTGCCTTGACAGAAATCGCATGATGGGGAAGTCCGGTTAATTTGGATAATGTCTGGGTCATAGCGGCACGGTGAGGCAGGATTTTAGGTGCTTCGGCAATGATAGTAATATCAATATTATTGATCCTGCCGCCCCGTAGGGTTAATCGCCGGACAGCATCAATTAGAAAATGGTCGGATGATGCATCACGCCATTGTTCATCTGATGGCGGAAAATGTGTGCCTATATCACCATCACCAATTGCCCCCAGAATAGCATCGGTTAACGCATGAAGCGCAACGTCACCATCAGAATGGGCAATGATCGCCTGATCATGATTAATGCTAATGCCGGCTAGCATAATTTGCGTGTTGGTGCCGTCATCTGCAGATGACGGATCAAACCGGTGCACATCATAGCCAAACCCTATACGGGTTTCTATTGCTGGTGCAGGCATCATGATTTGCGCCATGATCCAGTCGGATTCCGTTGTGATTTTAAATGTTCTTGGGTCGCCTTCTATGGCTAATACGGGTATTCCGGCTTTCTCTGCCAGACTACTGTCATCTGGCAAACCGGCACCGGCATAGCGGTGATGTAATTCATGTATCATATCAAAATGAAACAGTTGCGGCGTTTGCACGCGCATAACTTTATCACGCTCGACAGTTCCGCTGACATGCTGGTTGGTTATCTGTTTCAAGCTATCCCCCGGCGGAAGCGCAGGTATAACAGCCTGATAATCCTGCCGATAACCATCAAGCAGGCGGTCAATCAGATCAGACCCGATAAAAGGCCGGGCGGCATCATGGATAAACACCGCATCAGGGCTGTCTGATGCCAGTTGTGTTAGCCCAGCTTTAACAGAATCCTGTCGTTCTTTGCCGCCTGTTACCGTTTTCCATTGATTAAGCTGATATTCAGCCAGACAAGCATCATGATAGGCATTTTCCCCATCAGGACAGACAATCACCCCGCCACGGCATAACGGATGACTGGCTAGTGCCAGCACGCCATAAAGCCAGACATCACGGCCTTGCAATTGGCGATATTGTTTTGGAGTTCCCCCCAGACGTGACCCCTGACCTGCGGCAAGAACAAGAGCATGGAAATGAATTTCTGTCATTATTTATATATAACCGGAACAGAACATAAATACATCCAGAAGCTGACGAATTCGGGTGGATTTTCAATTGTTGACTTGTGAATGTCTACGCTTTCATGGTAAAATATGCCTAATTTTTAAGCATATTGGAAAATTTGATGCAAATTGGCTCACTCAAGCTTGATCATAAGGTGATACTCGCTCCTATGTCTGGTGTTACTGACTGGCCTTTTCGCCACATAGTCAGATCGCTTGGTGGTGGGCTGGTTGTGTCCGAAATGATCGCAAGTGAGGCGATTATTCATGGCGTTAAAAAAGAAATGCGCAAATTATCCACCAATGCCAGAGATGAAAACCCTTTTGCGCTTCAACTGGCCGGATGGCAGCCATCGGTTATGGCAGAAGCAGCGCGGATGGGTTGCGATATGGGCGCGGCTATTATTGATCTCAATCTGGGATGTCCGGCGCGCAAGGTGACAGGCAAATTATCCGGCTCGGCGCTGATGCGTGACGAAAGCACGGTTGCCGCAATTTTTGATGCGGTAATGAAAGCATCGGACAGGCCAGTCACGGTGAAAATGCGCCTTGGCTGGGATGATGATACCCGAAATGCCCCGCGGATTGCAAAAATGGCCGAAGATGCAGGTTTATCCATGGTTACAGTGCATGGCCGCACGCGTTGCCAGTTCTATAAAGGCGCGGCAGATTGGGATGCTGTGCAAGCGGTCGTTGATCATGTTGATCTGCCGGTTGTGATTAATGGCGATATTATTGATGGACAATCTGCACGGGCGGCGCTGGCGGCATCTGGCGCGGATGCCGTGATGGTTGGTCGGGCGACCATGGGGCAACCCTGGCTTCCGGCGCATTTAGATCATTACTTGCGCCAAGGGGAAATGCCAGCAACTCCTAGTCTGGCAGAACGTCATGCCATCATGCGTAATCATCTTGATCTGATGCTATCGCATTATGGTTCACACGGGCTTCGTCTGGCCAGAAAGCATGTAAGCGCTTATGCAAATGGGTTACCGCATGCGGCAGAAATGCGCCAGATTGCTAATAATACTACTGATGCAAAAGCCGTATTTATGGCTATGGATGCGTGGTTTGAACAATTACAAGATTGGGATGAAGCGGCTTGATGATTGGGAACGCGCCACATGATCTTGCCGATATCGTGGTGAATGCTATTGGCTTTCCGTTATTGGTGATTGATGCACGGAACCAGCTGATTGAGGCGAATAGCTCCGCAGAAGCCTTTTTTCATTCTGGCCGGAAAACTCTACTTGACCAATCGGTTGATGATCTGTTTCCGCCATCATCGTCTGTTAGTAACATGATCAGCAAGGCCAGAACGACGGCGGCCAGTGTTAATGATCAGGGTATTGAGCTTTCCAGTGATGTGCTGGGTAATCGGCTTATCAATCTGCATGTGTCGCCATTGGCTGAACGGCCGGGATGTGTTGTTATTCTGATACAGGAACGCGCTTTAGCCGAACGATTGCGTGGGCAGGACCAATTCCGTGGTTCATCGCGCCGCATGTCATCATTTGCAGCATTGCTGGCGCATGAAATCAAAACTCCAATGTCTGGTATTCGTGGCGCGGCAGAGCTGATCACGCGGGCAGATCAGCGCGAGAAACAGCTTCAGATGGCAGAGCTGATTATTTCTGAAGCAGATCGCGTGACAGAGCTGGTTAACCGGATGGAAACGCTAGCGGCTGGAAATACGATTAACCGTAAGCGGATCAATATTCATGAAATCATTGATCATTGCCTGCATCTGGCTGAACAGAGTTTCGGGCTGGGATTTCGCTTTGAAAAACTGTATGATCCATCTTTACCAGACACATATGGTGACAGGGAATTGCTTATTCAGGCGTTAATTAATTTAATTAAGAACGCATGTGAAGCATCTGATAATAATAAAAAAATAACAATCAAAACGATCTATAACCTCGGCTCACGATTAACAATATCAGATAGCAATTCTGATCATCTATCCATGCTTGGTGTTGTTGTCATTAATCAGGGTAAAGGCATAGCAGAAGCTATAAAATCGCGTCTATTTGATCCATTTGTGACAGCTAAAGCGGATGGAACCGGATTGGGGCTTGCGCTAGTTGCCAGCATTGTGACTGATCATGGTGGGTCGGTTGATGTCAGCGATTCGGCTGGCCAGACGGCTTTTCAAATTAACCTGCCCATTACCAGAGGCGTGTCATGACCGATAACGGCACACATATATTACTAGCTGATGATGATCCGTCCTTGCGGCTGGTGCTGGGGGAATCATTATCCCATGCCGGTTATCAGGTATCAACGGCGGAAACATTAGCAGAATGTATGGATAAAGTGGCTGATCCTGCCCATAAAGTGCTGGTATGTGATGTGATGTTTCCGGATGGAAACGCGCTGGAACAAATGGACACTATCAGAGCTATCCGGCCTGATCTGGCAATTATTGTGATGAGCGCGCAATCAACCTTGATAACAGCAGTCAAAGCCAGAGAACATGCGGTTGATGCTTATCTGCCTAAACCCTTTCCTCTTGATGAATTAACCCAGTGTATTGCCGGATTGCTTTCCCGCAAAGACGCGCATCCGGATCAAAAACATGATCAGGCGGATCAGGATAGCGCGAACATGCATGTTCAGAAAAATGAAACCAGCCCGATTATTGGCAAATCCAGAGCCATGCAAGAGATTTACCGCACCATTGCCCGGCTGGTGGCAACTGATCTAACTGTCATCATCACTGGCGAGTCGGGTTCAGGTAAAGAAGTCGTGGCCAGAGCCATTCATGATTTGGGGGAAAGAAGCAAAAAGCCATTTGTTGCGCTCAATATGGCCGCTATTCCCCGTGATTTAATTGAATCCGAGTTGTTTGGATATGAAAAAGGCGCTTTTACTGGTGCTGATAAACAGACGCAGGGGCGATTTGATCAGGCGGCTGGCGGCACTCTCTTTCTTGATGAAATTGGCGATATGCCGATAGATACCCAAACCCGATTGCTGAGAGTGTTACAGGATGGATATTTTACCCGTGTCGGCGGTAGAGATAGTATCCGAGCTAATACCCGTATCATTGCGGCCACACATAAACATCTTGATGCCGAAATTGAAAAAGGATTGTTTCGGCAAGATTTATATTACCGGTTGAATGTTGTTCCTATTGCGGTTCCGGCTTTGCGGGAACGACCGGAAGATATTCCGGATTTAATCAATCATATTATGGAAAAATCCCATAAAGACGGATTAGATAAAAAATCTATCACGTCTTCGGCGTTGCACATGATGATGCAATATCACTGGCCGGGCAATGTCAGGGAACTGGAAAATCTGATCCGGCGTTTAATGGTTCTGATTGATGATGATCACATTGATGCCCATCATTTATCGGATATGGCTATGATGATAAATGAACGCAAGCCAGATCAGGGTATTGATCAATTGTCGCCGAATAATTTGTCGCCGCATAATTTATCGCCGCATAATTTATCTAAGTGTATCAATGATCACATTGGTCGCTATTTTGATGCACATGAAGGTGACTTGCCGACCAATGGCATATATGATCGTATCATTGCAGAAGTTGAAAAGCCGCTGATAATGATCACGCTTTCTGTTACACGGGGTAATCAGCTCAAAGCGGCGGAGGTATTGGGCATAAACCGGAATACCTTGCGGAAAAAGATAATCACACTGGGTATTGATCCAAAATCCAATCGGATAAGGCATAATCACTGATGGCGGCTTCTAAACATAATCCGGCAAATGATCAGAATAATGCCCGCTTACAGCGATCGGCATTTACATGGATCACACAACTGATCACCGAAACGCGGCTGGCCTATGCGTCTATCATGCTAGCACTGGTGCTTGGCTTGTTGACCTATGCTGTCCTGTCCAGCCCGCAATTTCTAGATGGTAAATCCAGCCTTACGGTTCTGGTGATTGGGCTTGATGTTACGGTTTTATTATTGCTTTCGGGGTTGGTTGTTCGCCAGATCATAGGATTGATCAAAGAACGCCGTCGCCGCATGGCGGGTTATCAGTTACATTTACGGATCGCTGTGCTGTTCAGCATTATTTCGGTTCTACCATCATTGATTGTGATGGGGTTTGCCGTTTTTGTTCTGGATTATTCTTTGCGTGGCTGGTTCAATGAGCGGATATCCACGGCAGTAGAAGAATCTGTTAATATTGCTAATTCCTATCTTGAGGAACATAAGCGTTCTGTCAGCGGCCAGATATTAGCCATGGCCAATGATATTAACAGAGAAGCACCTAACCTGCTCAGAAACCGGACTGGTTTTGATCAGTATCTGACCAATCAGGCCGGCGTTAGAAATCTAACTGAAGCGTTGGTTATTGATTCAACAGGACGTGTGCTTGCTAATTCCCAATTTGCCTATGCCGTCACCTTTTCGGATCTGGATGAAGCGTTTTTTGATAAAGCCAATCAGGGCGAGGTATCCATCGCCAATACCGATAACCAATACCGCATCAGGGCAGGGTTGCGGCTGAATCAGTTTGTTGATGCCTATTTGCTTGTTGGGCGATTTGTTGATCCGACTGTTCTGGCGGCGGTTGAGCGTACCCAGTTTGCTTCATCCAGCTATCAATTGCTTGATATACGGCAACTGGATTTACAGATCAGCTTTGCTGTCATGTTTGGTATGGTTGCCTTGTTGCTTTTGCTTGGTTCTGTCTGGCTTGGATTAAACTTTGCCAATGCTATTGTTACGCCAATAAGCGCGATTATCGGTGTCGCGGATAGAGTGCGTTCAGGTAATCATTCAACACGGGTCGGGCCAATACATGATCAGGGTGAAATTGGCGAGCTGGCCGCATCCTTTGACCGGATGCTTGATGAAATGGATCGTAATCGGCGCGAATTGGTTGAAGCCAATATTCAGCTGGATAAACGGCGTGAGTTCACAGAAGCCGTGCTGGCTGGTGTGTCATCAGGGGTGATTGGTATTGATCATGAACAGATCATCACCCTGCCAAATCTGGCCGCGCTTAATATGCTAAAGCTTAATACACAATTTACTGTTGGGAAAAAACTGGCGGATGTCGTGCCTGAGTTTACAGAATTGCTTGAGCGTGCGGTAACAGCAAAGCGCTTGCCCGAAATAAATATAGACATTAATCGCGACAATATAAATCTAACGCTATTAACCCGTATCACGCGTGAAATGATTGGTGGGCGGGTGGTCGGTTATGTGGTCACATTCGAGGATATCAGCGCGTTAATGGATGCTCAGCGTAAAGCGACATGGGCAGATGTTGCCAGACGTATCGCGCATGAGATTCGTAATCCGCTTACCCCGATGCAATTGGCTTCTGAACGTCTGGCGCAGAAGTTTTCAATGTCTGATCCTGAACAGGATGCCAGTTTCCGCTCAAATGTTGAGATGATTACCCGGCAAGTTGATGATATTCGCCGACTGGTTGATGAGTTTTCTTCTTTTGCGCGGATGCCAGCCCCGAATATCGCTGATTATGATTTGATCAATATTATTCGCTCACAAATCATGCTGATAAAAGCAGAAGCAACCGATATTTATTTCCAAACAGATTTTGGATCACATGACACTGTTATGATTGCCTGTGATGATGGGATGATCAGACAAGTCATAACAAATTTATTACAAAACGCTGTTGATGCTATGACAGAATCCGATAGCCCGGATCAGAAGGTTTTAATCCGTCTGTCGGTCACGCCTGATACGGTTCAAGTCATGGTTATTGATAACGGCCCTGGATTACCGGTAAATAATCGTAAGCATTTAACAGAACCATATGTCACGCATCGCAAAGGTGGTACAGGTCTGGGGCTTGCAATAGTAAAGAAAATTATGGAAGATCATGGCGGTTCATTATACCTGACTAGCGTGTCTGACGATAATATTGATAATGACCCTGATACTAACATTGATATGAAACTTGACCTTGCACTTGATAAAGCCATTGCCGAGGGGTATCACGGAGCATTAGTGATACTCAATTTTGTTAATCGATCTGAGGAGCCAACGGGATAAATGAAACCGGAAATCCTAGTCGTTGATGATGAACCAGATATTCGTAGCATGATCCGCCTGATTCTTGAGGATGAAGGTTTTGATGTGCGTGAAGCAGAAAATGCAGAAACGGCAAGGGATGAGCTAACTAGCCATCCGCCAGCCTTGATTATTCTGGATATCTGGATGCGCCAGTCTGATATGGATGGGCTGGAATTGCAAAAATGGGTGCGCCGTTATTATCCGCATGTTCCGGTGTTGATGATATCCGGCCATGGCAATATCGAAACAGCGGTTCAGGCGATGAAAGACGGAGCCTTTGATTTTATTGAAAAACCGTTTAAATCAGCGCAATTAATTCTGTTATGTCAGCGGGCTTTGGCCAATGCCGCGCGTGACGCAGAACATCATGAGCTCAAGCGACGCTATGATGTATCACTTGATCAGATCGGAACGTCACCGGCTATAAACAGTATCCGCCAGACTATCGATAAAGTGGCACAAACAAATAGCCGGGTGTTCATCACAGGCCCTTCAGGGTCTGGTAAAGAGCTATTAGCCAGAAATATTCATGACAAATCAAACCGGGCAAATGGCAGGTTTGTCATGGTAAATTGCGCCTCATTATCGTTTGATCGTTCATTAATTGAATTATTCGGCTCTGAGACAGGGGAAGGCGGCAACAGAGTGGTCGGCGCATTTGAGCAGGCACATGGCGGTACTTTGTTTTTTGATGAAATTTCCGATTTATCCCATGATACCCAAGCCCGATTGGTCAGAGCGTTACAGGA
>JAHEII010000019.1 GCA_024639485.1 Alphaproteobacteria bacterium
GCTGGATACGGGGTCGGTCTGGGATGGATATTTCTCTGATTTTGATCGCAATTTTGCTATCGGCCATGCCAGTGATGCCGCGTGTCAGGCGCATCATCAGCTCTATGATGCAACAGAAGCCGCGCTGGCGGCGGCAAAGCCGGGGAACACGCCTGCTGATCTGTATGCCGCGATGGATGCCATATTACGGCCAGATGCCGAAAGCGGCGGTGGTGATGATGTTGGCCGATACGGACATGGGCTGGGCATACAATTGACTGAGCCGCCATCCCATACCGCATGGGATCATACGGAACTAGCCGCTAATATGGTGCTGACGATAGAGCCATCCGTGGTTTACGGAGATGGATTCCTGATGGTGGCAGAAGAAAATATTCTGATCACTGATCACGGGGCAGAATTGCTAACCACGCGCGTCACGCGGGATTTGCCGGTTATTTCCTGATCGGGTTTTGCTAATAGAAAAATCACCGGTGACAAGCGGCATTTGCTGCCTGTCACCGGCTGTTAGGATTAATGCTTAATCAGTTCTAGCCTGTTTCAGTCTTCAATGGATTCAGGCAAAATCAGATTGAGCACAATGGCAATCACTGCCGCTGGCAGTAATCCGGATGACATCAAGACTTTGGCTGTTCCGCTTAAGTGTTGTAAGGCTTCGGGTTCTAGTTGAAGCCCAAGACCAACAGACAGGGAAATAGCAAAGATAATCAGATTACGTTTGTTCCAGTTCACCGTGGCCAGCATGGAAATACCGGCCGCACTCACCATACCAAACATGACAATCACGCCCCCGCCAAGCACCTCAATCGGGATGGTGGATATAAAAGCACCGACTTTCGGGATCAATCCGGCAACGACAAGCAAAAGCGCACCGATAGTCACCACATGACGGCTCATCACGCCGGTCATGGCAATCAGCCCGACATTCTGGCTGAATGATGTATTAGGCAGACCACCAAACACACCGGCAACCGCGCTACCAAGACCATCGGCATAGGTTGCGCCTTCGATTTCCTTGTCGGTGGCTTCACGATTAGCGCCACCTTTGGTAATGCCGGACACATCGCCCACTGTTTCAACAGCAGAAACGAATGACATGGCACAGAAACCAATGATGGCGGCGGCGGTGAACTCAACCCCGAAATGAAACGGATTTGGTAGCGCAAGTGATGAAGCTTTACTTATATTGCCAAAATTTACCATGCCATTGAAATAGGCAACGATATAGCCGGCTATAATTCCGATCAGAACCGCCGCGACCGATAACATGCCACGTGTGAAAAATTTAAGTAAAAGCGTGACGATAATAACAACACCGGCCACCGACCAGTTAAGCAGACTGCCATATTCTGGCAGGCCGTTCATTTTTGCCGGAACACCGCCAGCGGCATATTGAATCCCCACCTTGATCAGCGCCAAACCGATCATCATGACGATCAGGCCAGTCACTAATGGCGGTAAGGCAAAGCGGATACGGCCAATAAAGAAGCCAAGGATAGTATGGAACAGACCGCCAATAATAACGCCGCCCATCAAAATGGCGATGGCATCAACGCCTTTGCCAGCCACTAGCGGCACCATAATCGGAACAAAAGCAAAACTGGTTCCCTGCACAATCGGCAATCTGGCACCAACAGGCCCGAACCCAATCGTTTGTATCAGTGTTGCTATTCCGGCAAAGAACATGCTCATCTGGATCATATAGATCATGTTTGGAAAATCAGGTGAATTTGAGTTAAAGCCAAAACCGGCGGCACCACAGACAATGATTGCCGGTGTTACGTTGGAAATAAACATAGCCAGAATATGCTGAATACCCAATGGTACGGCTTGTATCATTGGCGGCATATAATCCGGATTTCTGAGGTCTTCGGCAGACCCGATTGATGATTGTTGTGACATAATAACCCCTCCTTTTATTAATGTCGTTTATATGGCTTAATTTTGGATGATATATTCCTCATCAAGCCAGTATTCCTCAAGGTTTTTACCGTAGCCGATTCTATCGATAACAGCAAACATACCCGGAGCCTGTAATGGCGTGAGTACCCCATGCCATGTGTTCTTATAGATATTAATGCCTGTTCTGGGGGCGGTTAGGAACGCCAGTGGTTCGCCCGGTTTGCCACCCATATCAGAGGCAACAATCACCAGAAAGCTATGTTCATGTAGCGGAATAAACGCCTGACTACCCAACGGATGCCGTTCCATCATATCCAGCGTGTAGGGAAGCTGCCTTGGCACCGCATCAAAAAGGCTGATACCCGCCTGTCCATCTGTAAAATCCAATTTTGCCAGATCATGATGACGGCCGCACATATCCTGATTGATCATTTTATCCGGTTTGGATTTAAGCGTAAGCACATCGCCAAAAGAGGCAAAAGAGGCGGCATCCATCGGCTGGATAGATATCTGCCGCTTTGCCATTATTTCCGGCTTTCATGGTTGAAGAAAAGCGGCATATGGCGATTGACATCTTTGTAGAGAAGATAGCGAAACGGTGTCTGGCCAGTGGCTTCACATGCTTGCGGGCAGAACGCCCGAAGCCACATATAATCCCCCGGTTCAACATCGACCCAATCCTGATTGAGCAGATATTTCGCCTGTCCTTGCAGCACATAAAGCCCATGTTCCATGACATGTGTTTCGGAAAACGGTATCACGCCCCCCGGTTGAAAGGTGACGATATTAACATGCATATCATGGCGCAAATCATCAGGTTCAACAAACCGGCTAGTCGCCCATAAACCGTCTGTATCCGGCATGGCAACCGGTTTAACCGCCTGATCGGATGTGATGAATGGCTCTGGCATTGGGATGCCGTCAACAGCGTGATAATTTTTCCTGATCCAGTGAAAAGCGGCGCGGCTTTCGCCCCGATTATGCAACGTCCAGTCAAGCCCGGCGGGCAGATAGGCATAACCTCCCGGCTCAAGGATATGGGTGTTCCCATGATAGGTTAATGTGATCTGGCCACCGGTAACAAATAGCACATGCTGGGCGGTTTTATCATCATCGGGCCGGCTTGACCCGCCGCCTGACGCGATATCCATCAAATAATGCGAAAAGCTCTCGGCAAAGCCGCTTAAAGGCCGTGCCAGCACCCAGAGCCGGGTCTGTTCCCAGAATGGCAGATAGCTGGTGACAATATCGCTCATCACCGTGTGCGGGATATAGGCATAGGATGTGGTAAAAATAGCACGTTGCCAATGCCGCGCGGATTGTGGCGGTAATCCCCCCTCAGCTACATAATAATCGGGTTTATCCATGACGGCATATCCTTATCATTATTTGAGGCTAGCACATTTTAACAATCTAAAATAATTCTTTCACACGAAGCAAGGCAATGCGTTCGACTTGCCGGCATGCTTCGGCAAACTCGGTATCGCGATCATGGTCGATGCGGCGGATAAATGCGGCCAGGATATCAGCTTTGTTCAGCCCTTTGACAGCAATGATAAAAGGAAATCCGAACCGATCCTGATAGGTGGTATTCAGATGCGTAAACTGGGTGCGTTCATCATCGGTCAGCGCGTCTAATCCAGCAGAAGCCTGCTCATCCGTGCTATGGGCAGTAAGTTTTTTTGCCATGGCCAGTTTTCCAGCCAGATCAGGATGGGCTTGCAAAACGGTAAGCTGTTTATCGGTGCCAGATGAACGGAATATGCGGCAAAGCGCGTGATGTAATCCGGTGGCAGTATCATGTGCTGCCCCCAGTTCCAGATCAAAGGCCGCCGCCGCAATCCATGCCGAATGTTCAAAAACGCCGCCAAATCGGGCAACAAAAGCCTCTTTATTCATGCCGGATGGCCTCGCTTGCCATGTGTCCATATCAAAGGGATGATGGGCGTGCCAGTGATTGGCAATATCAATCCGGCGTGGGCACCAGACGTGATCATGCGATTGAATATAGTCAATAAACCGGCGCAAGGCCTCAATACGTCCGGGGCGTCCGATCAACCGGCAATGCAACCCGATGGACATCATTTTCGGCTGGCCTTCCATGCCTTCGCGATAAAGCGCATCAAAGCTGTCACGCAGATAGGCAAAAAACTGATCACCGGAATTAAAGCCTTGATAAGCG
The DNA here is from genome assembly GCA_024639485.1 of Alphaproteobacteria bacterium. Lineage (GTDB taxonomy): Bacteria > Pseudomonadota > Alphaproteobacteria > Puniceispirillales > UBA1172 > UBA12202. The sequence goes on from JAHEII010000019.1 coordinate 4,085, forward strand.
GCAAAGCGCATATCATTGGTATCAAGCGTGTAGGGTATGATCAGATGCGGTTGATCCTGATGGATATGCCAATAGGGCAGATCATCGGCATAACTGTCAGAAATATAGGAAAATCCGCCCGCCGCGCAAACAAGATCAACGGTTTGTGTTGAACAGCGGCCAGTATACCAGCCTTGTGGGCGAGTGCCGGTGACTTCGGTATGAAGCGCAATGGCCGATGCAATATGGTCGGCTTCTTCCTCACGGCTGAAATCTTTATATTCGATCCATTTATAGCCATGGCTGGCAATTTCCCATCCGGCATCCTGCATGGCCAGCATCTGATCCGGATTGCGGGCAAGCGCGGTGGCAACACCATATATGGTTAGCGGAATATCATAGCCGGTGAATAACCGGTGAAGCCGCCAGAATCCTGCTCTGGCGCCGTATTCATAAATGGATTCCATGTTCCAGTGCCGTTGATCCGGCCATGGTTGAGCGCCAACAATTTCTGATAGAAATGCTTCTGATTGGGTATCACCATGAAGTAAGCAGTTTTCGCCACCTTCTTCGTAATTCAGAACAAACTGAACAGCGATTCTGGCGTTGTCTGGCCAATTTACTACTGGTGGTTTTGCACCATAGCCAATCATATCGCGCGGATATCTGTTCATCTGAACATCCTATTCTTGCCTGTTACCTGTGATCATATTCTTGCACCATAGGAAAATATAAAGCAAATCCGTTTATCGTTGATAAGGGCTGGATTGATTGGCAACCATGCGCTATTGATAAATAATGATGTCATAAAAAAAACTGAAAAAAACATGACTTAAAAAGGGGGGAAGATGGCTGAAGGATATCTGACAACACATGTTCTTGATACCGCTTTGGGCTGTCCGGCGGCCGGGCTTCTGATTTCGCTTTATCAAATTGATGGTGCCGAAAAACATCTAATCCGCCAGATGACAACCAATGACGATGGCCGAACCGATGCTCCCATTCTGCCCAAAGGCGAATGTGTTGCCGGTATGTATGAGCTGGTATTCGCCGCCGGTGCATATTTGCGTGGCACGGGGCATAGCGCAGACATTCTGTTTCTTGATGAGGTGCCGGTAAGGTTCGGGCTTTCTGATCCGGAACAGCATTATCATGTGCCGCTTTTGCTATCACCATTTGGCTACTCTACTTATCGGGGCAGTTAAATGACATTTGATGTGTTGACCATTCTGGCTATGGACTGGGTCGAATTTGCGGTGCGCTGGGTGCATGTGATAACGGCTATTGCGTGGATCGGATCATCTTTCTATTTTATCGCCCTTGATCTGGGCTTGCGGAAAACGCCGTCTTTGCCGGCAAAAGCGCATGGCGAAGAATGGCAGGTTCATGGAGGCGGATTTTATCATATTCAGAAATATCTTGTCGCGCCGGAACATCTGCCGGAACATCTGACCTGGTTCAAATGGGAATCCTATGCCACATGGCTGTCCGGATTTGCCTTGCTGGCCATTGTCTATTATGGCGGGGCAGAATTATATCTGATTGATGAGAGCAAAATGGCGCTTTCTGTCTGGCAGGCGGTTGCCATTTCGATGATATCATTAGCAGGTGTCTGGACGGTTTACAGCCTGTTATGCCGGTCGCCACTGGCCGCAAATCCAACAATATTGATGCTGGTTCTCTATGCCATGCTGGTAGCATTGTCATGGGGATTCCATCAGATATTTACCGGCCGTGCGGCGTTTATTCATTTAGGCGCAATCACGGCAACGATTATGTCGGCCAATGTATTCATGGTTATTATTCCCAATCAGAAAATTGTTGTGGCTGATCTTCGGGCTGGCCGTACGCCGGATGCTAAATATGGTCGTATTGCCAAATTGCGTTCAACTCATAATAACTATCTTACCTTGCCGGTTATTTTTCTCATGCTGTCTGGGCATTATCCGCTGGCCTTTGCAACAGAATATAGCTGGCTGATTGCCAGTCTGGTGTTTCTGATGGGGGTGACGATCAGACATTATTTCAATAGCCGTCATGCGCGGGCAGGCAATCCACGCTGGACATGGGTTGCCACCACAGCAATTTTTATCATTATTATGGCGTTGTCGATCTGGCCTGCCATGCGTGATGATAATGATGATGGCATGAACACAGATGATATGGCGATGCTGACCATCCCGCCCCATTTGCAGGCGTTTCATGATGATGAACGGTTTGAGGACGTCAATGATATTGTTAGTGGCCGGTGTGCCATGTGCCATGCGGCAGAACCATTATGGGATGGTATTGCAGTTGCCCCGAAAGGTGTATTGCTGGAAACCCCGATGCAAATTGCCGCTGAAGCTAAAGCTATTTACATACAATCCGGTGTATCCCACGCCATGCCGCCAGCTAATGTGGCCTATATGGAACCCGAAGAACGCGCGCTTATCCGCGATTGGTTTGAGGCGGCGGTTAATTAACCGGGGATCATTGGAATGACACAGATTGTACCCAAAACAACCGCTAAATCAGCAACCGCCAAATTAGAGCAAGCACCGCTTCTGGCTGGTTTCGGGATGACCAAATCATTTGGCGATCTGGTGGCAAATAAAGATATTGATTTTACTATTTACGCTGGTGAATTGCATGCTTTGTTAGGGGAAAATGGCGCTGGCAAATCCACCTTTATCAAAATGATTTATGGCTTGCTAGAACCGGATCAGGGGCATCTGGAATGGCAGGGTGAGAGCGTTACTATTAGCAATCCGCAACAGGCGCGCGCTATGGGCATAGGAATGGTGTTTCAGCATTTTTCGCTGTTTGATGCATTGACCGTAGCAGAAAATATTGCGCTGGCCTTGCCACCGGATTTTCCACGTCAGAATCTATCGCAACTGATTGCCACAAAATCGGCGGAATATGGTATTCCGCTTAATCCGGACAATCTGGTTGCTGATCTGTCGGTTGGCCAGCAACAAAGAGTTGAGATCGTCCGGTGCTTATTGCAGAATCCGGCTTTGCTGATCATGGATGAACCAACATCTGTTTTAACACCGCAAGAAACAGATCAACTGTTTGAAGTATTAAAGCGGCTGGCCGAACAGGGATGCGCGGTGTTATTCATCTCACATAAGCTGGATGAAATTAAACAATTAACGTCACGGGCAACGATTTTGCGTGGTGGTGTCAAAGTCGCTGAAGTCAAAACCGGTGATCAATCAAAGCGCCAATTGGCAGAGCTAATGATTGGCGCCAAGGTTAAGGATATGCAGACGCAATCCGCCCCCAAAACCAGCAAAACGCTATTAACAGTCACAGGGCTATCACGGCCAGCGGATGGCCCGTTTAATGTGGCGCTTCGGGATATTAACCTGTCTGTCAGAGCTGGTGAAATTCTTGGCATTGCCGGTATTGCCGGAAATGGCCAGAGCGAATTAATGGATGCCCTAACAGGCGAATGGCGGCCATCATATGCGAATGCCGGTAACATGATCCAGCTAGGCGCGGACGATATCACCACATTGTCACCGGCTGGACGGCGGCGGGCAGGGCTGGCTTTTGTTCCCGAAGAACGCAATGGCCATGCGGCGGTTCCTTCCATGACGTTGTCTGAAAACACGCTTCTGACCGGTTATGATCTGGATAATGTCGTGCGCGGCGGTATGATAAATTATGATCAGACTCTTGCCATGGCGCGGCAAATCTCAAAAACTTATGATGTGCGGCAACCATCTGATGATCCGCTAGCGTCATCATTATCAGGCGGTAATTTACAGAAGTTCGTGGTCGGCAGAGAAATTATAAAATCACCGGATGTGCTGATAGTATCACAGCCAACATGGGGCGTTGATATTGGTGCCGCGCAATTCATCCGGACAGCCATGGCAGAACTGGCCAAGCAGGGATCAGCGGTCATTATGATTTCACAGGATTTAGAAGAAATATTTCAAATCGCGCATCAGATCACGGTGCTTAATGCAGGCCAGCTTTCGGGCACGTTTAAAACACGGGATATTACCGCTGAACGCATTGGTTTGCTGATGGGGGGAAGCCTGCAAGCCGATGATGACATATCTGAGAGCAAGGCAGGGGTATCGTCATGATTATGCTGCAAAAACGTAAAGATGTTCCGGGCTATCTGACGATTGCTGTTCCGCTGCTTTCTATTTTGGTGACGCTGATGATGGGCGCATTGATTTTTGCGATACTGGGCTATCCGCCATTGCAAGCATTATATGAATTCTTTATCGCGCCCTTATCACGCCCTGATCAGATTGGTAATCTGTTTGTCAAAGCTTGCCCGCTGATCATTATCAGCACGGGGTTAATATTCTGTTTCCGCGCTAATGTCTGGAATATTGGTGCTGAAGGTCAGCTGATCCTTGGCGCAATGGGGGCAGGATGGGTGGCGTTATCTTTCCCCGAAGCAGAAAGCCGGATGCTGATTATTGGCATGGCAGTGATGGCTATGCTGGCAGGGGCATTATGGGGGGCTATCCCCGGACTTTTAAAAGTTAAATTTAAAACAAATGAAATTCTGGTTTCATTAATGCTGACCTATATCGCCATTTTTCTTGTTGACTGGACGGTGCGTAGCCCATGGCGTGATCCCATGGCATTTGGTTTTCCGTTGACCAAAGCTTATCCTGATGCGGGATTAATTCCGCTTATGTCGCTTCCGGGTATTGGCCGGTTAGGGCAATTACATTGGGGTGTTCCCGTGTCCTTGCTGGTTGCTATCGGTGGATGGTTTTATCTGTCACGCAGCCTTGGCGGCTATCAGATCAAGCTGATGGGAGATGCGCCACGTGCTGGCCGGTTTGCCGGGTTCAGCCAGAGCTGGGTGACGATGTTTGTCATGATGCTATCCGGTGCGCTGGCCGGGCTTGCCGGTATGATTGAGGTATCGGCCAATATCGGCATGTTACAGCCGCAAATTTCATTCGGATACGGGTTTACCGCGATTATTGTGGCTTTTCTGGCACGGCTTAATCCGCTGGCGGCGATTGCCGCAGGACTGGTGGTAGCACTGGCAGAACTTGGCGGTGACGCAGCGCAAATATCCATGCGCATCCCGAAAGTCGTCACCGGTATCTTTAATGGTATTTTGCTATTCATGCTGTTAGCTGGTGAAACGCTGACGCATTATCGGATTGTCTGGATCAGATCAGCAGAAAAAGGAGGAAAAAGCCATGGCTGAAGCATTACTGATTGCGGTTCTGCTGACCTCTGTGCCGCTGATACTGGCCGCAACAGGAGAACTGGTAGCGGAAAAAAGCGGCGTGCTGAATCTGGGTGTTGAGGGCATGATGCTGATGGGGGCGGTGGCCGGTTTTGGTGTTGCCAGTCTGACCGGTAGCGCCTATCTGGGGATCATTGGCGGTGGGCTGGCCGGAATGCTGATATCTATGGTTTTTGCCATTTTTGTGCTGGGGCTGGCAACTAATCAAGTAGCAACAGGACTTGCCTTGACGATTTTCGGAACAGGTCTGTCTGGTCTGATCGGGGCGCCATTGGTGGGGCAGGCGATTGACGGTCTGCCACAGCTGATCATTCCATGGGTGTCTGATCTGTATATTATTGGCGTATTTTTTCAGCTGGATATCATGGCGTATTTATCGGTATTGCTGGTCGGGCTAACAGCATATGTGCTTAATTATACGCAATTCGGGTTGGTCTTGCGGTCGGTCGGCATCAATCACGATAGCGCCCATGCGCTTGGTTATCCGGTGTTGCGTGTACGATTTATAGCTGTGCTTTTCGGGGGCTTTATGGCAGGATTAGGTGGAGCTTATTTGCCGCTTGTGCTAACCCCCCACTGGTCGGAAGGCATGACATCAGGGCGCGGATGGATCGCACTGGCATTGGTGGTTTTTGCCTCATGGCGGCCGTGGCGTGTGGCGGCTGGCGCGGTTCTTTTTGGCGGAGTCACCATTATGCAATTGGTGGGGCAGGCGCGTGGCTGGGCAATCCCATCACAGTTCTTGTCAATGCTACCATACTTTGCCACAATATTAGTCCTTGTTCTGATTTCGAAAGGTGGGCGTGTCCAGTTTGGTGCACCTGCACATTTAGGCAGAAACTTTCTGATGATCAGATAATATCTGCTATTTATTAATGAATGACCAATGTATTAAAAGGGAGAGAGTTAACATGAACAGAACTTTTTTGACGATATTATCAGCGATAGTTGCGCTGGGTGGTATC
>JAHEII010000177.1:0-1214 GCA_024639485.1 Alphaproteobacteria bacterium
TGGCTGAAATGGGCGGCGGTGTGCTAATTTATCTGGCACAGGAAGGTCGTGATATCGGACTAGTAAACAAATTAAAGGCTTATGCCTTACAAGATACCGGCATTGATACGGTTGATGCGAACCATCATCTGGGTTTTGAAACCGATCACCGGTTTTTTCTTCCAGCCGCTGAAATGCTGCGCCAGATGGGTGTCACCAATATTCAGCTATTGACCAATAATCCTGATAAGATCAGCCAGATTGAGGCATGCGGGATTACAGTTAGCGCCCGTCTGCCTTTGATCACGCCCGATAATCCGTATAATGCCAATTATCTGGCAACAAAAGCCAAACGCACTGGTCATATGCTTGATTAATCCGGCGGTATGCTAATGGATATGATTATTGGCGAGGCAAGCGGGCGCCAAATATGGCAGACCCGACACGCACCGACGTTGCGCCAAAGGTGATGGCTTCCAGATAATCGCCGCTCATCCCCATGGATAAAACCGGCAATCCACATTCGGCGGCCAGTTTAGCCAGTAAAGCAAAATGCATGGCCGGTTCTTCGTCGGCCGGTGGAATACACATCAAACCAGTGATATTAAGCCCGTGATGGGACTGGCAATGATGGACAAATGTTTTTGTGTCTTGCGGGCGGATGCCGGATTTCTGTTCTTCCTCGCCTGTGTTTACCTGCACCAGACATGGCAGATGACGATCCTGCTTTGCCATCTCTTTCGCCAGCGCGGCGGCCAGTTTTTCTCTATCCAAGACCTCAATCACATCAAATAAAGCCACGGCTTCTGCGGCTTTGTTGGTTTGCAGAGGGCCGATCAGATGCAGGGTGAGATCAGGGTAGCTAGCGCGGCGGTGCGCCCACCGGCTCATAGCTTCCTGCACACGGTTTTCACCAAATACCCGCTGACCAGCATCAAGTGCCGCATCAATCCGCTCATCCGGTTGCTGTTTCGATACCGCAACCAGCGTGACGGGTTCATCACGGCCAATCCTGTTTTTTGCCTTATTAATGCTATCGGTAACAGCAAATAGAGCGTCATCAATCATTGTTGGGGTCATTCATTGAAACCTTATTATTTTGTTTTCATCATAATTTTATTTATACCGTCAAATATAATAAAATCAAAACTTCCCCGCTATTAACGGCATACATTGCTTGCATAAGCATATTTTGCTAAATTAAGTTTTTAAAAATTAGAGATAACATTATGCGC
>JAHEII010000177.1:1224-2106 GCA_024639485.1 Alphaproteobacteria bacterium
TTTCCCTGACAATTTTTTCTCCGGCATAATAGGTGATACTTGGCTACATCAAGAATCGGCCATCACTGACCCTGATGATCTGATTAATTATGATGATATGTCTAAAATGCTGGATATTACGTCCATATGGACACCAGACAAAATATTTTTGATGAACCAGACCAATGAAATTCCATCAAGTGAGTATTTTGATCCGCATCCATCTGGGGCTTTTGCCATTTTAAATACCCAGAAGCTGATGAATTTTATTCGCTCTGGAAGTTCTGTTGTCTTGAATGACGTGACGCATCTTAATCCAAAAATTAAATCCGTTGCTTCGTTTCTGGAAGAAATGACCCGCGCCCAAGTGCAGGCAAATATTTATTTTTCCATGGGGAATAATAAAGCTTTCGGACCACATTTTGATACCCATGATGTATTTGCTATTCATTGTCAGGGGTCAAAAGACTGGAATGTCTATAAAAAGCGGGAAGAGCATCCGATTAATTCTCCTGAATTCAAATTATCAAAAGAAGAGAATAAACGTCGGGCAGGAGAACTTGAAAAGGTAGTTACCCTTAATCCTGGTGATTTTCTCTATCTACCTAGGGGGCATTATCATGATGCACTTGCGGCGACAAATGGGGCTATTCACATTGCATTTGGGCTTACAAAAATAAAACCTATTGATTTGCTTAATGCGGCTTGGTCAAAATTAATGACTTATGGTTATACACGGTCAGATTTAGGAAGACTTGATAATAAAGCAAAGGTTTCAGAAGTTTTTAAAAATCTTGCTAAAAGCTTTGAGCAGATGTCTGAAGATACGCCATTTCTGGACTCAGTGTCGCAATGGGCTAGCCAGTGGACAACTCAGCACCATAATGCCAATTTTGCGGCTCT
>JAHEII010000021.1 GCA_024639485.1 Alphaproteobacteria bacterium
TTGATTGTATTTATAAAATATAAGACGCTTTAATTAGTGTGATAAGGATACTGCTGATGAATGACAAGCTGGGTATATTGCTTATTATTTTGGGAATGTCACTATTTAGTATACAGGATGTGACGATTAAAGTTCTTGCCGAAGACGGGTCATTATTGCAGATACTGGTCATGCGGGGTTTCATTGGCACAGCGTTTATCTCTGCCTTCCTTTATATCAGCGGTCGCCCGATTAAATTCACAACAGCCTATCCGCTTTTGACTTGTATCAGAGCGACCTTGTTCTTTTTCGGATTTATGAGCTTTTATATCGCGCTATCATTAATGCCGATTGCCGAAGCGACGGCGTTATTCTTTGTCAGCCCGTTTTTCATCACCATATTATCCAAAATATTTCTGGGCAATGATGTGGGATGGTACCGGATCGCCGCTATTTTAACCGGATTTATCGGAACATTTCTGATTGTAAAACCTAGTACCGGTAATTTTCAATGGGCATATATCCTGCCGCTTCTGACCGCGCTTAGCTATTCTATTTCCATGATTTTAGCCAAATACACGCGGGAAAAAGATACCGTTTTTCAGCAAACAATACATATGTATATCGCCAGCATTATTTGTGGAATCCTAACCCTGATCATGGCATCACTCATGGGGTGGTCGTTTGATGGTGTGCAGGGGCTGGAATATGTTTTCCGGCCATGGGTGTTTGATGATCTGATCATTTTATCGGCGGTAATAATGATTTCCGTGGTGGCAACAATAGGCACTTTATGTTTGATTTCTGCCTACCGGATCAGCCAGCCGCCAGTGATTGCGCCATTTGAATATACCATGTTGGTCATATCAATCAGCATTGGTTTACTGTTTTTCGGTGAGGTGCCGGACATATATTCTGTGCTGGGCATGTTGATTATTGTGGCTAGTGGGTTGTTCATCTTTATTCGTGAACAGGTGCGCGGTATTCCGCTGGCGATTAAAATCCGTATGCGATAGCTGTGGTTAAAACTAGCATATCGTGAGGAAGATTTGATTATTAAAAAAGGCCAGCCACGAATGGCCGGCCTTTACGACATCATCTGTCAAAGACAAATGATTAAGCGTTTTTCAGACTTACCGCTGAGCTTTTGCCATTCTTACCCTGTTCGAGTTCATAGCTTACGGTCTGGTTTTCGTTCAGTGTTTGCATGCCAGCGTCTTTGACGGCTGAGATGTGAACAAAAACGTCTTGCGACTTATCATCGGGTTCGATGAACCCGTAACCTTTGGTTTCATTGAACCATTTTACGGTGCCATTAGGCATCTTTCTCTCCTTAAAAAAAGGGTTGTTAAATCGTCAATCAACCTCTTTTCCGTGGAGAAGCAAATCGTTGACCCTCTGCACTTTTTGCAGAGTGCTATGCTTATGACACTTTGTTGATCAAAAAGCGAGATAAATTTGCTTTTAAAATCAGATTAATTTTTAAAGAAATATGTCGATATGGCTATATTTGCGTCTTGAACGGCTATTATATTTGTCTGGAAAGTGTAAAAGCGAGTTTGAAATAACGTTTTTAAGGCTCATCTTGACAGCATAACAACCGGTGATAGGGTTGATGAAATAACTAGCATTAACATGCCGCTAATATGACCAGAACATGTCATTCCCCGAAAGGATAAATTATGCCCAGTATTCATATTCAATTTACGCTTTTCTCTGCATTTTATTCACCGCTCATTTCGACAATGACAGGTGGATTCCTGGCCGAAGAAGGATTTGACTATGACTGGAGCGTAGCTGAACCGGGGGTATCGGCATTAGCCGCATTAGAAAACGGCACCGCACAGGTGGTGCAGTCAACCATAAGTCAGGGATTTCATTCACTGGAAAAGGGGCGGGATTCTACCGCGCGGCATTTTGCGCTGATTAATGACATGGATGGGTTCTTTATTACCAGCCGAACAGCTGATCCGGATTTTAGCTGGTCAAAACTAGAAGGCGCAGAGGTATTGGTGCATCATGGCGGCCAGCCTATGACCATGTTCAAATATGCCTGTCATAACGCCGGCATTGATGTAAACAAGATCAATATCATTGATGCGGGCAATGCTAAAGAAATGGACGCGGCGTTTCGTGCTGGCACGGGACAATATATCCATCAGCAAGGCCCCGCCCCGCAACAGATTGAGGCCGATGGCGCGGGTTATGTAGTAGCCGCCTTGGGGCCTGTTGTTGGCTCATGTGCATTTTCCAGCCTTGCCGCAATGCCAGACTGGCTTAATAGTGATGCTGGCAAAGCCTTTTGCCGTGCATATCAGAAAACAAGAATCTATATGAACACGGCTTCTGCTGAGGACATTGCCGCGGCCGAAAAGCCGCTTTTCCCCAATATTGATGAAACGGTGCTGGCGGAATGTATTCGTGCTTATCAATCCATGGGATGCTGGCCGGAACATATGGATATTACCGATGCGGGCTATGCGGCGATGCTGGATATTTTTGCCCATGATGGCAAAATCACCAACCGGCACGCCTATGACGCGATTTGCATGAAACCGGCATCATCATAACCACACATTAATGACCACATATTAATGACAGGCCTTGCCAAGCGCTTTTAGTCGCCAGTAATTATAGGGCAGGGGGGCAATAAATCCGGCTGTTAGCATAAACGGAAGCACCCACCAGGTTAGCTTTGCCCCACCGGTCAATGCTACATCAACACTATTCATGGCAATTTCCATAGCAATCATGGAAATCAGAGACATGCCAATGGCGGTTTTGAAAGCTAGCCGCATAGCCATTTGCCGCGACAGAATAATGGTTTCAAGACAGATTGAGGTAAGCAGGCCATTAATAATAGCCAGTGTCATGATGGCTAGGGTCGGCCACGGGATACCAGTATATTGAAAAAAAGCAATCGTGCCTAAATCCCCAATGGAACAGCCAATTAAGCACCACATGGTATTATATGATGACCGCCGCCATGTATGCCAGCAGAACCAGTTTATGCTCATTGTGTTTTTAGGTGATGATGCTGACATTTGGATATGGCAAACTTTTTGAGCTGATTATGATATTGTTTACTATAATAGAATATCATTATAACGAACTAATCTTGATATTACATACTTATCGATGAAGTATCTTTCAATATGGTCATTGATATCCAAATCAATAATTTTATATGTATGGATGTATGTGATCATTTTCTAGAGGGTCTAAGTTTAATCATGAGTGATATTAAATATTACGCTGAATTGAGAAATCTAATCATGCAAATGGAAAGCGATATGTCTATCGCATCTATGACAGAGATTGAAAAAAAGGTGATCTCAGCGCTTATTATTTTATCAAGTAAAGAGAAAAAGCCGGTCCATCTGGATCAGATCAGAGAACATCCTCTGGTGGAATCGATGCCACAGCCGTCTTTATACAGAGCATTTCAAACGCTGATCAAATCCGGTTACATTGATAAAGTGGGAACAGAACGGTCAGGGCTTTATGTGCCGCAAACCGACCGGTTTTCCTAATCTCTGCCTAAACGCTAAATCTGACACTAAATAGCCAATATCATCTGTTGATCGGCTATTTTTAATTTTTTGATATAGGTCTTTGTCTTTTGCTCTGGGTTATTTAGGCTTATCTCAAGTTATTTAAAGTTAATTTGAGTTATCTGGGATTGTTAAGTTGCATCTTTTTCGTTTGATTTCCCGGCATTGGTCTGGATTTGTTATTACGTTATATCTGGCGTTATTCTGGGTCAGCATCAATGTTATTTTCCCACTAGAAGCCAGTGTTTTTGGTAATTTATCCGGCATTGCCAGTATTCTGTTTCTGCCACATGCTGTGCGGGTATTATCGGCATGGTTGCTTGGGCCGAAGGTTTTATTTGCACTTATTCCTGCTGAGATTATAGCGCATTCCATCTGGGGTCTTGAGTTTTCTTTCCCCGTTAGTGTGCTTATTCCTGTTTTCAGCGCAATATCCCCGGTTGTTGGTTTTGAAACATTGCGACTGCTTGGATATAATGTCTATCCTAATTCATTCACATTGCCGAACTGGAAAGGTGTTATTATCGCTGGCATAATTGCGTCTTTATTTAATTCTTTTACGGGTGCCTTTTTGAAAGGTGAGCTTATTGCCTCTGATCAAGTGTATCAGGTTATTATCCGGTTCATTGTTGGTGACATTGCCGGATTGATTTTTTGCATGATATTATTGGTTTTTATTTTTCGCGCTCTGGATAAGTTTACCGCATCAACACATTAAAGTGGTCATTTTAGTTTTCTGCTGGCATATTATTTAAAAGATCACCGGATAGTGAAAGAAAGGACGAACAGATGCAATTTAATCAGGAAGCACGCAAGCGGGTTACCGACCTACACATTTTTCTGCACAAGGCAGAACGTCATATAGATGGTTGCAGCAATGGCGACGAGTTTGTTACCAGAGTGTTTGACGCATTCGAAAATAAGCCACAATTCCTGTCTAATGAGGAATGCGAAGAATTATTGCTAGAAGTATGGAAAGCCCATGCCGAAGGCCGGCTAGATTAATCGACCTGATTGTGATGAAATTTATCACCGGATGCCAGAATGATATCGAGTCTGAAAGTGTCACCAAGAATAAACAAGAATAAAATAGAGCAAACACTTTCCTTGTATCATTTTTAGACTAAGTTTTTCATATTAACCAAACTTATAGGAGTTTAATATGAGAGTTTTTGCAACCATGTTTGTTCTGTTTGCCAGCTTGAGTCTGGCAGGATGTGGTCAGTCTGGTGATCCGGAAATCAACAAATTACTGGATAATTTTGAAAGTCTGGTATCAGATTTTGAAAGCATGTCAAAGAAAAGCAATATCTGTTTTTCTGAAGTTGGTGCGATTATGCCAAAACTGATGGAATTTGGAAGCTCAATGCAGTCCATGCAAAGCGCTGGTAAAGAGCCGAACGAAGACCAAAGACAACGGGCTGCAAAGTTAGCGATGCGCTTATCTCAAACTCAAAATGCGCTGAATTCAAAACAGCCCGATATGAGCTGCTAAAACCCAATGTATCTCTAGAAAGGCGCGGGTTGATCCGCGCCTTTTTTATGCGCCACATTCATAACCCGTATCTATGGCATAAATTTATATAAACGCAGTGGCGGCAATCCCCCAGACCAACCGCAGGCCTAAAAAAGCAAGGGCAGCATGCACCAGATGATAAAACAACCGATCAGATATATTACGGGCGAGCCATTTGCCGATAATTACACCAATGGGAATAACCGGTATCAAAGATATGGTGATAAATAGCGTTGAGGGAGTAAACATCCCCAATTGCAGAAAGAATGGCACTTTCGCTATGTTTATGCTGAAGAAAAACCACGCGCTTGTTCCAACAACCAGATAGCGGTGCATGCGTAAAGGAAGCAGAAATATCTGCACAGGTATGCCACCAGTTAAAGAAATAAATGACGAAAATCCAGACAAGCTACACCAGAATGATGCCCGCGCCGGAATATGTTTTCGCAATTTGCGGGATAATCTTGCCTCTGATGGTGCGTTTAATCTGATGAAATAGCGGCATCCGATAAGAATAGCGATAGCCCCGATCATGGCTTTCAGCATCTCATCATTTATCATACTGATCAGCAAAAAGCCCAGCACTTGCCCTATAATCGCAAATAGCACCATCCAGAACAGAATGCGCCAGTAACAATAGCCGCGCCAGATCAAAATCGCCCAGATATCTGTCACCATGTATAGTGGCAGAAGAATTGCCAGCGTTTCACGGGCAGGCAGAATGGTCAGCATTAATGGGGCGGATAAAGACGCAATGGCTCCACCAAATCCGGATTTAGCGATAGCCATCAATAACACGGCTAGCGCGCAAATCGACCAGTATGTTATGACAGAGCCATCAAGAAATGGTGGCGCCGTCCAGCTAAAAGCAAACATGTGATCAATCATAATTTCCCGCCCACCGTTAAGTTGAAATCCTATGGCCTAGCCTTCATAAAGGCAATGTATCATTTCTGGGGTGCTGGCTATTGGCGTATGATATGACGGTTGTCTTTAAGCCGCAGGCCGGATATTTTAGCTATCTCAATCAGATAATTTATCTATCAGTAATATTGATATTATTACCATATGAAAAGGATCGCAGATGACCATCACATTATATTTATCCGGTGAAATTCACACAGATTGGCGTGATCAGATTATCGCCGGAACAAAAGGCATGGATGTTCATTTCACGTCACCGGTTACGGATCATGCGGCTAGTGATGATTGTGGGGTTGCTATTCTGGGATCAGAAACAGATAAGTTCTGGCATGATCATAAAGGCGCAAAAATTAATGCTATCCGAACCAGAAAGGCGATTGCCGAAGCCGATATCGTTGTTGTTCGGTTCGGTGACAAGTACAAACAATGGAACGCGGCATTTGATGCTGGCTATGCCGCGGCGCTTGGTAAATCCATTATTGTTATGCATGGCGCTGATCATCAGCACGCATTGAAAGAAGTTGATGCTGCCGCGCTAGCCGTTGTCGAAACACCAGATCAGGTGGCGGATATTCTGCGTTATGTCATTGATGGAACATTAACATCATAAAGCCATCACATACAGGGGGGCGCGTTACAGGCACGCCGGTATCTGAATGTAATACTTACCCCCAAATGGTTATGTTCAGGTCGTAAGCGCGAATATGTTTTCACCAGAAAATGTCATGGTTTTCGGTGACAGGGTTCTGGTGAACTTTGTGATATGTTCTTCAATTAGCTTTTCAACGTTCTCTTGTGTTTTTATATCAGGAAAAAACCAGACTACCGTCAGAATATTTCTCTGGGACATGTTTTTAAAAGCTTTGAAAGTAACGTTTTGTATACCTTCGAGCAGGGTTGGCCAGCGGGTTTTCAAGAGAGATTCAAACAACTCACATTCTTCATCAGATGGAAAAGTTCTTATGAATATTTTCGTGTACATATAATCTCCAAAACATATTTATATTTTATCATCATAAACTTTAAATTTATATAATATATATTAAATATGCCAGCATAATTTATCCCATAATGTATTCAAAATGTATCAGGGAAGTTTCCTTGTCATATTTAGCATTTTGCTGATAGAATTTCACATATTCGATAGCGCTGATATTAGGTTAACACAGATGGCCATAAACACATCAATTGAGCTAAACGCTAATTTTTCGCAACGCGTTGTCATAAAACCCGATGATTATATCTGGGAAGCATCCCCCATGCCCGGTGTTGAGCGCATGAAGCTAGACCGTATTGGTGATGAAGTGGCAAGAGCAACATCGCTGGTGCGTTATGCGCCTAATAGCCGATTTTCTGAGCATGAGCATGTTGGCGGCGAAGAAATTTTTGTTCTGGATGGCGTGTTTGGTGATGAACATGGCTCCTATCCGGCTGGTACATATATCCGCAATCCGATTGGCACAAAACATCAGCCCATTATTGGCGATGAAGGCGCCACCATTTTTGTAAAACTGCATCAGTTTAGCCCGCAAGATCACAGCCAGTTTACCTTAGACACCCATGCCGCCCCGTGGCGCCCCGGTTTAGTTGACGGATTAACCGTTATGCCGCTTCATCAATATGAAGCAGAAAATGTCGCGCTGGTATCATGGGCGCCGAATACCCGTTTCAACCCGCATAAGCATTGGGGCGGCGAAGAAATACTGGTGCTCAATGGCACGTTTTATGACGAATATGATAGCTATCCGGCCGGCAGTTGGTTACGAAGCCCGCATATGAGCGAGCATTGCCCCTATACCAAAGACGATGGTGCCATGATTTATGTCAAGGTTGGGCATCTGGGTTGAACGCCATCATAAAAGAAAGAGGCGGAATAATTGTCGCATGGGCTGATTTAGTCGGATGCAATTTTTCTGATATCTGGTATGTCTGTGATTATAGAACCTAAGGAGAAAATCATGCGTAAAATATTTCTGCTGACGGCTATTCTGGCCATGACTGCCACCGCCCCTGCTATGGCTGGCGATGTTGCGGCTGGCGAAAAAGTATTCAAAAAATGCAAGGCCTGTCACGTTGTTGATAATGAAAAAAACAAATCTGGCCCACATCTGGTGAATATCATGGGACGGCCAGCCGGTTCTATTGAAAGCTTCAAAAAATATTCTAAAGCCATAAAAGAAAGCGGCATTGTCTGGGACGAAGAAACGCTGGATGGCTTTCTGGAAAAGCCGAAGAAATATTTGAAAGGCACTAAAATGGGGTTTGGCGGTCTGAAAAAACAAAAAGATCGCGACGATGTGATTGCCTATCTCAAAAGCTTTTCTGAGTAAGGACTAGCTATATATTCATTATATAGCCAGCTTATAGATGGGTGAGGTGATAGACAGTCCTAGCCCCATGTTTAGGGTATATGGATTGCGCAGTACGTCTTGCGGCACTCACTGATTTGGTGCGAAGGCTCATACAGGCTCTGTCACTACGCTAGTAATGCTTTAAGTCAACGGGAACACGCCTGACAAAAAGATAAATGCCATAGCGAACATGAATATGGGAATAAATATTGTACGTTACCTGACCTGTTAGCACAATAAAATGAATAACAGATATTTATCTATTGATTAATATCCAAATGAATAAAGGCGCTATAAATACCGTACTGAATACTATTAATTTAAAGACGAGGTCCTTATAAATATATTCATTATTTCTTTCTTCTGTATTATTAATTTTATAAGAAAGCATAGCTTCTAAAAAGCAAATAAATATTAAGAAATATGAAAGTATGTAGAGATAATCAATGTAAGTTAAATAATTTAATGCTGGTAAATCTTTAGCAGATTCCTTTTGTAAAAATATTAATGCAATTAATGTAGCTGGTGGAAGAGATAATTTTATACTTTTATCTGTGGAAAACTTACTTGAATTTATAAGAAGAATAAATGCGATTGTTACAAGTGGAAAAATATATAAAAAGAAAGAATTAATAAATGATTTTTTTAAATTTAATTTAATAATAACAATGCTTGACGCCTTTGTTTCCCCATCCTCATAATCTGTAACACCTTGAGCAGTAGGATATACTTTTAACTTGTTTTCGACTTCAATACTTTCGATTGAATAGTCTAATATTTTATTAAAATTAGGCTCTGCAGATGGTTTATCTTTCTGGTTAAGTATAACGTGATATGCATCCATTGCGGCTTCATATTGAATTTCTAATACTTGATTATCAAATGGAAATTTTGTGTAATCAAAGTTGGAGTTTAAAAAGCCATCAAAGCCTGTAATTGATGATCTGTTATCATTAATATCAATATAGGGATCGTTATTCTCATAATATGTAAATTGTTCGTCGTAGATTGAATTGACCCAAACTCCTCCAAAATAATCACTACTAGATCCATCCCAATATTTTTGATCACCACTCCATTGAAACCAAATGTCAGCCTTTAAACCATATCGCTGATCTTTATGGTTTAAATCATATAAATTAATAATGTGTATACCACTATCAACATACAGAAATGGCGGTTTCCAAGAGTTTATTTCTTCGTCGGATAATAATGGAGGTTTTTGTCTTAATGGATCAATCAACCATGTTTCATGGTCAATAAATTTAGATTGCTCACTTATTGGTATATTGGCTGATGCGTGGTAACTTATAAATATTATACAAAAACAAATTAAGATTTTATTAATAATTGATAGATTATAAAACATTATTTTTATTACTAGTTTAATTCCAAAGTTTAATTATAGAAGATAATAATCCTTCGTAAAGTAAATGTTAACTTTACTAGATCATAACTCTTCCCATAAGCCTGCCCAACACCAGCAGTACTCCATCCCCCTATCTGGTCAATCATGTCTGAAGGGCACTGAACAGCTCTTAGCCTGTCACGCATTGAATGCCTAAAGGAATGAATGACACATCCCTCTGGCACATAATCCTGAAGCCACTTGTTTAGTGCGCCACTGACATCGCCTTCAAGTCTGTCTGCATCTGGACCACGAGCAAGCACCTTACCACCATATTTTTTAATGGCTGGCCCTGCCATGCCAGAGAATTCTTGAAACCTGTCTTGGTCCGTGACTCTTATGTTAGCTACGACATAACCTTTAGACATTGTTTTTTTTCTTTTAAATAAAGTCCATTTAGTCCTTGTGAAA
>JAHEII010000022.1 GCA_024639485.1 Alphaproteobacteria bacterium
CATCATGCCAAATCATTCTATTTCACCAGCTAGCCATAACAATATGGCGAACGCGATTAGATTTCTTTCTATGGACGCTGTTCAGGCGGCGCGCTCAGGGCATCCGGGCATGCCAATGGGGATGGCGGATGTCGCAACGGTGCTGTTTTCGCGCTTTATCAAAATCAATCCGGCTAATCCGGCATGGCCAGACCGTGACCGTTTTGTGTTATCAGCTGGCCATGGTTCTATGTTGCATTACGCGGTTAATCATCTGCTAGGCTATGCGGATATGACCATGGATCAAATCCGGCAATTCCGCCAGATGGGAGCAATTACCGCCGGTCATCCGGAATATGGCATGGCAAGCGGAATAGAAACAACCACCGGCCCATTAGGGCAGGGGCTGGCCACATCTGTTGGTATGGCACTGGCAGAACGTATGATGGCGGCGCGGTTTGGTGCCTCGCTGGTTGATCACCGGACATGGGTTATTGTCGGTGATGGCTGTCTGCAAGAAGGCATCAGCCACGAAGCCATTGATCTGGCTGGTCATTTGCGTCTGGGTCGGCTAACCGTGTTCTGGGATGATAACAGCATATCAATTGATGGGGGTACTGACTTATCAACCTCAACAAATCAGCTTAGCCGGTTTCGCGCCGCAGGCTGGCATGTGCAAGCGGTTGATGGTCATGATCCGCAAGCCATTGCAGACGCGACCGAAAAAGCCATAGCCAATTCGCGGCCGTCTATCATTGCGTGCAAGACAACAATCGGATACGGAGCGCCAACATTGGCAGGCACGTCAAAAACCCATGGAGCGCCACTTGGCGATGTTGAAATCGCCGGAGCCCGCGAAGCATTGAACTGGCCACATGCCCCTTTTGTTATTCCTGATGATGTTCGCGCTGACTGGAACATGGCGGCTGAACGCAGCCTTGATGCCTATCAGGAATGGCAGGATAGATATGCCAAGTCACGCAAAGCCCGGCGATTTGATGAAGCCGTAGAAAAATCGCATCCGCAAAAACTCTGGCGTGAGCTGAAAATCCTGCGGCAACAATTCAAAACTGATCAGCCTAATATGGCCACCCGGCAATCGTCACAGAAAACGCTGGAAGTCATAAATGCGGCTACTAGCTTAACCGTTGGCGGCTCAGCTGATCTGACCGGATCAAATCTGACCAAAACAGCCGATACCCACCCAATCCTGCCTAGACAGTACAAAGGCCGGTATGTCTATTACGGCGTACGCGAACATGGCATGGCGGCGGCTATGAACGGCATGTCACTGCATGGTGGGATGGTACCGTATGGCGGCACGTTTATGGTATTTTCCGATTACGCGCGGGGTGCGATGCGGTTATCCGCGCTGATGCGGCAACAGGTAATTTATGTCATGACCCATGATTCTATCGGGCTTGGCGAAGACGGGCCAACGCACCAACCGGTTGAACATCTGGCTATGTTGCGGGCAACGCCTAATCTGTATGTATTCCGGCCTGCTGACGCGGTTGAGGTAGCCGAATGCTGGGAAGCGGCTTTGAATATTACTGATGCGCCATCGGTGCTGTCGCTATCACGGCAGGGAACACCAACCTTACGCAATGAAAGCAGTTCATTAAACAAATCGCTGATGGGTGGTTATGTGTTGCGCGAACCTGACGGCAAGCGTGATGTGACGTTAATAGCCACCGGTACAGAAGTCGCGCTGGCGGTGGAAGCGGCAGAACAAATGGCAGAAAACGGCATAAAGGCGGCAGTGGTATCCCTGCCATGCTGGGAGCTATTTGAACAGCAAGATCAGGCTTATCGCCGTAAGGTATTAGGACGGGCACCACGGATAGGAATAGAAGCGGCAAGCGGCTTTGGCTGGGATAGATATACATCTGATCCAGACGCCTTTATCGGCATGAAAAGCTTTGGCGAATCTGCGCCTGCACCGGAACTTTACGCCCATTTTGGTATTACAGTTGAACATATTATTACCATGGTAAAAGAACTAACAATCTAAAACCAAGATAAGATCATATAAAGGATGAGCAGATGACAATTCGTTTGGGCATAAATGGATTTGGCCGGATCGGTCGCAATGTAATGCGCGCCATAATAGAAGAAAACCGCACCGATATAGAAGTCGTGGCGATTAATATTTCTGGCAGCATAGAAACAAATGCCCATCTGTTACGTTATGACAGCGTCCATGGCCGCTTTCAGCATCCGGTGACTATTGATGGTCAGACCATGGATGTCGGAAAAGGCGCCATGCGGATTACCAGCACCAGAAATATTGCCGAACTGGATTGGGGCGCCGTTGGTGTTGATGTCGTGCTGGAATGTACCGGTGCGTTTAACAGCCGCGATAAAGCCATTGAACATACGGCGGTTGGTGCGAAAAAAGTATTGGTGTCAGCACCAGCAAAAGACGCTGATCTGACGGTCGTATATGGCGTTAATCATGATCAGCTAACCGCGGATCATGTGGTGGTTTCAAACGCATCCTGTACCACAAACTGTCTTGCTCCGGTTGCATCTGTTCTGCATGCAGCGGTCGGGATTGAACAGGGTTTTATGACCACCATCCATAGCTATACCAGCGACCAGCGCATACTGGATAATAACCATAAAGACCCGTATCGGGGACGTGCCGCCGCCGAAAGCATGGTGCCAACAACAACTGGCGCGGCAAAGGCTGTTGGGCTGGTCATGCCGGAATTAAGCGGCAAACTTGATGGCGTGGCGATGCGGGTACCAACGCCGAATGTATCTGCGGTTGATCTCAAGTTTATGGCTGGGCGTGATACCAGCGTAGAAGATATCAATGCCTGCTTTGCTGAAGCGGCAAATGGCAAACTGAAAGGTATTCTGGGTATAACGGATGAACCATTGGTGTCTATTGATATGAACCATGATCCCCGTTCGTCCATTATTGCACTGGATCAGACCAAAGTGCTAAGCCCACGGTTCTGCCGTGTGATGGCGTGGTATGATAATGAGTGGGGATTTTCTGTCAGAATGCTGGATACCGCCGCCGCCATGGGTGCTTTAATCTAGAGCTCTTGGGTTTAGCTAATCAATAAATCATATGCTGGCATATCCATAAAGCCAGCAAGCCCGTAGCTATGGTCAAAACAATGTTACGGAATATGAGCGCAATGATGGCGGCCAGAAGAAATGCCGGTATTTGCGGGTTATTCGCGATGGTGAAATGATCATTAATGACTAGCACTTCTGATGCAATGATAGCGGTTAAAACTGCGGTTGTTACATAGCCCAGCATAGCCCGAACAGTTGCCGGAAGCGGTCTTCCTGCCAGCCCACCAATAAAGGAAAAGCGCGTCAAAAACGTGAATAATCCGGATATGATAATAGCAAGCCAGATCATTGGCTGTGTCCGTTTGTGGATATATCCACGTCATTATTTTTGCGCAAAATCTCTGCCAGATATCCGGCCAGCATGCCGGCAATGGCGGCAATAACCAGATTAAGTTTCCATGGCATCTGGTGAGTCAGAACAGCTATGCTACCCGATACCAGAATAGCAATAAGATGTGGCCAGTTAGCCAGATAGGGAATGATAATAGTCATGAAAGTCAACGGAATAGCAAAGCCAAGGCCAAGCGATGGCGGAATGGCAGTGCCTAGCATGATCCCTAAAAACGTGGTGATCTGCCAGCTGACCCATAAACATAATCCCGTTCCCAGCAAATGATAATGTATCACCGGATTATGTGGGCGGGTTTCCAGCCGCCGGATGGTCATGGCATAAGCCTCATCAGTGAGCAAATAAGACAGAATGATTTTCCAGCCTAATGTTAGCTGGCTGAAATAAGGGGCAATGCGTGCCGAATAAAGCGCGTGGCGCAAATTTACCACGCCAACAGTTGAGCTGACCAGATAGGGGCTGGCACCTGAGGCAAATAATTCCAGAAATATAATCTGGCTTGCCCCACCGAAAATAATAACCGACATGGTCATGACCTGAAATGGAGTCAGCCCGGCTTCTATGCCCAAAACCCCGAAAATCAAACCAAAAGGGATCACCCCGACCAACAATGGGGCTTCATGCCGTAGACCAAGGATAAACTCATCGCTTCTGCGGATATCGGAATGCTGATTTGCCATATGAAATGCTGATGCTTGATAGCCATATATTGAAATAAGAAGTAGCACGGAAACATAATCTAAACTTGGAAGATTACCCTACGCATGCTATGGGAAAATAAAACACGCCGCAATGGCTTATTATTATATCAGATCGCTATTATTTTGAGGTTAATATGTCCAAGCTTCCGTTGACTTTACATCCGGAACTCATGCGCGGGAAAACCGTTTTATTCAGAGCTGATCTGAATGTTCCGATGCAAGATGGGCAGGTCACGGATACAACCCGGATTGAGCGCGTCACTACCAGCATTATTGCGCTGGCTGATCATGGTGCCAGAGTGGTGGTAATATCGCATTATGGTCGCCCCAAAGGTAAGGTTGTGCCGGATATGAGCCTTGCACCGGTAGCGGCGGCGTTATCAGATGTGTTGCGACGGCCGGTTCGTTTTGTTGCTGATGTGATTGGTGCGGATGCCGCCAACGCGAAAGCCGAAATGAAAGATGGTGATATTATCATGCTCGAAAATCTGCGATTTGAAGCAGGCGAGGAAGCTAATGATTCTGATTTTGCCTATGCGCTGGCCGGAGGTGTAGACGTATTTGTGAATGATGCGTTTTCGTGTAGCCATCGGGCGCATGCGTCATGCGAAGCGATTACCGCATGTCTGCCGTCTTATGCAGGGGCGTTGATGATGGCAGAACTATCTGCGCTTGATCAGGCGTTAGGGCAACCACGCCGGCCTGTTGCTGCCGTGGTGGGCGGTGCCAAGGTTTCTACAAAACTGGATTTGTTGAAAAATCTGATCACAAAGGTTGATGTGCTGATTGTTGGCGGCGGCATGGCAAACACGTTTCTGCTAGCAGATGGGCATGATATTGGTGCTTCGCTAGTTGAGGCAGATATGATTGATACGGCAAAGGCTATTCGTGAACAGGCGGCGGCTATCGGATGCCGGTTTATCTTGCCGCAAGATGGCGTTGTTGCCACGGCGTTTGCCGCAAACGCACCACACCGGTTAGTGCATTTTGCCAATGATCATATTGCTGGTAATGAAATGATCCTAGATGCCGGACGTGATGCGGTGGCGACGATATCGGCGGCGATAGATAATTGCCAGACGCTGATCTGGAATGGCCCTATGGGGGCGTTTGAAATCGAACCATTTGATCAGGCAACAACCGTGCTAGCGCAATATGTGGCCTCACGAACAGAGGCAGGCGCGCTAATTTCTGTTGCTGGTGGCGGTGATACTATTGCCGCGCTTAACCATGCTAATGTGCTGGATCAGTTTAGCTATGTCAGCACGGCTGGCGGGGCGTTTCTGGAATGGCTAGAGGGCAGAAATCTGCCCGGTGTCGCCGCGTTGGTGAAGCAAAATAAATCATAACCTTGTCAGCATAACGCCAGCTTACCATATATATGATTATGCCGGATGTTTTCGGCATATGATCATATGAAGGAGCCTTATCCATGCTGTCGTCGCTTTTTTCCAAACCCATGACTGTACCAGATGCCAAGGATGCGTTGCCCGGCCGTGATATGGCTGTGCTGGTGGCGAAACCGCACGCGGTGCATGGCCGCCCCATTATTCCGCCTTATCCCGATGGGATGGAAACGATTCTGTTTGGGCAGGGCTGTTTCTGGGGGGCGGAACGGCTGTTCTGGACGATGCCGGGTGTCTGGA
Organism: Alphaproteobacteria bacterium; assembly: GCA_024639485.1. Taxonomy (GTDB): domain Bacteria; phylum Pseudomonadota; class Alphaproteobacteria; order Puniceispirillales; family UBA1172; genus UBA12202. The sequence continues at coordinate 5,772 of JAHEII010000022.1, forward strand.
CAACGTCAGTCGGATATGCTGGCGGTTCAACTCCGAATCCGACTTACGAAGAAGTCTGTTCAGGGCAAACCGGTCATACCGAAATTGTTGAGGTTGTGTATGATCCGGCGGTGATTGAGCTGGATCATATTCTGCGCTGTTTCTGGCAGGAACATAACCCAACCCAAGGTATGCGGCAGGGTAATGATCGCGGCACCCAGTATCGTTCAGCGATTTATTGCTCAACGCCGGAACAGATGGATATCGTTAAGGCATCAAAGGCGCATTATGCTAGCCAGTTGCTCAAAAAAGACATGCCTGCCATCACAACGGAAATCGGTTTCCGTGATGTGTATTATCCGGCCGAAGATTATCATCAGCAATATCTGCACAAGAATCCAAACGGCTATTGCGGTCTGGCTGGATGCGGTGTGTCCTATTAGGCCGGATTTTGCCCGATTAGTTGAATAATACGGGCATAATATGCATTTACGGCTTGACCTTAAGGGTGTCAGGCGTTATCAAATGCCCAGAATTAATGGAAAGGTTAGAGCGATGAAAGTTGCCAGCTCATTAAAAACACTGAAAAATCGCGACCGTCACTGTCAGGTGGTACGTCGTCGCGGCCGTCTTTATGTGATCAACAAAAAGAACCCACGGATGAAGGCTCGTCAGGGCTAATCCGACATATCTTTTTGTCATGAATAAGCCCGGTTATGCCGGGCTTTTTTCATGGTTGAGAATCGCACCTAACCCAGATTGAAAAAATCATTGCCTTTATCGTCAATAATGATGAAGGCGGGGAAATCCTCTACCTCAATCTTCCAGACGGCTTCCATCCCCAGTTCCTGATATTCCAGCACCTCAACCTTGCGGATAGAATCAACGGCAAGCTTTGCCGCCGCTCCGCCAACTGAGCCCAGATAGAATCCGCCATGGGCGGCGCAGGCGTCCCGAACGGCGCGGCTACGGTTGCCTTTAGCCAGCATGACCAGTGATCCGCCAGCCGCTTGAAACTGTTTGACGTAGCTATCCATCCGGCCAGCGGTCGTAGGGCCAAAGCTGCCGGATGCCATGCCATCAGGTGTTTTTGCAGGGCCGGCATAATAAATGGGATGGTTGCAGAAATAATCCGGTAGCTTGCCGTCCTGTTCCAGCCGTTCTTGCAATTTGGCATGAGCGCTATCACGAGCAACGATTAATGTACCGCTTAGCTTAAGCCGCGTTTTCACCGGATACTGGCTTAACAAGGCGCGAATCTGATCCATCGGTTGGTTTAAATCAACCGCCACCGCATCATCATCTGCCATTTCTACGCTTGGCAGGAATTGCGACGGATCATGTTCTAGTTTTTCAAGGAAAATGCCTTCCGGAGTGATTTTTGCCATAGCCTGACGGTCAGCCGAGCAGGATACGCCAATACCAACCGGACAGGATGCCCCATGACGCGGCAGACGGATAACACGAACATCATGGCAGAAATATTTTCCGCCAAATTGCGCCCCAATCCCCAGATCACGGGAAATGCCCAGAATAATTTCTTCCCATTCGCGGTCGCGATAACCAGCGCCAAGGCCGTCGCCTTTTTCTGGCAAATGATCCAGCCCACGGGTGGATGCCGCTTTTACAGTTTTCAGATTAGCTTCCGCAGATGTGCCGCCAATAACTATCGCCAGATGATAGGGCGGACAAGCCGCTGTTCCTAATGTGCGTAAGGTTTCATCAATAAACTGCGACAGGCTTTCGGGGTTGAGAATGGCTTTTGTTTTCTGGAAAAGGAAAGTTTTATTGGCAGAACCGCCGCCTTTCTGGATAAAATCCAGATGATATTCCATCCCCTTGCCAGCATAAAGATCAATTTGAGCAGGCAGATTTGTGGTGGTATTCACCTCATCAAACATGGATATCGGGGCGACTTGCGAATAGCGCAAATTGCTAGTCTGATAGACTTGCCAAATCCCGCGTGCCAGCGCTTCGCCATCATCGCCATCTATCAGCACCTGATCACCGCGCACGCCGCTAATGATAGCCGTGCCGGTATCCTGACACATGGGCAGAACCTGATCAGCGGCAATCACCGCGTTTTTCAGCATTTCCAGTGCAACAAAATGATCATTATGTGATGCGGTGCTATCATCAAGAATAGCCCGAAGCTGACCCAGATGTGATGGCCGTAAAAAATGCGAGATTTCTTTAAATGCTCTTTCGGCAATTAAGCTGAGCGCGTCCGGATGCACCTTTAAGAATGTCCTGCCATCCCATGTGACCTGCTCAACAAAGTCTGATGTGATATGCACCCATTCACAATCCGGACGTGTTTTTGGCAGAATGGGGCTGTATTTAAACTCAGTCATGGGAATTAGCTCTTGTTGCGGAAAGTATCCAGTGAAACGACATCCGCGCTTTTTGCTGGCATATCTTTGGTCATATTCTGATCATCATCGGATTCGTTGATGTCTTCTTCGTTATCGTTATTTTCCATCATGGTGAATTGAAGCCCGAAACCAGCAGAAGGATCATTGAATTCGGTTATAGCTGTGAATGGTACGCTCAGATGCTCTTTCTGGCCGCCAAACGACAGGGTAATTTCAAAATGAACCTGATCAACAACCAAATCCCAGAACTGATGCTGAATGATAATAGTCATTTTATCAGGATGGCTTTCTTTCAGCCGGTCAGGAATATTGACGCCATCATGATTGGTATTGAATGTGATGAAAAAATGCGTTTCACCCGGTAAACCGGTTTCCTGTGTAATGATCAGCGCGGATCGCACCACGTCTTTCAGAGCATTTTCAACAAGAAGTTCATAGTTAATTTGCGGTAATAAAGCGCTTTCATCTGACATTTACATATCCCCCCGAATACAAATATTATTATAATCTGATTCTTGGGAGTTTTTCAAATACCCATTTTAAGAAGCGGACATAAAAAACGGCAGGGGAAACCCCTGCCGCCGGATTATTCTGTTGCAAGGTCAATCCAAACCCCGCCAACAGGGCTCAACCTGTTGGAGTTTAAGAGTGGTTTTTGTAACCGCGATTAAGCAGCAACAGCAACCGGAGCATAGTTGTCGTTTGCAACTACTAAAATAGCCCGATAACGGTGGTACTATGCCGAGCGAAAACTTTGCCTTTACTACATGCGTCGATCCTGACTCGCCCCCATAAAGAATGTTTTTCAGAACATCCGGAATTATGGTGGAGGCGCCGGGCACTGCCCCCGGGTCCGCTCTGCTTATTCTGCATCGCGTTTATCGCCATAGCTGTTTCCAGCAAATCTAATATAATCACTTTCTGCCGCATTGCCAAGACTTCCTCATCGGCTTAACTTAAATAAACATTAAGCAAGGAGATATTATGCAAGCCTATCTGGATTTGTTGGATCATGTGCTAACACATGGCCACCGCAAGGAAGACCGTACAGGAACAGGTACGGTTTCGGTATTTGGCTGGCAAAGCCGGTATGCGCTGGCAGATGGATTCCCGCTAGTGACCACCAAAAAACTGCATCTCAAGTCTATTATTCATGAATTACTGTGGTTTATCCGTGGGGATACGAATATTGCCTATCTGAACGAAAACGGCGTAAGCATCTGGGATGAATGGGCAGATGAAACCGGTGATCTGGGGCCGGTATATGGTCGCCAGTGGCGCCATTGGAAAACCCCTGATGGCGGTGAGGTGGATCAACTGGCCGATGTAGTCAATATGATCAAAACCAATCCGGATTCGCGGCGCATGCTGGTCACGGCCTGGAATCCGGCAGATATTGGCCAGATGGCGTTGCCGCCTTGTCATTCGCTGTTTCAATTTTATGTGGCGGATAACCGGCTATCATGCCAGCTGTATCAACGGAGCGCAGATATTTTTCTCGGCGTGCCGTTTAACATTGCCAGTTATGCCCTGCTAACCCATATGGTGGCGCATGTGGCTGGTCTGGAGGTTGGTGATTTTGTTCATACCATGGGTGATGCGCATCTTTATGTAAATCATCTGGATAAAGCCAGAACGCAACTGGAACGCGACCCACGGCCATTACCGCAATTAGAACTAATCAATCCGCCAGATACACTAGAAGCATTTACCGCTGATCATATCGCTATCACAGGCTATGATCCGCATCCCCATATCAAGGCAGAGGTAGCAATATGACATCAATCCAATCACGATATCCGCTAGTCGCAGTTGTTGCCATGGCGAAAAATCGGGTCATAGGCGATGGTCAGCAACTGTTATGGCATATTCCGGGGGATTTGCCGCGGGTAAAAGCGTTGACGATGGGGCGGCCATTAATTATGGGCAGGCGGACATTTGAATCCATTGGCCGCGCCTTACCCGGACGTGCCAATATCGTATTAACCCGTCA
>JAHEII010000025.1 GCA_024639485.1 Alphaproteobacteria bacterium
AGATGACCGGACAACAATACGCGTCGCATCCACCTGATCGATGACACCAGACCGGCGGGCAATAATGGTCACACCGGAATCCTTGGCAACGACGGCTTCCATACCAGTTCCGACTAGCGGAGCTTCGGCTTTGATCAATGGAACCGCCTGACGTTGCATGTTTGAACCCATCAGCGCTCTGTTCGCGTCATCATTTTCAAGGAAAGGGATCAGCGATGCCGCAACAGAAACCAGCTGTTTCGGTGACACATCCATCAGCTCAATATCAGCGGGATTAGATAATCCGATTTCCCCAGCCAGACGGGTCGGGATCAGCTCACCAATGAATTTGCCTTTGGCATCCAGTTCAGCATTAGCCTGTGCAATAACAAACCGGCCTTCGTCCATGGCGGAGATATAGAGCACTTCATCAGTTACTTTTCCATTTTCCACTTTACGATAAGGCGTTTCAATGAATCCATAACGGTTAATTTTAGCAAAAGTAGCCAGTGAGTTAATCAGACCAATATTTGGCCCTTCCGGGGTTTCAATCGGACAAATCCGGCCATAATGCGTTGGATGCACATCGCGCACCTCAAAGCCGGCACGTTCACGAGTCAAACCGCCCGGCCCCAATGCAGACAGTCGGCGTTTATGGGTAATTTCAGATAGCGGATTTGTCTGGTCCATAAACTGCGACAGCTGGGATGATCCAAAAAACTCTTTCACAGCGGCGGCGGCTGGCTTTGAATTGATCAAATCCGTTGGCATAGAACGGTCAATTTCAACAGAGGACATGCGCTCTTTGATAGCACGTTCCATCCGCACCAGACCAATGCGGTACTGATTTTCCATTAATTCACCAACGGAACGCACACGCCGGTTACCAAGGTGATCAATATCATCGATATCGCCCTTACCGTCACGCAGATCAACAAGCAGTTTGACAATGGCGAGGATATCTTCGCGGCGCAATGTCCGCATCTGGTCATCAGCATCAATGCCAACACGTGCGTTCAACTTAACACGGCCAACTGACGATAAATCATAACGTTCCCCATCAAAGAACAGGCCGTTGAACAGGGCTTCTGCTGTTTCCAGTGTTGGCGGTTCACCCGGACGCATGACACGATAAATATCAACCAGCGCATCTTCGCGGGAATTATTGCGATCAGCGGCTAGCGTATTACGCAGGAAGCTGCCGACATTAATATTATCAATGGCCAGAATACGAATGCTGTCTGATTTCATTTCAAGCAGGCTATTCAGCGTGTCTTCGGTGATGATGTCACCGGCATCACAAACCACAAGACCAGTTTCCATATCAACCACATCATGGGCAATGTACTGATCAACAATCTGCTCTTCGCTGATCAGGATTTGCTTGAGGCCGCTTTCTTCGAGCTTACGTAAAGACCGAGGAGTCAGTTTATCGCCTTTAGCGGCAACAACTTCACCATTGCTGGCATCAATCAGATCATAATTCAGACGCGCGCCACGCATTCTGCTAGCGTCAAAATCAGTCTGCCAGCCTTTTTTGGTGCGCTTATATGTGATCGAATCATAAAAGAAATTCAGGATGGATTCGCGAGATAAACCATTGACCTTGTTTCTATCCGGCTCAATGCCTTCGTCCTTGGCTTCCTGAACGTAAGCTTCGGTTGCTTCATCCATTAACGCCATCAGGAATGTCGTGACAGGCAGCTTACGCTTACGGTCAATGCGAACATTGATTATGTCTTTGGCATCAAATTCGAAATCCAGCCAAGAGCCGCGATATGGAATTACCCGTGCCGAAAACAGCAATTTACCTGACGCATGGGATTTGCCGCGATCATGATCAAAAAATACGCCCGGTGACCGGTGCATCTGGGATACAATTACGCGTTCTGTTCCATTAATGATGAATGTACCGTTTTTGGTCATTAATGGCATATCACCCATGAACACTTCCTGTTCTTTGGTGTCACGCAATGATTTTGTGCCGGTAATTTCGTCTTCTTCCCAAACAACCAGACGGAGCAAAACCTTAAGCGAAGACGCATAATTTAGCCCCCGCTGTTGGCATTCTTCAACATCATATTTAGGTTCTTCTAGGGTATAGGATACATATTCAAGCACGGATTTTTCGTTGAAATCCTTGATTGGAAAAACAGATTTGAATACTTCTTGCAGCCCGACATCATCACGCGCATGCGGTGGTACATCTCTCTGAAGAAACAAATCATAGCTGCTGCGCTGAACATCAATCAGATTGGGCATTTCGGCCACTTCTGCGATTGAACCGAAATTGCGGCGAATGCGGCGGCGGCTATTTAGTGCGTTGATGCTTGATCCCATAAATTTAACCTCTGTTTCTGTGCATGTGTGTCTGTCGGAGCGACCGCAAACAACACATCAAAACGTTCTGGTGCCTGAAACAGGCAATCCCCACACCGAAAAATCCGATGTGGGGGAGTGAATATTGCTTAAATATTCAGATTACTTGAGCTCAACAGTTGCTCCAGCTTCCTCAAGGGCTGCCTTGGCGGCATCAGCATCATCCTTGGATGCGGCTTCCTTGACTGGCTTTGGTGCGCCTTCGACCAGGTCTTTGGCTTCTTTGAGGCCAAGACCGGTTAGGGCACGAACAGCTTTAATGACGTTGATCTTGTTATCGCCAGTGGCGGTCAGGATCACATCGAACTCGGTCTTTTCTTCGGCAGCTGCACCGCCAGCGTCACCGCCAGCAACAGCAGCAACAGCAACAGGTGCTGCGGCCGCAGAAACACCCCACTGCTCTTCCAGAAGCTTGGCCAGCTCGGCTGCTTCTAGAACGGTCAGTGCGGAAAGGTCTTCAGCAAGTTTTGAAATATCAGCCATGATTTTCTCCATTAGGCTTGAACTAAGCGTTAAATATTACTGGGCTAAACCCTACTACTGTAACTGATCTGCTCTAGCCTGAATAACACGAGCCAGCTTACCTGCTGGGGCTTGTGATAGTCTGGCCAGTTTCGCCGCTGGTGCCTGCATAAGGCCGGCCAGCTTGGCACGAAGTTCATCAAGAGATGGCAATTTGGCCAGCGTTTCCACGTCAGCCTTTCCAAGCACCTGTCCATCCACGGATCCACAGACGATTGAAATCTTGTTATTACCCTTGGCAAACTCAACGAGGGTTTTTGCAGCAGCAACAGGATCATCTGACGTGCCAATGGCTGTCGGTCCTGTAAACTGATCACTCAGTCCCTCGAATTTCGTTCCCTTCAATGCGATCTTGGCGATCCGGTTTTTGGTAACCTTGTAACGGGCACCTGCATTCCGCATCTTTTCCCTGATCTCATTGCTTTCGGCAACAGTCAGCCCGACCTGATGAGCGATAACAACAGAAGTTGCATCACTAAAGGTCGCGTGCAGCGTTTCTACCAGCTTGGTTTTCTCGGATTTATTCACCGATCGTCTCCGCTAGTTGTGGATAATACCCGTATTTGAGCATCATCCGGTTGCACGAAGCGATTGCCCCACCGGTTAAAGCATGACAACCACCTTGGCCTGCCCATAGTTCAAGCGAATATCGCTCTCCCCGTCTGAGTAGGATATTTAAACCACCATATTGGCAGCACCTACCATCTTGGACAGGTGGAACCTCCCGGTTCCTTCCATCATTCTGGCCAAAGTAAACGCCAGAATGTTGAAATCTTAGCCAGCGGTGCTGGCTTCTGCAGGATCGATATCGACACCAGCACCCATCGTGCTGCTGATAGCAATCTTGCGAATATATTGTCCCTTAGCTCCGGTCGGGCGCGCCTTCTGCACCGCTGAAATGAATGCGGCGGCATTTTCCTGAAGCTTGGCCAGATCAAAGCTGGCCTTACCAATACCGGCATGAACGATACCGGCTTTTTCGGCACGATACTGAACTTCACCAGCTTTGGCGGCGGCAACGGCTTTAGCGACATCTGGCGTGACCGTTCCCAGTTTCGGGTTTGGCATCAAGCCTTTTGGCCCCAGCACTTTACCTAACCGCCCGACAACACCCATCATATCAGGGGTTGCGATGATGCGATCAAAATCCATGTTACCAGCCTGAATACTTTCTGCCAGTTCTTCTGCACCAACGATATCAGCGCCTGCTTCCGTGGCTTCGGTCGCTTTATCGTCACGAGCGAAAACCGCAACGCGCATGGATTTACCTGTCCCATGAGGCAGAGCCACAACACCGCGAACCATTTGATCAGAATGACGGGTATCAATACCAAGATTCATTGAAATCTCAACCGTTTCGTCAAACTTTGCGGTGGCATTCTTTTTGACCAGATCAACCGCATCATTAATTGAATAGGCGGTTTCTTTATCAAAGGATTCGTATGCTGCTTTTAGTTTTTTTCCAGCCATGATTTACTCCACTACCTCAAGCCCCATTGAACGGGCTGAACCAAGAATCATCTGAACAGCACCGCCTTGATCAACGGCGTTCAAATCTTCCATTTTCTGATCGGCGATATCACGCACCTGATCCATTGTTACCTTACCAACCGTTCCGCGACCGGGTGTCTGGCTTCCTTTTGGGAGACCAGCCGCTTTCTTCAGAAAATAACTTACCGGTGCTTTTTTGGTGGTAAAGGTAAACGACTTATCAGAATAAACAGTGATGACTACCGGAATAGGCATCCCTTTTTCTGCGCTGTCTGTTGCCGCGTTGAATGCTTTACAGAATTCCATGATATTCACGCCACGCTGACCCAGTGCAGGGCCTACTGGCGGCGAAGGGTTGGCTCCACCTGCCGGAATTTGCAGCTTGATATATCCATCAATCTTCTTTGCCATGACGGTTTCCTTGCTTTACCTTTTCGTTAATTCGACTTTTCAACCTGAGAGAATTCAAGGTCAACCGGGGTTGAACGTCCAAAAATGGACACCGTAACCTTGAGACGTGATTTGTCCGGATCAATTTCTTCTACCAGACCTTTAAAGGACGCAAACGGCCCCTCAGCAACGCGCACCCATTCGCCAATTTCAAACGAGATATCGGAATGTGTCCGTTCGATGCCTTCGGTAACCTGCTTGATCAAACGCTCTGCTTCTGCGTTAGAAATCGGTACCGGCTTACCACCCGCACCCAGAAAACCCGTTACCCGATTCTGAGAGTTAACGATATGCCAGGCCTGATCCGTCAAATCCATATGAATGAGGATGTATCCCGGAAAAAACTTGCGTTCAGCATTTACACGCGCACCACGGCGGGTTTCAACAACCTCCTCGGTTGGAACCAGCACTTCTTCTATGTCATCGGACAGGCCATAACTTTCAGCCTGCTCGCGTATCGCTTGAGCGACTCTCTTTTCCGAACCGGAAAAGACATGAACAACATACCAGCGTTTCGCCATAATTACATATTCCCAAGAGTGGCCAACAAAGTATCAGTCAACCTATTCTTATTACGCGCCTATCCCAAGAACAACTTGCACCAGATTGCTTAAAATCCAGTCCACGAGCATAAAAAACAAGGCGGCAATGAACACCATCACCAGCACCGTTATGGTAGCTGTGATTACATCGCGCCTGTTTGGCCAAGTGATACGGCTGACTTCTTGCCTTACCTGACGTACAAATTGTGTGGGTGATACTTTAGCCATAATTCCTCAATCGTGCAAGCGTTTCATGTCCGTAAGAGCGTTTTTTATACACGTCATCACTTTCATGGCGACTTCGCTTCTTCACAAATATTGATGAAAGCAGGTATTACCTTACCCATTAGGGTTTTGCAAATACATTTTTTAAAATAGATACGAATAAAGACAGGTGCTAAAAACAGGGGGCGATTAAAACCCGTCACGGGGGCGCAAGGTGAGGATAATTGCAAAGATCAATCCGGCCAGAATTGTTACAAAAACCATTGTGGTCAGAAATACCTCACCGCCATATTCATATAACATACCAGCCACTAATGGCCCCATTGCCATGCCCAGCGCCCGTGGCGTAGAAATCCAGCCTTTTGCCCGCCCATATACCGCTGCCCTGAAATACATGTTCGTGATGTAGCCAAAGGAAACCGTCAGAATCCCATGTCCCATACCAAATAAAGCCATCCCGATGATAACCGTGATCATAGACGGATACTGAATAAGCATGATAGCTGTTGGCACCATGATAAACGCACATATCGCGGTATAGCGGGCATCATGCTTTGCCCCGTAACGCATTTCAAGAACACGGCCAACAACCTGAAAAGGGCCATAAATACTGGCAAGCAGAACCGCTATACCGGCCATGCCGAATAATTCCTGATACCACTGAATTAATGTCAGAGCCACCGCACCGAATGAAAGATATTCAAACGCTGATGATAATGCCAGTGTAATCAGAGCTATTTTTTCGGTACGGGTTAAGTCAGACCAGCGAAACGGTTCAACCTGCTGGCCGGCTTTATCTGCTTGATGCCGCTGCCAATGCCGCCCGATATTTGCTGCCCATATTGCCATCACCAGTAATATTGCCGCCAGCACATACATGGTCATGACAAATCCCACATGATGCATTAATGGCGCAATCATCAACCATGTCAGCGAACTGGCCACCCCACCATAAAACGTAATGATGGATATATTCCGCCTTGAGCCGTTTTCATGTATCTGAACCGCCGCGCTAAACGCGGCTTCGTAATTGCACATGGAAAATCCGACCCCAAGTATCACCATCGCCGCGATAAAAGTGGCAAAGCTCGTGCACCATGTCAGCAAGATCAGACTAGCTGATCCAATGATCAGCCCAGTTGCCAATACCCGCAAAGCCCCGAACCGGTCGAACCAGTAACCGGCTAAGGGGGCAAGCAAGCCATTGATCATCAGCGATATTGTCACACCGATCAAAACATCACCGGTATGAATTCCCAGCCGGTCAGCTAGCGGGATTTTTAGCTGGGCAAAGGCATAAAACAGAAAACCATAGGCAATGATCTGACTAATACCCAGAGCATGAACCGGAACGGACGGAAATCCGGTGCTGGATTCGGGACGGGTTTCGGAATTAATCATCATCTAAAATACCCGGCATGATCCGAACCCTGTTGCCTTGAAACCCTATGACCTTAGGAGCAAAGAAAAATTGACTTGCCCCTACTCTATCATAAAACATCCCGAAAGGTTATGACCCCGACATAATCAGCAATGCATATGTCCTGGACGCGGAGGCTTTTCCACAAAATGCAGACGAAATGTCAGTTGCGCTGATCACTATTGAAACCCTGTTTCCAGCAGGGTATGATCAGAACATAAGCAAACAAAAAGAAAGACACGTGACCTGATGAGCTTGTCCAGTGTGCTTCTTGAAAAATTACCGTTAATCTCGCTTGATCTGGAAACAACCGGACTTCAAACCAGAACGGATCGTGTGGTGCAAATTGGCGCCATTGATCCCTATGATGCAACCAATTATCTGGATATGCTGGTAAATCCGGATATGGCTATCCCGCCCCGAAGCACCGATATTCATGGCATCAGTGATGATATGGTGGCGGATAAACCCCTGCTTACACAAGCCTTTCCCCGCCTGCGCGACAGCATTAATGACCGGGTTGTTATTGGCTATAATATCGGTTTTGATCTGGCTATTATTGCCGCAGAAACGGATCGCCACGGCATCGCATGGGATATCCCGCCAGCGCTTTGTGTCCGGCAGATGGCAACGATTGCGCTTGGCCGTGATGCGATTATGATGATGGGAACACTAGAAACACTTGCCCAGCATTTTGAGATACCTCTCGCTGACCGCCATACGGCCATTGGTGATGCCATCATGACAGGCAAGCTGTTTCGGGCATTGCTTGTGGAATTAAAAACACAAGGCATAAACACTTATGCTGACCTGCAAAAAGCAACTGCCACGCTGGATGATCAGCGGATTGCCGGAACAAATGCCGGATGGGTTGATGTTGCCGCTATTCAGCAACCCTATGCCAGCTTCCGTGCCTTGTCCCGCATTGATCCTTTCCCCTATAGCCATAAGATTGATGATCTGATGATCACAAAACCATTGATCATGCCGCCTGATAGCATTGTTCTGGACGCGGCCTATCGTATGAAACAGGAAAAACGGGAATGTGTTTTTGTTGGCACCAGTCCGGATCAGGTGATTGGCATCGTGTCTGAGCGTGATATTGTGCATTGCATGGCGCTTCCTGTTGATGAAGTCACCCGCGCGCGCGATATCCGGCTTTCGTCTATTATGGCTTCACCTGTGCTGACGGTATCCGAAGATGACTACATGCATGTTGCCATGGCGCGCATGCAGAAACATGATATCCGCCATCTGGGGGTGACTAACCCAAGCGGTGCCATGACCGGTTATATTTCAGGGCGTGAGCTGAACCGTTTGCGGCTAACCGATGCTATGATCATTGGTGATGATATCAATCAGGCCGAAAATGGCGATGATATGGGCAATCCGATTAAAGGTCTGCCGCTATTATCGCAATCGCTGTTGGATGAAGGGCTGAAAGCTTATGCTATTGCTTCTGTTATCAGTAGCCAGTATCGCGCCGCGCTAGCCCGTTCAGCGGCACTGGCGGAACAGATCATGTGTGCTGACGGGTTGCCACCGCCAGCAGAATATGCGGTGCTTATTCTGGGGTCTGCCGGACGCGAGGAAAGCTTGCTAGCCGCAGATCAGGATCATGCCATTATCTATGGTCTCGACAAAAAAAAGCAAAACCGGCTTGATCTGGCCGCCACCCAGCAATGGTTTGAACAATTGGGTCAGCATATCGCCGATATCATGAATAGCGCTGGCATCCCCTATTGCACTGGCGGCGTTATGGCTAACACCGCCACATGGTGCAAATCGCTAACCGACTGGACAAAAACGGTGCGGGGCTGGATATCAAGAGGATCAGCCAAAGACGTGCTTCATGTGGATATCTTTTTTGATTATCATTGCGTTTATGGCGCGCAACATCTGGCCGATACGTTACAGAAACAGATCATCAGAATAGTCAGAGGCCAGCTGGATTTTCTCAAATTGCTGGCAAGCAATATTCAATCGCAACATGCTGGCATTTCGTTCTGGGGCGGATTTGTCACCGAAAATGGCAGGTTTAATGTCAAACGCAATTTGCTCCTGCCAATAACAGAAAGCTTGCGTGTGTTGTCGGTATCGCGATCAATCAGCATCAGAAATAGCGTGGAACGCGCAGAACAATTAATGGCCAAAGGCAATATTCCCCCTGAAATCATTCTGCTAGCCGAAGATTTGCAATTCTGCATCAAGCTGGTCTTGCGCCAGCAAATTAACGATATCAGCAAAGGTCTGGCTCCGACCACCCTGATTGATCTGGGGGCATTATCCAGCCGCGAAAAGAAAACTCTCAAATCCGTGCAGGGACGGGTTAAACATCTGGAACAGTTGCTTTTTGATTGTCTGTTCGGGTGAGGATATCAATTAAACAGCAGAAGGCAGGCTAAGCTTATCGGCCACGCCATGCCGGTTTAGGCTATCAGCAATAAACCCGCTGGCCAGAAGATGCGCAATGATCCGGTTCAGCCCGTCCAGCACATCATCATGGCCTTTTTTCATGCCTACCGCCTGTTTGATAAATGTAAAGGGATCAGCAATCAGCGTCACATCTGCATTGGCCGCCAGCTCATTCATCAATTTAGGCTTGAGGCTGGCCAGCACATCGCCCTCACCTGCCAGAAACCGGTCATGGGATTCCTGAATGGTGGCCACGCGGATATAGTCCGGATGTAGATAATGATCTTTCAGCCACAGATCATAAGCGCTCCGGTCATAAAGAATAATCCGGACACCGGATTGGTTCACGTCATCATTATTTAGAATATCAACACCTTTCCGCGTCATGAAATTGGCATCAATATGAATATAGGGCTGGCTGAACGCTATGGTTTCTGCTCTTTCGGGTTCAACCGCAATATTGGCCAAATCCCAGACATCCTGATCAATAGCATCGGCCAGCTCACCGGGACCTTTGAATGGCACCAGCGCACAGGGAACATCCAGATATTCCGCAATTTTTTGCGCCAGATCAGGTGATAA
>JAHEII010000029.1 GCA_024639485.1 Alphaproteobacteria bacterium
CTTTGGCAGAACATGCAATTCCAATGGAGAAAACCATCGACCATTCTTTCCGCCTCCTTTGAGTTCAGCCTTTTTTGCTTCAAATGCAAGGGAAGCAATCATACTTATTGTGTTTGATGATCTGGCATACTCATTTTTCAGCCGTTGCTTTTCATTTATTGGGTCAATATTGGATGCAACTAGCGCCCTCGCATGATCTGCCTTCTTTCTGGCAGTTGCCAATCCAACATTATTTAATCCACCAAGCCCAGTTTCTTTTCTGTGACCGAACAATGTATACCGGAAAAACCATTGGCCACCGCCCCCTGCCCTTTTATGAAGCCAAAGCCCTGCCCCATCGTTATATTTGCCCGGGCTACATGATTTTATGAATGCTTGGCAAAGTTTATATCTGGCACCCATTAATTATCCACCTATTTATCCACCTTTATGACTGAGATGCTATGACACCCTATGACACGTAGTGAAACTAAAACACATTACATATTACTGTAATATATCATATTTTTTATGATTTTGAAATATCATGAAACACTGTGGAATAATTATACAGTGCATCTCCTGGGCACCATATTTCATTTTAAATCATGGCAATTACCATTTTGTCAGACGAGTTCTTGCCATAATGCAGGCAGTGGATAAAGAAAACTGAGGGCGGAAGTTTAATCTGAAACGCCTTCTATTATCATTAAATCCGTGTCCGAACATTCTTCTCTTACAGCTTTAGCGGCCTGATACTCATCGCTGTGATAAAATGTGTTGGCGGCTTCTTTGCTCTCAAACTCGATCATCATGACAATACCACGAACATCACCTTCACATCTTTCCGCGCCCGGTCCACGCGCCAGCACTTTGCCGCCATATTTTTTAATAGCTGGTGCCGCCATGCCGGAAAATGCTTGAAATTTATCCTGATCAATAACCCTTATGTTAGCAACTAAATAACCTTTAGACATTATTCACCTTCCCATCTTGTAAATACATTTTGTCACCTGACCTGTTAGCCTAATAAATCATATTCTTAGCATGTTGATACCTAATCAAGATCAATCACGTTTTCCTAATATTATAGACTCAGCACTAGGACAGAGCATTATCTTCTGATTTCCGCATAATTCCCAAAATCTTAGCTTGATTGCTCACCACTTTCGGCATTGATCAATTTTTGCAAGCGCCGGCGAAAGAGAAGCGGGCCTGCGTCTATTGCCAAATCCACGTTACGCGTGACTTTATCGGTCATGCCTTTTTGCACATCAATAAGTATCTCTCTGTCTTCGTTAAATGCTACTTCGACAGAGTCGCTCATATATTTGGATATTTCTGCATCATCAGGAAGAACATTCCGCATCTGGAACCAGTAATAGCGAGTTGTACTTTCGTCCTCTGGTGTCATAAAATTATAGCTATCCATTTGAAAATACTGGCCTTCTGGCAGATTATTAACATCGCCGCCAGTTCCAGCTGGAGTAAAAATAGCCTTGATATAAGCCAGTGAGGGATAACGCACTTCATAATGTTGTTCCCGATCACACGCGCCTTCAAACGGAACAAGTTTTTGATAAAATGGTGCGACCTCAACATCATACATCCAGCGCGAAACTATTACGCCATTATCCGTTCCCGTCACTTCAAGCGGTTCATCTTCGCAAGCCGCGTTACCGAATGAACCTTGATGCACCCATGCCACATGTGACGGGTCCAGCAAATTATCAGTGACATAAAGATAGTTGCAGGGAAAAGCCATTGCCGCGCCTTTATTGATACCCCAATCCGGATTGCCGAATTGTTCAATTTTGAAAATTTTATCCGTATCGGCCAATGCCGGATCACCCATCCATATCCAGACAAGCCCATAACGGCTTTCAACCGGATAAGAGTGAATATTGGTAGCGGCAGGAATATGTTCCTGCCCCGGAACACGAACACAGCTTCCCGAGCAATCAAATGTTAATCCATGATATCCGCATTCGATATGATCACCCTTGATCCGTCCTCTGGATAGGGGAAGCTTGCGATGCGGGCAGGCATCAATCAATGCTACCGGATCACCCGCTTCGGTTCTAAAGACAACAATTTTTTCCCCAAGAACCTTAATCTGGCGCGGGGTTCGATCAATTTCGCTGTCCCATGCCGCCACATACCAAGTATTTCTAAGATACATTTTCAGCCTCTTCTGTCTGGTGCGTCCGGATGGATGGGACGCGGTAAAGTGGATGGATCAAGCGGATCATGACGAACAGCAAGAGTCCGGAGATGATCTGCAAAAGATTGCGCTAATGACCTATCCGTCACTAAATGAACATGGCGAGTATTTTCCCACCAGATAACGCAAGGATAATGATTGATATTCGTGCGTATCGCTTGCGCCTTGCTGATGGATGCATCAAAAACATCCGCTGTCGTATAATGAGCGATAAAATGCAAAGCTTCAACCCCTCTAAGGCTAAAATGAGCTATACCGTGGCTGATATCAACCGCATGATTGCTGATATGTGACGGCAACACATTTAGCCATATCATGTCCGGCCAAAAGCGAAGATGCAAAATGCCATCATAAGATTTTACATGGCCAAACGGGATTATTTTATCCAGCCGTTCAGCGGTGTCATGAACCGCCATTAATGGCAAAAATATTTCATCCAGCCGTAGCCCCAGATGCCCCGGCAGTAATCCGGATGCATCACTGGCCGTGCTTATATCCAAATCTTCACGCACGATAGCGGACTCCTTCTGGATCATAAAAACAGGATGATGTCACCTTCAACCGGATTGATTGTCCGGCGATAGGTGAATGCGCCCAAACGGTATCGCCAATGCGCTGGCGGCCATTTTTGAGAAAGCCCAGTGCAATATAGTGATCCATAACAGGGCTATAAATAGCGGCAGTAAGAAAGCCCAGACTTTCCGCGCATCCGTTCTGATCTAGCTCTGTATCGCTCAAATGCGCGGCATGTGGAATGGGTTCATTCTGTTCTGATATAAGACCGATTAATTGCTGTCGCCCCTCAGCGATCATGGCAGGACGCTGTGATAAAGCGCGGCCAACAAAATCCTTTTTGCGCGAAAGCATTTTACCCAAGCCCAGATCATCGGCCGTCCGGCGACCATCAATTTCTGTCCCGATAGATAAATGGCCTTTTTCAATACGGAGAACATCCAGTGTTTCCAGCCCATAGGGGGTTATATTCCACGCTTTGCCATGTTCCATGACCATTGATAATAGCGCATCGGCATATCCCGATGGGGTATTGATTTCATAACTAAGCTCACCGGAAAAGCTAACACCAAACACGCGGACAGGGTATCCATACAGATGCCCTATCCGGACAGAAGCAAAAGGCAATCCAGCAGGCAAAACATCAAAATCCGGCTTAAGCGCTGATAACAAATCCCTTGCATATGGCCCGGTAATAGCAAGCGAAGCCCATTGATCACTGACTGAGGTGAGCGTCACATCCAGCTCTGGCCAGTCAACCATTGCCGCCTTTTTCAAATATTGCCAAACCTTGCCGGCATTTGCAGTTGTTATGGTGAGATGAAAATGATTTTCACCCAGTCGGCTAATGGTGCCATCATCCAGAACATACCCATCTTCTCTTAGCATCAGGACATAGCGCAGCTGGCCGATTTTGAGAGTGGCAAAATTATTACAATATAACCGCGATAAAAACAGCATCGCATCCGCGCCATAAATATCTATCTTGCCCAATGTTGACATATCCACACAACCAAGAGAGTTCCTGACGGCCAACGCTTCGCGCTTGATAGCCGCCGTCATGGTTTCATCCGGTTGTGGAAAATAACGAGAATATAACCAATCACCTGATGTTTGAAAAACACATCCCAGATCAGCAAAGCCTTTATGAAAAGGCGTGCGCCGGATAGGTGTCATCTGCTGGCCGGTTTCTGTGCCTACCAGCGCCCCAATCGAAACCGGCGAATATGGCGGGCGATATGTTGTATGGCCTATCTCAGCCGCTTTCATATCAGATATGGATAGCATTTCCAGCAGACCATTTGTCCAGCTGGTTTTCCCCTGATCTGTTCCCATCCCCAAGGTAGTATAGCGTTTTGTTAACTCGATATGCCCATAGCCTTCTCTCTGGGCAAGGGCTATATCAGCAGTGGTCACATCGTTCTGAAAATCAATAAAGGCTTTTCCCTTACCGCGTTCAAAACCCTGAATTGGAGCAGGTGAAACAGCAGGACGTGGTAAATCCAAATGCTTATGCATGTTGAAATCCGCCATCGCATCATGGGCGCTCGCCTTGCCATCAGCAAGACAGGCATCCATATACAACACGCCCCTAGCCCCACCAACAGGGTCTATATAATGTTGTGATTGTTCTGGCAAAGACGGCAGGAAGCTCTGTGTTTCAGCATGAAATGTCAGCTTTTCGCCCATCTGGGCAAATATATGCGCGGTTGGCATCCAGCCAGACGACAAGATCACATTTTGTCCGCTGACGTTGACCTTTATCATTTTTCCAAGTGAACGCGTTAACGTGCAAACGGCCAGTAGCAGAAATGATCTGGTCCCCCGGTGATAATATTGCCGCGATTTCAATTCCTGCGTCTTGCATCGCCGCAATAGCGCGCAATCGGTCTTCTTCTGCGGCGACAGCCACAACAGCGCGCGTGCCGGGGGATACCGCAAAGCGTCTGATATATTGACATACGGCATTGGCAAGCATGATGCCGGGTTTATCATTGCCGGGAAAAACAACAGGGCGTTCGATAGCCCCTGTTGCAAGAATGATCTTGCGTGCACGAATTTTCCACATGATAGCACGGTTTATATCACCATCTTGACCCGTCTCTATCGCTTGAATAAGGCCATGATCATATTGTCCGAAAGCCAGCGTTCGTGTCATAACGGTGACATTGGAAAGAGCATGCAATGCTTCGCTGGTATCCGCCGCCCAATCTGTTGCATTTAGACCGTCTATGCTGTCTTGGCTGTACAATAATGATCCACCCAGAATATGATCCTGCTCAATCAGAATGGTGGTTGCTCCGCCCTGGGCGGCGGTCAGGGCGGCGGCACATCCCGCGGGCCCGCTTCCTATAACCAAGACATCACAGAACTTGCGCCGCTTATCGTAATGGGCGTGATCAGGCGTGGGATCAACACGTCCCTGCCCTGCTAGATTGCGAATGATAGGCGCAAAATATTTATGCCAGGCATGTTTTGGCCATAAGAAGGTTTTATAATAAAAACCTGCACTTAACGCACCGCCCCCTAGTTTCAGAAACCGGCCATAATCACGCTTTAAGGAAGGATGATTGTTCTGGCTTGTCACGGTTAATCCATCACGCATCACAACCTCAGTGACTTTGAGATTTGGCGTACTGCCATATTGATCCGTGACTGTAACCAGTGCCGATGGTTCTTCCAAACCGGCTGAAACAATGCCGCGTGGATGATGGTATTTGAGTGAACGTGCCACCAAATGCTGGCCGTTTGCCAATAAAGCGGAAGCAAGCGTATCACCCGAATAACACTGCATAGCGATGCCATCAAAGCTGAAGTTAAGTGTTATGTTGCGATCAATCAATCCGCCATCAGGAAGACGGCAATCAGGCACATGGCTCATGATGCGTGGCCTTTCTGACGGTTTGATATGCTATGATCTTTCGTATTCCGGATGATTTCCACCCAGCATTCACACCCCCCGCCATGATACCAGATTTCTGTCAACGGCCCTGAAGGATTTGACGGATTTGAAGGAGTTGACGATAGATATAACGTCTGGTGCCAATCCTGCATGGCTGTTTCCGTTTGGTCAAGATTAGCATCATGGTCAGGCCATATGCGTCTGGCACCGCCGTATGAGAACTCACTTTCGTCACGAGGGCCACAATGCGGACATGTAATCAAGAGCATGTGATCCTCCTAATGATGCCAAGGATAGGGGCCTGCACCGGCATCATCAATTTCCGCGCCATTAGCAAATCTATCATAGGTAAAAGGTTTGATTAAGTCAGGAGTAGCGTTATTGGCCAGCAATTCTGCCATCTGATGACCAACAGCAGGTGTCGCCTTAAAACCGGCATATCCCCAGCCGCAATTGATGCTCAGGCCATCAATAGGTAATTGCCCAATGATCGCATTTCCATCCATGGAAATATCTGCCGTGCCTGACCAATGCCGCATTAACCGCAGACGGGATAGAAAAGGAAACATTTGTAACGCACGCGCCAGCACATCTTCGATACGGGCAAAGCTCCCCCTGCGCGCAAACGAATTATAACCATCTGATGCCCCGCCCAGCACAAACTCACCTTTCGCGGTCTGGCTGATATAGGATAAACCGGCATTATAATTTACCACCGTTTTAAGCGCAGGCTTGACCGGTTCCGTAACAAACGCCTGAACATTGATCGAATGGATCGGTAAATCCAGTCCGGCCAGACTGGCCACCTGATTACTGGCACCAGCAACCGATATGAATACTTGGCGGCAATTAATGCGACCTTGCGGCGTATCAACGGAATTCACCTTATCCTTTGTGATGTTAATTTTGGTAACTGGTGTTTTCTGAAAAATATGAATACCCGCCTGTGATGCTTTTCGGGCAAATCCCCACGCCACCGCATCGTGACGGATAACCCCGCCTGCTGGTTGGAATAAAGCACCGGCGACAGGAAAACGCGCCGCGCTATTCAAATCCAGCTCAGGCACACAATCCTGCAATGCTTGACCAGTCAGAATCTCAACACTTGCCCCGCCCAGACGCATGGCATTGGCTCTGATGGTGAAATGTTCCAGCTCACCATCAGAATGTGCAAGATCAACATATCCGCGCGGTTCATACATAAGGTTAAAATTAAGCTCCTGACTCAGCTCACCCCAGAGTTTTAGGGCAAAGTTTTTCAACCCAAAGCTCGCGTTCAAGAGATAATCCGACCGCACAATTGTTGTATTACGCGCCGTATTACCGCCACCTATCCAGCTTCCTTCAAGGACAGCAACATCGGTTATGCCATGATTTTTTGCTAAATAATGCGCTGTAGCCAGACCATGACCACCGCCGCCGATAATTACCGTATCATAGCTTGAACGCATTTCCGGCGTAGCAATGATAGCTGGCCAGCGCTTGTTGCCCATGATGGCGTGTCCAAGGATCGAAGGTGCGGAATAGGTCATGATCATTTAATAATACTGAAACTGTGATCACAGTTAAGCAGATTGAAAAAATTAAGCAAGCAATAAGAATCCTGTTGATCTGTGATCACAGATAGAGCATAAATTTATCATTGTGGTTATCTTAAGGTGAGGTTTTTTATGACCGATACTTCATTGCAACGGCTTTTTCATGGCTTGCATAATCTACTTTTCAATTGTGTAAAAGCGCAACCCGGTGACCATATATTATTAATTGGTGAGGATAGTGACAATTGTTTTTTCGATCCTGAACTATGTTCAATTGTGGCGGAAGCTGCCAATAAACTAGATTTGACATCAGAAATAATACTGGCGGCGCCGGTAGCTGACGCATCAGACTTTCCAGAACATGTAAAACATGCAATGTCACGAGCCGACAAAACAATCTTTTTCTCACGCCTTGGTGATCAGATCAGATTTAATCTAGAAGATAATAAAACCAAGAACTTTATTGCCTATATCGCTAAACCCGATTACTTAGCGTCTGCTTTTGCGCAGGTTGATTATAATGTGATGATGGATATTCACAATATGCTTGAGGAACGTTTACTTAAATCAGAGAGCTATCAATTATTAGGAGATTGTGGAACCTTTTTAACAGGTGAATTAACACCTGATCGAGGGGATAACACAGCTGATTTTGCACTAGAACTTTTCCCTGTTATGATTTTTCCTCCTGTCAATTGTCATAAGATGGATGGCTATCTTGTCATACAGCGTTTTGTCACATCATCTTCAACCCGTGCCTATGAAAATAGCACTCTCATACTTGATGACCCAATCACGGCAACAGTCCAGAGCGGGCAGATGGTTGCATTCGATGGATCACCCGAAGAGATTAAAGCCTTAACTACTCATTTAGAGCGAGCGGCAAGCTTAACAGGGGGTAATCCATATTTGATCAATTCATGGCACACCGGAATAAATCCGGGAACATATTTTATTGGAGACCCCTATGAAGATTTAGAAAAATGGGGAACAATTGCTTTCGGCTCTCCACGATATACCCATATGCATGCAGCAGGAAAAGACCCGGGTGATGTGGCATTTCATCTAATGGATTTATCGGTTTTTATTAATGGTGAAATGATATGGGATAAAGGACGGTTTGTTTTTCTTGATTATCCGGAGGTTCAGGCACTAATACCAGATGACCAAAAACATTTGTTAAACTCATCAGTTTTAAACGAAATAGGTTTCTAAAAATATGTCTTCCAAACCCATAGCGCATATTTCCGTCATCTTGCAAAATGAAGCTACTGGATCACTAGCTGAGGCATATAACATCGTTAAAGACGGCAATAATAATGTAGAAAATCTGTATCTTGCCATGTCACAGACTCCGGATGCGATTGTGCCGGCAGACGCGCATTACATAGCATTGCTTCATAATCCGGATAATCCGCTTGATCCCAGCCTATCAGAACTGGTGGCTACTTATGTTGCCATATTGTGCAAATGTGAATATGCAATCGCCAATCACGGTGCTAATTTCCGTATGTATCTATCAAACGATGCACGGGCAGATGCTATCTTATCCATTCTAGCAGATGATGATCTGTCCAAAATAGAAAATGACCAGATGCGGGCAGCACTGGAATATACCCGCAAGTTATCTCTAACACCTGAATCCGTTCAAGCAAGCGATATTGAAACCCTGAGAACCGCTGGATTTTGCGACAAAGGCATTTCATATATTATTCAAATTGCCGCATCTTTCGGCTATTGGGCAAGGATGATTAACGGCCTGGGAACACGCCTAGGGGCGCAAATTGGCATTATGGGCAATGCCAACACATAAACCGCAAGGATAGCTGTTTTAATGGCCGGTAGCGGCATCATGCTTGCGGCGCTCTGCTTCTTTTTGATGTTGCGCCATCATTCTCATAACCGCTGGCCGTTTCGTGATAGCATCCCGATGACGGGTGAGTTTTGGATAGGCCGAAATATCATGATCCGGGAAAATGATATCCCAAACCGTCTGCATCCCCATAATAAAATCAGGCACCGTAGGCGTCACACCAAAAAAATATGGCGCATCATCAGGCAAGGCATGTTCAAGGGTTTCAAAAACCCCACTAAGCCGTTTCATTGAACTGGATGTGAGCGCGTCCTGCAAAATGGGATCATCATGATAAAACTCTGGGTGAAACTGGATAATCACTTCAGGCTGTAACGTAGTAGCCAGATAATGCATCCATTGCAGAAAAGCCCCGCGCCTAGCATCACCGGCAGGAATGACTAAACCGGCATCAGAATACCGTTCAGCAAGATAAAGACAGACTGCGCCGGTTTCAAATATTGTTCCCTCCGGACTAGCCAGCGCCGGTGTTCGGCAATGTGGGCTGGCTGCCAGAAAATCCGGATCTGGATTGTCATCAAAAATCCGTATCCAGCGAATTTCATAATCTATACCTAATTCTTCCAGTATGGCATGCGCGCACATGGCGTAAGTATCAGGCGCACAAAAAAGTGTATATGTCGTCATATTATCCGCTTTCCAGTAAATCCAATGTTTGTTCTCTTAGTCGCTGACAGAAATCAGGGTTGTCAGGGTCTTGCCATGTTTCAAGTGCTTCACGTTGAAACAGCTCAGGCATCCACATTTCCGTTTCATACCTAGCCAGAGTATGCGGGTCTATCAGATAGGAATTATCGGCATATGACCGTGCTATAACATCTTCGGCAATGCTGTCCGTCGTAAC
>JAHEII010000032.1 GCA_024639485.1 Alphaproteobacteria bacterium
AGCCGCAAACACAATGGCAAAATCCGGCATAACAGGGCCAGATACAAAATGCTTGGAACCGTTTAGAATCCAGTCATCGCCATCACGTTTGGCAAAGCTCCGCATAGACATAATGTCTGAACCGGCTTCGGGTTCAGATAAAGCGAATAGCTCTCTTTTTTCGCCAGTCACACAAGGCATCAGATATTTTTCTTTCTGTTCGCCTTCGGTAGCTAGCAACAGCTCGGTCGGTCGGGCAATCCATGAATGCAGAGCATGTGTTGTTTTTCCAAATTCCTGCTCAATCATGGCCATTTGCACATAATCAAGACCGCCGCCACCAATCTCAACAGGCAGATTAGCGGCAAATAAACCAACCTCTTTTGACCGTTCTTCGATCTGGCGGCCAAGTTCTATCGGCACAGCTCCATCACGATCAACCTGATCTTCATGGGGGAATATTTCATCTTCCATAAAGCGGCGGACGCTAGACAACAGCAACTCGTTTTCATGACTTTCTTGATTATATTGATCAGGCATATTTATCCTCCATCAAGACTGTTTTTTCAGCCCAAGTTTCTGTCGGGCTTCTTCGGCGGTTAGTACACGCGCACCCATCCGTTCAATAATTTCACGCGCCCGTTCAACCAGTTGCGCATTTGTTGCCAGAACGCCTTTATCCAGATAGATATTATCTTCGAGCCCGACGCGAACATTACCGCCCATAGCAACCGCGGTCGCGGCCATTGGCATCTGCATGCGGGATATCCCGAATGACGCCCATGATGCCCCGGCCGGAAGCTCATCTTTCATGACTTTCATGGTATCGACCGATTGATCAGCACCCCATGGAATTCCCATGCAAATTTGAAACATTGGCGGCGCATTAATCAAACCCTCGGCAATCATCTGTTTGGCAAAACGGATATGCCCCAGCTCAAATACTTCAAGTTCCGGCTTTACGCCCAGTTCTTGAACAATGCTGGCCATCTGGCGCAGATAGGCAGGGGTTGAGATATAAATCTCATTACCATTACCAAAATTCATCGTCCCGCAATCCAGGCTGCATATTTCTGGTTTTAGCGCAATCACATGTGCTAGCCGTTCTTCGGCGTTGATCATATCTGTACCCGGCCCCGGCATGGCAGGATTATTTTCATCCGGAACCCAATCGCCGCCCATTCCGGCGGTCAGATTGATAACAACATCGGTATCGCTGGAACGCACTTTATCAACCACTTGCCGGAATAGCTCCGTGTCCCGTGATCCTTTTTTTGTGGCAGGGTCGCGAACATGAATATGCGCGGCGGTTGCTCCGGCTTTTGCAGCCTCAATTGACGCGGTTGCAATTTCATCAGGCGTTACCGGCACATGGTGACTTTTGCCGGTTGTATCACCTGCACCGGTGACAGCACAGGTCAAGATTACATCCATATTCATGATCATTCTCCATAAATGTTCTGATATTATCATTTGCATGATGATCAGTTGTAGTTATAAATTTTTCGCCATAATGTTTTATTTTTCGATAGTTTAAACTTTCTTGAGCATAACCATATGTCAATTACATCCACGAATAGCGTAGCCGAAGAAAAACTGGTCTGTGTGATCCTGCCCCGATTTAACATGAATAGTTTGACCATGATGATCGAGCCATTACGCATTGCCAATTATATTTCTGACAAACCGTTATATGAATGGCAATTCCTGACCCCCGGCGGCGGGAATGTGGTGGCTAGTAATGGAATGACGGTCGCTTGCAATGATCTTGGCGCCGTATCACGATCATCACTGGTAGCGTTATTCGGAAGCTGGGGGGCGGAACGTAATACAGATCACCATCTGATGAATTGGCTTCGTCAATCTGCGCGGCATGGGACAACATTAATCGGGGTGGAAATTGGCGCCTATATTCTGGCGCGTGCCGGATTATTGAATCAGAAATCAGCGACAACGCATTGGTCACTTTACGCCGGATTTTCAGAAACATTTGCCGATATAGAAACCGCAGAACAGCTTTATACGATAGATGCCCAGATTATGACTTGTGCCGGCGGGACAGCCACCGCTGATATGATGCTTTATCTGATGCAGGAACAACATGGCACTGATCTGGCGCGCGAAGTTTCCAGCCAGATGTTGCACCAAAGCATGCGATCACCAGAAACCATGCAACGCCCGATTGTTGCCGCCAGCACCGGCAATATCAATCCGGTAATATTAGAAGTCACCCGATTTCTGGAACGCCATATTGAGGATCATATTCCGATTCCCGAATTATGTGTGCGCACTGGCGTGCCGCAACGGAAACTGGAACGGTTGTTCCGCCGTGACCTAGGTTGTACGGTGGTACAATTCTATCGCCAGCTAAAATTACAATATGCGCGTACATTACTGGTCAGCACGAATATGAATATTCGCGAAATATCAGTGGCATGTGGATTTAATTCCATGTCCTATTTTTCACATTGTTTCAGCAAGACATTTGGACGCAAGCCCAGTCTATACCGGATGGCTTGGCCAGATGATCAGCCTGAACCCACATGGCATGGCACAATTTACAGCTTTATCAGGAATCCGGTAAAAGACCAGACCTAGACATGTCAGCTATTAAAGCGGATCATTAGCAGCTTTAAGAATGGCAACAATCCGGCGGTCACGATCGGCGGCCATGTCTTCGAAATGTTTGCCTTCGGCCATGGCATTGCATCCATCCACCATTGCATCGCGTAATTCCTGGGTTAGCTCAGGGGCTTCCAGCCGTGTCCATGGCAATTTAAGCGCTGGCCCGAATTGATCCAGATTGGTTGCCATGCCGCCCGCGCCACAAGCTACATGAAACGCCATACACTGCCCTTGAACAGCCATGCGTGGTGCAGGCCCAAAGCGCAATGCCCGATCAATATCTTCGGGTGTTGCTTCGCCATTAGCAACCATGTGCAACGCTTCGCGCCATAGGGCCTCTTGCAATCGGGTTGCGATAAATCCGGGGATTTCCTTTTTTAGCCGGACAGGTTCTTTGCCTGCGGTGGCATAAAAATCCATTGCCCAGTCAAGCGCATCATCGGTGGTTTTGTTGCCGCCAATCACCTCAACCAATGGTAACAGATAGGGTGGATTAAACGGATGCCCGACCACACAGCGCTCAGGGGTTGAACATGTCGCCTGAATATCGGTCATGGGCAAGCCGGATGTGCTGGATGCGATCACGACATCTGGTGCGGTGATGCGGCCCAGGGTTTCATATAAATCCTGCTTGATTGGCAACCGTTCAGGGGCGCTTTCCTGAATGAACTGTGCGTCTTTTGTCGCTTTGGCCAGATCATCGGTTATGGTCAGCCGATCCATGCTGGCACCATCTGCCAGCCCCAGATCAATCAAACATGGCCACGCAGTATTCACCACGGACATGAATTTATCTTCTTCGTTGCGGTCATGCAGATAGGCGGTAACATCATATCCGCGCGCCAGAAAATGCGCCGCCCATCCAGCACCAATCGGGCCTGCGCCTATGCTGGTGACATGTTTTACCTGATCACTGGCTATTCGCATGATTATTTTCCTTTAAAAACAGGTTCTCTTTTTTCAACAAAAGCCTTGATGCCTTCGGCGGCATCTTCGGATGAAAGCATAGACCGGTATGTTGGCAAATCATCTTCGCGCATAGCGGAAAATGTGTTCTGCATGGGCTGGCATTCAATATGCCGCAACACTTCTTTCACGGACTGCATAGCCAATGGTGCCGCCCATGCCAGACGACCAGCCCAATCCATCGCTTCTGTCATCAGATCAGCATGTGGAACGACTTTATTAATCAGCCCGTAATGCGCCGCTTCATCGGCTTTCATGCGGCGGCCAAGCAATAGCATTTCCATAGCAATGTTATATGGTATCCGGCGTGGTAGACGTTGTATGGCACCAGCATCCGGAATAATTCCAAGTGGCATTTCCGGTAAAGCAAACTCAACATGATCACTAGCAATAAGCAAATCACAGGCTAGCGCAATTTCAAATCCACCGCCAATGACCAGCCCGTTCAAGGCACCAATCACCGGTTTATTGAGCGACCAGTTTTCTGTCAATCCGGCAAACCCGCCATCACCATAATCACCATCATTCCACCATTCATCCAGCTGGGCATCACCGCTATTTAGCGACTTTAAATCCCATCCGGCAGAAAAGATGCGGTCACCCTCGGCGGTAATTACCCCGACGCGCAAATCATGTTCATCACGCAGGCGGGCAAACGCCGCGCCCAGAGCCCGGCTCATTTCATGATCAATGGCGTTGACCTTGGGTTTATTCAAAGTGACCACCAGAACATGGCCGTGAGTTTCTACGCGCACGCTGTCTGACATCATCATGCTCCTTTTAGATATCTAGAGTGTTGTCTTTTTCCCATTGGGTGAAATGTGAGGCATAGGCATTCCATTCCTGATTTTTCAATTTGAGAAACGCGGCTGAAAAATCATTCCCGATAGCGGCCTTAAGCCCCTTGTCACGGTCAAATGCACGCAACGCATCCAGCAAATTGAGTGGTAATTTTGGAGCGCCGCGTACCTTATAACCCTCAGCATACATATCAATATCATAACGCTTGCCGGGGTCTGCTTTTTGTTCCAGTCCGTTCAGCCCGGCGGCGATAATGACCGCCTGCAACAAATAGGGATTAGCCGCCCCATCCGGAAGCCGCAATTCAAAACGGCCGGGTCCCGGAACGCGCACCATATGCGTGCGGTTATTGCCTGTCCATGTCACGCTATTGGGTGCCCATGTTGCTCCTGATGATGTGCGTGGAGCATTAATCCGCTTATAGCTGTTGACGGTCGGGTTGGTGATTGCCGCCATCGCTGACGCGTGTTGCATAATTCCGCCCAGAAAATGGCGCCCATCCTGTGACAATCCAAGTTCCATCTGATCATCGGCAAACATATTTGTTTTGCCGGATTTATCCCAGACAGACACATGCACATGACACCCATTACCGGTTAGCCCCTGTATCGGCTTTGGCATGAAAGTCGCCCGATAACCATGTTTTTCAGCAACTGATTTTGTCATGAATTTGAAAAAGGAATGTTTGTCTGCCGTCCGTAAGACATCATCAAATTCCCAGTTCATTTCAAACTGACCATTGGCATCTTCGTGATCATTCTGATAAGGCTTCCAGCCCAGCTCAAGCATGTAGTCACAAATCTCAGCAATGACATCATAACGGCGCATCACGGCTTGCTGATCATAACATGGCTTTTCCGCTGTATCGAAATGATCGGAAATTTGATCGCCTTCGGGGGTCAACAGAAAAAACTCTGCCTCAACGCCGGATTTGATATGATAGCCCTTGCCTTCGGCCTGATCAATTAATGACCTGAGCACATTGCGCGGTGCCTGCATGACGTTTTCGTCTTCCATGACACAATCGGCGGCAACCCATGCGACTTCTTTTTTCCATGGTAGCTGGATAACGGATGACGCATCCGGCACGGCCAGCATATCAGCATGGGCTGGCGTTAAATCCAGCCATGATGCAAAACCGGCAAATCCGGCACCATCGGTTTGCATATCGGCAATGGCCTGTGTCGGGACAAGCTTGGCGCGTTGATATCCGAATAGGTCTGTATAGGATATCATGAAATATTTTATACTGTTTTTCTTTCCGTATTCTGCCAGATCAATTGCCATGGTTTCCTCCTTTTATAGTCTGCTATATTCCTTTTCCGGGTATCCATTCTGTTCCGGCCAGTGGCACTCTTGCCATGGCCGCCGCCTCAATCGTCAATGCGCAGAGGTCTTCCGGTTCCAGATTATGGACATGGCTTTTGCCGCAAGCCCGCGCAATGGTTTGTGCTTCCAGTGTCATGACTTTGAGATAATTGGCCAGCCGCTTACCAGCCTGAATAGGATCAAGCCGTGCCGCTAGTTCCGGGTCTTGGGTGGTAATTCCTGCCGGATCACGGCCTTCGTGCCAATCATCATATGCACCGGCCGTGGTGCCAAGTTTCTGATATTCGTCTTCCCATTTCGGATCATTGTCACCCATGGCAATCAACGCCGCCGTGCCAATAGAAACCGCATCTGCACCCAATGCCAGTGCTTTGGCTACATCAGCACCATTACGAATCCCGCCAGATACAATCAATTGCACTTTCCGGTGCATGCCCAAATCCTGAAGCGCCTGAACCGCTGGCCGGATACATGCTAATGTCGGGATGCCAACATGTTCAATAAATACATCCTGTGTTGCCGCTGTGCCGCCTTGCATTCCGTCCAGCACAACAACATCCGCACCGGCCTTGACCGCCAATGCGGTATCAAAATATGGTCTGGCACCACCGACTTTGATATAGATCGGTTTTTCCCAGCCGGTAATTTCCCGTAGCTCGAGGATTTTGATTTCCAGATCATCGGGGCCTGTCCAGTCCGGATGCCGACACGCTGATCGCTGATCAATACCGGCAGGCAGGTCACGCATATCAGCCACACGGTCGCTGATTTTCTGGCCTAGCAACATGCCGCCACCGCCCGGCTTAGCGCCTTGCCCGACCACAACTTCAATCGCATCACAGCGCCGCAAATCATCAGGATTCATACCATAACGTGAGGGCAGATATTGATAGACCAGCATCTTGGAATGGCCGCGTTCTTCTTCGGTCATGCCACCATCACCAGTGGTGGTTGATGTTCCGGCGGCGGTTGCCCCACGTCCCAATCCTTCTTTGGCTGCCCCCGATAATGCGCCAAAGCTCATACCGGCGATAGTAATCGGGATATCCAGTTCTATTGGTTTTTTGGCAAAACGGGTGCCTAATGTGACGTTGGTCGCACATTTTTCCCGATAGCCTTCTAGCGGATAACGCGAGATGGATGCTCCCAGAAATAACAGATCATCAAAATGCGGAACGCTTCGTTTAGCCCCGCCACCTCTGATATCATAGATGCCGGTATCAGCGGCACGGCGTATCTCGGCATTAACCGATTTGGTAAATGTTGCAGACTGAACGGGTTCTGTTCGGGGGGTATCCGGTTTTTTTGCGTCGGTCATAAATATCCTCAATAAGCAGAAACATTATCAACATCAAAATGATAGAGTTGGCGAGCAGACCCATAACGGCGGAATTGCGCGGGATCAGCATCCATATCAGCGCGTTCCAGCAATTCGGCTAGCTGTTTGATATGCGCCTCTGTCATGTCTTTTTCTATGCAATCAGCACCCAGGCTTTTGACTGACCCGCGCACAAATAACCGTGCTTCGTAAAGCGAATCGCCTAATGCTTCACCAGCGTCACCTAGCACTACCAGATTGCCTTTCTGGGCCATGAACGCGGACATGTGGCCAATATTTCCGGCAACGATAAT
Source organism: Alphaproteobacteria bacterium (assembly GCA_024639485.1). Classification (GTDB taxonomy): domain Bacteria; phylum Pseudomonadota; class Alphaproteobacteria; order Puniceispirillales; family UBA1172; genus UBA12202. Next base: position 7,333 of record JAHEII010000032.1, read on the forward strand.
ATCAATGCCTTTCATGGATATGCCACAACGTGAGGCAGCATTGCCGCGAATGACCAATGTGCCGCCCCGACCGGTTGCCCCAGCATACTGGCTGGCATCGCCTTCGACGACAACCATGCCGGATGACATGTTTTCGGCCACGCCGGGGCCGGCTGAACCTTTGATGGTGATGCTGGCCTGTTTGTTCATACCGCCACAGTAATATCCGGTTGATCCATTAACCGTGACTTGAATAGGCGCATCCAATCCAACCGCGATAGCATGGCTTCCGCGTGGATTGATAATATCCCATTCTTTCTGATTGGTACCTGCGGATTGCTGTTGCAGAGTTTCGTTCAGATACCGCAACCCCTGTTCGGTTATATCAATAGTTGTCATGTTCTAATGGCTCCAGAAATAGACTTCTGCTGGTTCAGGTTCCCAGACTCTGGCCAGATCGATATCTGGCAGATTTACCAATGCCCGATATTCAGACCCGAAAGCAACATAGGCATCGGTTTCTGCCATGACCGCAGGTTTGCAGGCAATGGGATCACGCAAAACACCAAAACCGGTTTTTGTTCCAACAACAAATGTGAAAAATCCGTCCAGATCATTCAATCCGGATGTCAACGCCTCACCCAGAGTTTCGCCCTCGCTCATCCGTGCGGATAAATAGGCGGCGGCGACTTCGCTATCATTTTCGGTTTGAATATTCACGCCCTCGGCGCGCAATTTGCGGCGCATCATATTATGATTGGATAATGAACCATTATGAACAAGGCATTGATCACTACCTGTTGAAAACGGATGCGCGCCTAATGTGGTAACGGCCGATTCGGTGGCCATGCGGGTATGGCCAATGCCGTGGCTTCCGGTGGCTTGAGTTAACGCAAAGCGTTCTACCACATCTTTGGGTAGTCCGACTTCTTTATAAATCTCAATGCTTTGCCCCTGGCTCATCACCCGGATATTCGGATGGTTATCCCGGATAAGCGTCAGAATATGATCTTTATCGGTTTCTGCCGCTACAATCACTGCGTGGGTGTCACGCATGGTAAAGCTCAGCTTATCCTTGGCCAGATGGGTCTGGTCTTGGATATGTTTTTCCAGTGCTGGAAAATCGCTATCCGGCGTACCGGATTGAACAGTAATTTTTGTCTGGCCGGCGGTTTCATCGCCATAAATGGCTATGCCGGCGCTATCAGGGCCGCGATCAGTCATGGTGATCAACATCGCGCTAAGCATTTCACCCAGTTGAGGTTTTAATGCGTCGTCTTTCAAGAAAAGTCCAACAATGCCACACATATTGTTATCCTGTTTATATTCTGTCTATCTGATAATACCTTCGCCCAGATTCTATCACTAGATATTAATTTTTCGACAAAAAATTAACATTTCGATAACAACGATTATTCACATAACCAATCATCGTTTTCACAGATATGGATAAGCGTTGGCCGACTGGCCGCTAGTGCATGAGTCAATCCGGCGGTGAAGCTGTCTGCATCCTTGGGGGCAATAAAATCACAATGACAGGCTTTCGCCAGTAATTCAAAATCAGGACGCATGCCTTCAACCCCTATACGCGGAATATTGCGGTCATCCATATCATCCCTGATCTGTTTGTAGCCGCCATTATCCCAGACAATAACAGGTAAGGGCATGTTGTGTTCGGCGGCAACCATCAATTCCGGCATGGTGAACATAAATCCGCCATCACCAACCACCGTAACCACATCATGATCCGGTTTAGCCATTTTTGCACCGATAGCATTCGGTAAAGCATTACCAAGCGCGCAATATCCGGCTGGAAAAAACCATGATCGCGGAGCGCGTGATGGCATGGCGAATGTTCCTGTATAGGCAATCTGGCACGCGTCATTTGATATAATGGCATGATCAGACAAACATCCGCGCATCAGCTGTAATAGTCGTGAATGTTGTTTTTCGGATGCGTTCAGCTTGCTCATGATAGCGGCTTTGGTCGCGGCAACAATAGCGGCATTCTTTGTGCTAATCTGTTCCACATGCCCTGCGCAGGCGTCTTTGAGCGCGGCCATAGCCACCGCCGCATCAGATACAATGCCAATAGTTGCCGGATGTTGATCGCTTAATTTAAGCGGATCAATATCAACCCGTATAATCTGACCCGGAATATGAAGCGCACCGGCAAAGCTGTCTGTTTCTGCCAGTTCTGTTCCAACAGCAAGAATCACATCAGCTGATGAAATGATATTATGGCCGTCTTTGGTAACAACTCCGGCGGATAGCGATAGCGGGTGATCATCTGGCACAATGCCCTTGCCAGCGGTTGAGGTGGTAACAATGGCGCCCAGACATTCGGCAATGGTGCGGATATCCTGTGCGGCATGGGTAGCCCCGCCACCCACCATGATCAGCGGATTGCTGGCATGGGTTAGCATCTGTGCGGCGGCGGCAATCATATCCGGCTGATAGGCGGGTCGCGGTGGCAAGGCAACAGGTTCCCATATGTCATCTACCGGCATGGCCTGAACATCAATC
>JAHEII010000038.1 GCA_024639485.1 Alphaproteobacteria bacterium
AATCTGCGTATATATTATGGAAATATGTAGCTAACATAATGAGTACAGCCAGTTTAGCAGGCTCCGATGGCTGTAAGTTAAACCCGCTAATAGAAAACCATCTCTGCACGCCTTTACCGGTACCAATCATCTCAAGCACGGCAAGCATAACCACCGCTAATCCCCACCAGACAACCGCATATCGTCTGAAAAAATGTATCGGGAACATGGCCACGACCAGCATCAGAATAAAACCTATGCCAAGCCGGATAGCATGCATCATTGCCCATGGTTTCCACGCCCCATGCGCCGCCGAATATAATGCCAGCACCCCGACCATGCCTATTAACCCAACCACCAGAAGCATTAGCCACGGAGTTGTCCAGAACCAGTGTTTATCACCACTATTCTGGCTTTGTAATGGCACGTTGAAGGTCGGTTTATGCCGTGGCTGGATCAGCTGTTTCATATGCCCTGCTCAAATATATAGGTCAGAATATCACGTGCAATCGGGGCGGCACCGCTTGATCCGCTACCACCATGTTCAACAACAACCGCAATAGCATATTTCGGATCATCCAGCGGCGCATATCCGGTAAATAGCGCATGATCCCTAAACTTCCACGGTCTATCCATATTATCAACAATACCGCGCTCACGTTCGGCTTTGGTGATACGCTTAACCTGAACAGTGCCGGTTTTACCAGCCATGGCAATACCATCCAGATCAAGTTTGTAATTTCGGGCAGTACCTTTTTTACCATTTACAACCGCGTTCATTCCACGGTGGATAATATCCATTGATGCGGCTGAAACGCCAATTGGATCAAAATCGGACACGATTTCATTTTCACGCATGACCGGTTTAATCCGGTTTTTGCCTTGAGCTATGCGTGCTGTCATCACCGCTAGTTGAATAGGGGTAGCCAGAACATAGCCCTGCCCAATTGATGCAACCACCGTTTCGCCCGGTGTCCATACCTCACCAATGTGTTTCTGTTTCCACGCTTTATCAGGAATAAGCCCTGATTTTTCACCCGGTATCGTAATGGCGGTATCATCACCTAGCCCAAAGCGTTTCGACATTGCGGATATTCGCTTGATGCCGGTTTTTAAGGCCAGCTCATAAAAAAACACATCACAGGATTGTTCCAGCGCTTCTATGACATTAACCCGCCCGTGGCCATGTTTGTTCCAGCAATGGAATTTGGCATTTCCCAGCTCTTTATGACCCGGACAGAAAAATTGTGAGCTATCGGTAATAATACCGGCTTCTAATGCGGCAAGCGCAACCACCATCTTAAAAGTAGACCCCGGTGCATATTGGCCCTTTATACAGCGATCAAGCAGCGGCGTGCGCGGATGATTAATCAGAGTATCCCACTCTTTATGGCTAATCCGTCCCGACATAACATTCGGATCAATGGTGGGCGTTGAAACCATGGCTTTAATCGCGCCAGTATGAATATCAATCACAATAACTGATCCTGTTTCCGGCGGGACAACACGACCTAAGGCATCTTCAAAAACCTGACCATCAGATGATGCCAGTATACGGGATAGTTCAGGATTATCAGCTACAGCGCGCTGGACTTTTGGCGAGCTGGTAGAAAGCGGGGTGTTCTTTCCCCGCTTTAGAATACTGGCCGCATAGGATTGCAGGTTGATATCAATAGTCAGATTAATATCTTTCCCTGAAACGGGCTGTTCTTTTACTGATTTCTTGATTGGCCGGCCTAATGCGTTGACTAGAATCTGCTCACGCCCCGGCTCACCGCGCAAATCTTGTTCGAATGCGTATTCAATACCGGATTTTCCATTACGGATATTTACCAGCTGTGGATGCGCTCTACCCTGTTCGATATCTTCTTTCGTTACACGGCCAACATATCCCGTCAGATGTCCTGTTAGTAATCCCTGCGGATAAATCCGTTTTTCAATGCGGTCAAAGCTAACCCCCGGCAATTCAGGTGTTCGCACCACCACGCGTGCTACCTCACGTTGGGTCAAGTCGTCTCTGATCGTTAGTGGTAAAAAGGATGGCTGTTCTTTTGCTCTATCCATCAATTCGACAATCAGCTCATCATCCAGCCGTACCAGTTCGGATAATGTACGCAATGATGCATATAAATCTTTGGTTAATTTCGGGACAATATTCAGCGCATATGCTTCTGCATTTCCGGCTAGCAAACGGCCTTTGGCATCAAAAATGCGTCCGCGTGACGGCGGCATAATGACATAATCAAACCGGTTACGATCAGACAGAGCTTCGTATTCGCTGGATTCAAGCACCTGTAAATAAAACAAACGCCCAACCAGCACAGATGTCACCAATGCCTGACCGCCACCAATGAGCAAGGCGCGGCGTGACAAAGAACGATCAAACTGTTTGGCCTTGCGTGTGATCATTTCAGCCGACTCACCATTTCAACCAGATATTGTATGCCCTGATAGATTAAAACCATCACCGGAAAAAGTAATACCGTTGAGCTATACTGGAAAACCAGCGGCCCTACGGCTGGAAGCGACTGATAATAAACACAAATACAAACCCAGCAATAGACCATTACCAACCCCATGACCATCGCAAAATCCAACCATAAATAAGACATGGGTGTATCACTAAACCGGCGTTTCCCGATAGTTCCTATCATATTGACCAGCACCATGATGGATGACGTATAGCCAAGCGGGGCGCCTTGCAAACTGTCAAATATAATGCCTATCAATACCAGATTCGCCAGATGAATATCTTCCTTATTAAAAATAGCCATCAGAAAAACCATCGCTATGATCAGCTTAGGCGTAGCTCCATGGAAAAACGAAAAATAACCAAGCGAGGATTCCACCATGATGAGCAGGAAAAACACGCTGGCAACCATCATTTGATGTGGCAATGTAGAATGACCGGAAGTCAGAGAGATAACCATGATTTACTGATCCTCTCCTGCGGCATCACCAGTGCGCTGGCCTAGTGCGTTGATGCCTTCCAGACTAAACTCACTTTCCTGTTTAGGAAGCGGTGAATAGCTCTGGGTTAAGATATCATCAGACGGCATATCGTTATCTTCTGGCCACATGAATACCGTCACAAAACGAAGCCGTTGAAAATCAACAATGGGCTTAATCCGGATATGATCTTCGGTTACCTGAATGATCCGGCCAACCGGCAATCCCGCTGGCAGAACACCGCCATGACCAGATGTTTGTACCAGCATGCCTGCTTCCGGTTCGGCCTGATGCGGAACAAATCGCAAATCAAGGGTATATGAGTTATTTCCACCGGCAACCGCTGGCCATGATGTATCTGACAAAATGACAGGAACCATGGCATTGAGATCAGTAATCAGCAAAACTTGCGCATAAAAATGGCCAACATCAACTACAATACCAACTAGCCCGTCTTCGGTAGCAACGGTTGCACCTTTCCGGATGCCCTGCTTGGCACCGGCGTTTATCATCACAGAATGGGCAAAACTATCAGCATTGATAGCAACAATTCTGGCAGAAATAGATTGCATCCCAATGGGCGGCGGAAAATCACTCAAAGCGCGTAATTGCCGGTTTTCCGCCAATAGCATATCAGCTTCGTTTTGCCAGCGGTGCAATTGCCTTACGTCTTCTTTGAGCTGGATATTTTCTTCGCGCATCTGGGTAATATTACCAATGCCGTCAACCATAATGCCAATGGCGCGGAATGGAACGCTTACGACCTCAGCAATTGGTGTGAAAAATCCGGCAATAACTCCGCGAACGGAGTTCATGGCAGAAATATCTGCTTTACCGGCTAGCATAAGCACAACGCAGGTAACAAAAATGATCAGATGGGTAAAAAGACCGGCTGATCGACGACCTTTCTTGCGATCCGTCGTTATCTTTGCCAATACCGTTTCCTCTAATAGGCGCCTACCAGCACGTTCTGAAGCGTTTTCATTTCTTCAAGACAACGTCCTGTTCCTAGCGCAACACATGTCAACGGATCATCCGCAATAGATATCGGCAGACCTGTTGCTTCTCTGATGACCGTATCAATTTCGTTCAGCAAAGCGCCACCACCGGTTAGAACAATCCCTTTTTCCACAATATCAGCCGCCAGTTCAGGTGGCGTTTGTTCCAGTGCAACCTTAACACCCTCAACAATCTGGCGGATGGAATCCGACAACGCATCAGCGACTTGCGACTGGGTAATGATAATTTCTTTTGGCACTCCGTTTACCAGATCGCGGCCACGAACATTTTCTTTCCGGCCGCTTGATCCTTGTGGTTTTAAGGCCACGCCAATTTCTTTTTTGATCCGTTCCGCTGTGGATTCCCCAATCAACAGATTATGCGTCCGGCGCATATAGCTGATCAGTGCTTCGTCAAACTTATCACCGCCAACCCGAACAGAATGAGCATAAACAATGTTACCTAGCGACAGGATAGCAACCTCAGTCGTGCCGCCACCGATATCAACCACCATAGACCCCGACGGTTCTGTCACCGGCAGACCGGCACCAATAGCCGCCGCCATAGGTTCTTCGATCAGATATACGCGTCTGGCACCAGCGGATTCTGCTGATTCCTGAATGGCTCTGCGTTCTACAGCTGTTGATCCGGATGGCACACAGATAATCACCCGTGGGCTGGATAGAGGCATCTTGCCGTTCACTTTGCGGATAAAATGCTTGATCATTTCTTCGGCGACTTCAAAATCGGCAATAACACCATCAGCCATGGGGCGGATAGCCCGAATATTGCCAGGAGTTTTACCCAGCATTTCCTTGGCTTCGTCACCAACTGCCAGCACCTGTTGTTTGCCTTTTACCTGTGCAATAGCAACAACCGATGGTTCATTGAGAATGATACCCTGACCCTGCACATAAACAAGCGTGTTAGCTGTCCCAAGATCAATGGCCAGATCATTGGAAAATAGTCCGCGTATCATGTTGAACATATTGGCTAAACGGCAATGCCGCCCTCTTATAAAAATCTTTGACAGAGCTTGTGTTTAATCTTTCCCTAAACACAAGTATCCAACTCAACCGAGCTGGATACTTTGTTTTAATACAGAAATGTGGCTAAATCCAGCCACAAGATCATATTTAGTTTTTAGACTTATCAACCAGCCGGTTTGCGCCAATCCATGGCATCATTCCGCGCAGGGTTTCACCAACGGCTTCGATCCGGTGGCTAGCATGCTGGCGACGGGTTGCTTTAAACGATGATTGACGCGCTTTATTTTCCAGCATCCAGTCACGGGTAAACTTGCCAGACTGAATATCAGCGAGAATTTCACGCATGGCTTTGCGGGTGTCATCTGTAATCACACGTGGGCCGGATACATATTCACCGTATTCCGCTGTGTTGGAAATCGAGTAATTCATATTGGCGATGCCGCCTTCATAGATCAGATCAACAATCAGCTTAACTTCGTGCAAGCACTCAAAATAAGCCATTTCAGGATCATAACCGGCATCAACTAGCGTATCAAAACCAGCCTTGATCAGCTCACATAAACCGCCACAAAGCACGGCTTGTTCACCGAATAAATCGGTTTCACATTCTTGTTTGAATGATGTTTCGATAATGCCAGAACGACCGCCACCAATAGCTGAAGCATAGGATAGGCCAACGTCATGGGCATTACCGGACGCATCCTGATGCACGGCTAGTAAGCATGGCACGCCGCCGCCTTTGACATATTCACCGCGCACCGTATGGCCGGGGCCTTTGGGGGCGATCATAATCACGTCAATATCTTTAGCAGGCACAATCAGATCAAAATGCACATTCAAACCATGGGCAAAAGCAAGCGCCGCACCAGAACGGATATTTCCGGCAATATCCTGCTCATAGATATCGGCCTGCAATTCATCCGGTGTCAGTAGCATGATAACATCACCCCACGCGGCAGCTTCGGCTACATTCATGACTTTAAATCCGGCTTCTTGCGCCTTTGGTGCAGATGCTGACCCTTCGCGCAAGGCAACCACAACATCAGCGGCGCCACTATCTTTGAGATTGGCGGCATGGGCGTGACCCTGACTGCCGTATCCGACAATAACAATCTTTTTGGATTTGATGAGATTGACGTCAGCATCTCTATCATAATAAACGCGCATGTATTTTCTCCCCTTATTAGGTCAATTGGTGTGTGTAATTATTTCATATCAATATGGTGCTGGATAGGCATATCGATATTTGATCCTCTTGAAATAGCCGAAACTCCGGTTCGTGATACCTCTACTTCACCCAGCGAACGCATGAGTTCGATAAATGCGGTGATCTTAGAGCTACTGCCTGTAATTTCAAAGACAAAAGACGCAAGCGTACTATCCAGCGTGCTGGCTCGGAACGTATCAGCGATGCGAAGCGCTTCGATACGGGCTTCACCGGTATTTGAAATTTTAATCAGCGCCAGTTCACGTTCAATATGCCGACCCTGTTCGGTCAAATCCCTGACCGAATGAACCGGAATAATTCGGTCAAGCTGTGCTTTCACCTGTTCGATCACCAATGGTGTGCCACGGGTTACAATAGAAATACGCGATAGCTGTTGTTGTTTATCAACGCCGGCAACGGTCAGGCTTTCGATATTGTATCCACGGCCTGAAAACAGACCGATAACACGCGCCAGAACCCCCGGTTCATCATCAACGAGGATGGACAGGGTATGGCGGACTTCATCTTGCATCATGGAGTTTGACATTTGATATCATTCACGTTTGGTCTAAACCAGAACCATGCCTTCTTCTGAAACCGGTTTTGCTGCTTTATCATTAGGCCCAAGCAGCATTTCGTTATGAGCCGCCCCAGACGGGATCATCGGGAAACAGTTTTCTTCTTTTGCTACCCTGACATCAACCAGAACCGGCCCCGGGGTATCCAGCATTTCTGTGATAACACCATCCAGATCATTCACATGTTCAGCCATCAGGCCTTTCATGCCAAAACATTCTGCCAGTTTCTGAAAATCAGGCAGGGATTGTGAATAGCTTTCCGAATAGCGACCGCCGTGAATCAGCTGTTGCCATTGCCGCACCATGCCCATCCATTCGTTATTAATGATATAGATTTTGACCGGCAGATTATATTGCGCAATCGTTGACATTTCCTGCATATTCATCATGAAAGAGGCTTCACCTGCAATATCAACTACGGTTTTATCCGGATGGCCAACCTGAACGCCCATCGCCGCTGGCAAGCCATAACCCATGGTGCCCAATCCACCGGATGTCATCCAGCGGTTCGGATTGTTGAAACCAAAATACTGCGCCGCCCACATTTGATGCTGACCAACCTCAGTCGTGACATAAACGTCTCTATCTTTTGACATTTGCCACAACCGGTGAATAGCATATTGCGGTTTGATAATATCGCCGCTTTGATCATAATCAAGGCAACGCACGGCGCGCCATTCTTCGATTTGTTTCCACCACGCGGATACCGCGTCTTTATTGATCTTTGCCTTGCGTGTTTTGATTTCAGCAACCAGCATATCCAGCGCAATAGCCGCATCACCAATAATCCCCAGATCAACAGTGATGTTTTTATTGATAGATGATTTATCAATATCAATATGAATTTTCTTAGAAGCCGGAGAGAAACCGGATGTCCGGCCAGTCACCCGATCATCAAAACGCGCACCAACATTCAACATAACATCACAATGGAACATGGTCATATTGGCTTCGTATGTGCCGTGCATGCCCAGCATCCCAAGAAAATGCGGGTCTTCGGATGGCAAAGCGCCTAATCCCATCAGGGTAAGTGTTGTCGGGAATTTGGTAATATCCACCAGCTCACGCAATAATTCCGATGCCTTATCTCCAGCATTAATAATACCGCCACCACCATAAATAATAGGCTTTTTCGCGGCAACCAGCATGTCTGCGGCTTGGCGGATAGCATCAGCATCAGGCGTTACAGACGGACGATAGCGCATCGTTGCCTTTTCTTTCGATGGTTTCATGTATTCCATCGTGATTTCGGCTAATTGAATATCTTTAGGCAGATCAACAACAACCGGCCCCGGACGACCTGATGTAGCCACGTGATGCGCTTCATAAAGCGAAGGGATCAGGTCTTCGGATTTCTTCACCAAATAATTATGCTTCGTACATGGGCGCGTAATGCCTACGGTATCTGCTTCTTGAAAGGCATCATTACCAATCAGATGGGTTGGCACCTGCCCCGTTAAACATAGAACAGGAATGGAATCCATCAATGCATCGGTTAGACCTGTTACAGCATTAGTTGCCCCCGGCCCTGACGTGACCAGAACGACCCCGATCTTGCCGGTAGAACGCGCATAACCTTCGGCAGCATGAACCGCTGCCTGCTCATGGCGGACAAGGATATGACGGATAGAATTGCGCTGGAAAAGCGCATCATAAATCGGCAGAACGGCGCCGCCCGGATAGCCAAATATGACCTCAACACCTAAATCCTCAAGCACACGCAAAATAGCGTCTGCGCCATTGGTGGTCATTTGATCCCCATCCAGATCGGATGGTGTGGCGGAATTGTCTGTTGATGTAGCCATGGCTGGCATATGCCTCAAAAAAAAATGTCATTTATCCACCGGACTTCCAGCTTCAGAAGCCTTGATGGATTTGTCATACGATGAAAATAGCAAAAACTCTGAGAGTTCTTATATGTTTAGTTCCATATCCACCGATTGAGGTCAAGTGAAAAAACTAATTTTTAACAAGTTTTTTAAACAAACTCTTTTTGAAAATTACTCAAAACGGTGTGAATCGCCCTTTCCTTATGCTCATCTTCGGGAAAATAATCAATAACCACATCCGCATTATACTGATGGTCAAACCATGTGAATTGCCGTTTGGCATAGCGGCGGCTATCCCGTTGTGCCAATTCAATCGCCTTTTCTTTATTTATAATATTCTTCAGCATATCCAAAATAGGGCGCACGCCCACGGCCTTCATTGCTGGCAGGGTTTCATCCAACTTTCGGGCATGCAATGCTGATATTTCATCGATTGCGCCATGCTCAACCATCTGCTCAAACCGTGAATTAATTTTCCGGTAAAGCATATCACGCGGTGGCCTTAGGTAAACAGAAAGCGGTCGCCCTAACAGCCTTCCCTTAGCCACCCCTTTTTGCCATTTGCTAAGCGGTATATGACTGGCAAGCCAGATTTCCATGCCGCGCAAAACCCGCTGGCTATCACCTGGCTCTAGCCGTGCAGCGAGATCAGGATCAATCTCAGCCAGTCTGGCGTGAAGCCCTTGGTTACCGGCTTCATTCAGCATGGCTTGCGCCTGTACTTTTACGTCTGAACTGATGTCCGGCATGGGAACAATGCCTTCGGTGGCGGCTTTAAAATAAAATCCCGTACCGCCAACCAGAATGGGGATTTGCCCATTCGCCCGTATACTGGCCACCGCGTCGGTTGCCGCCTTCAACCAATCAGCTTGCGAATAGCGCTGTGCAGGATCAATTTGCCCGAACAGATAATGCGGAACACCGTTTTGTTCTGTTTCATCCGGTGCGGCAGAAATAATGGGTATTCCGGCATAAACTTGCATGGAATCGGCATTGATAATGGCGCCATTACATTGTTGTGCTATGGCCACTGCCAGACCGGATTTACCACTTGCCGTGGGGCCAGCAAGACATATCATATCATAATGAGGCATCATATGATTTCAGATACGCTATCAATCCCTGCTTGTCTATCATTTGCGGTTTTCTGTCTAATCTAAAAAACCGCCCCGATATGATCATATCAGGGCGGCTTGCTATGTTTTCAAAACAGGGTTTTGATTATTCTGTGAGAATTATTTTATAGAAATTAATCTACGGTAATCGCCATAAAGCGAT
>JAHEII010000045.1 GCA_024639485.1 Alphaproteobacteria bacterium
GAGTAATACCTCGACGTGACATATAAACCGCAATCAAGGCTAGCCCAAGCATGATGAAGGCGCGTAACGCACTAACAGGAATACCGGCAAATATCAGATAGAACAGACATAGCGGCAAGGCAGTGATGGCGGCCACACGAAACCCCGACACATGACTGAAAAAGACTGGATTTAATCCCGTGATCACCCGCACCAGTCCCATAATAATACCGCATACCAGCATCATATGCAGTCCGGAAATAGCCAGCAAATGCGCCAATCCGGCGCCGCGCCATGCTTCTCTTAATTCTGCCGGAATAGATGCCCGTAACCCCGGCAATAAAGCCGACGCAATAGGTGCCGCCCATTCGGTATCCATAACAGCATAAAGATTTTCCTGAAATCCACGCCGCATACGGGCAAACCGGTATGTCCCGAGGTCGTCTATGCCATGCACCGACCGGACAAAACCACCGGCAACAATATTCTGACGCAGAGCATGTTCTGTAAAATCAAAACCGCCGGGCAACAATTGCGGCAAAAGCGGCTGAAAACTTACTTCTGCTGTTATATGATACCCCGGATAGAGCGTATCTATATCATCTGGCACAATCAGCCTGACCAGATGGGTAGATGTGACCGCATATAATGGGTCTTCAGGGGCAATCCGCGCCTTGATCTGCTGGCGGTTAGTTCTGTATCGCTGGCTTTCGGTAATGATCAGATTAACCATCACCGGATGATCCGGAAGCATAACCAGTTCCGGCAAATGACTCCGGTCATGAATAAGCACGCCCATGCCTGTTGAAATCAGCACGATAACAGCCAGCAATTTGCATATTCTTAACCAGCCATACCACAATAGCAGGCCAGTAACACTTGCGCCCAATCCGGCAAAGCCAAGCACCAGATTGCCAAGCATGCGACCTTGATCCCAAAGCAGACGCGATGGCAGAATATCAAGCATCATGATCTGACCAGTGATCACGCCAATAGCCAGCAGAAAGGCCACGGTTAATGACCATCCATGCCGAAAATGAACGGCCGCTGGCAACGGGTCTTCCAACCATGATGATTTCGTAATATCAGCTGTCGTGGCTGGTGATTTTTCTTCGGGCGTGTTATGTGTCATGACTTCACTTTAAACCATAAAGGTTAATATTTTATGAGCGTGATCACCCGATTTGCCCCCTCGCCCACTGGATATCTTCATATTGGCGGTGCGCGGACGGCATTATTCAATTATTTATTCGCCCGACATCATGGCGGAACCTATCTGTTGCGGGTGGAAGATACCGATAGGGCACGTTCCACCGATGATGCAATCGCCGCTATCCATGACGGATTGAACTGGCTTGATCTAGCTGGTGATAAAGCCCCTGTTTATCAGTTTAGCCGCATGGAAAGACATGCTGAAGTCGCCCATCATTTGCTGGAACAGGGACTTGCCTATCGCTGTTATCTCAGCCCTGACGAATTAACCCAGATGCGTGAAGAAGCGCGGAAAATTGGCCATCCTATCCGCTCACCATGGCGGAATAAAACCGCCGCAGATGCGCCTGATGCGCCTTATGTGGTACGTTTGAAAATGCCGGAAAGCGGCGCCACCACTATACCGGATGCGGTGCAGGGCGATGTCACCGTTCAGCATCAACAGCTGGATGATCTGGTAATGTTGCGTAGTGATGGCACGCCTACCTATATGCTGGCCGTGGTTGTTGATGATCATGATATGGGGGTCACGCACATTATTCGCGGTGATGATCATCTGAACAATGCGTTCCGCCAGCAAAAAATGATTGAGGCTATGGGATGGCCGCAACCGGTTTATGCACATATTCCGTTAATCCATGGCGCTGATGGTGCTAAATTATCAAAACGTCATGGCGCGCTATCCGTTACGGCCTATCGCGATATGGGTTTTCTGCCACAAGCCGTGAATAATTATCTCATGCGATTAGGGTGGAGCCATGGCGATGATGAAATGATTAGCCGTGATCAGGCGATTGACTGGTTTGATCTGGACGGCGTTGGCAAATCGCCTGCCCGGTTTGATACAGATAAGCTAACCGCATTAAACAGCCAGTATCTGGCACAGATGCCAGATGATGATCTAATACAGCTGATTACCACTGAACCCCTTTCAGATGAAATCAAGCACCGGCTTCGTCTGCTTGCGCCAGCAATAAAGGAACGTGCAAATCTGATCACCGATTTACCGGCAATGGCCGGTTTTGCGATGATCAATACACCGCCACCTATTGAAGATGATGCAATCCCCTTGCTGAATGCTGATATGCTGGAACGGTTGCAACGTCTGGCCAATGACTATCCGGATGGATTAGCCGATATAGAAGCCGTGAAAACATGGTTTTCAGAATGGCTGGCGGTACAGGAATTAAAAATGCGTGATATCGGCCCCGGGCTTCGGGTAGCTTTAACCGGAACCCGTCAGGCACCTGATATTGGCCTGTTATTAACCGTATTAGGACAGGAACAGGTCGTGCTCCGGCTTAACACAGTTTGCCAAAACCCGATCTAATCTATATAATGCCAACTCTTAGAACACCCTAACCTCTGGTTTATCACAATGACAAATAGAACAGTATCCGTCACCGACAGCGAAACAGGCAAAACGATTGAGCTACCTATCATGCAGGGTACAGTTGGCAATCCCGTTATTGACATTCGAAAACTGCAAACAGAATTAGGTTATTTTACGTTTGATCCCGGCTTCATGGCAACCGCGTCCTGTAAATCGCGCCTGACTTATATTGATGGCGATAAAGGCCAGCTGATGCATGGGGGATACAGCATTGATGAGCTAGCACAAAAAAGCGACTTCCTCGAAGTCTGCTATCTGCTCTTAAACGGCACGTTACCGAATAGCGAAGAAAAACATGAGTTTGATCATGCTATCACCCATCACACCATGGTACATGAGCAGATCAACAGCTTTTTCCGTGGCTTTCGGCGTGATGCACATCCTATGGCAATTCTGTGCGGCGTGACAGGGGCGCTTTCTGCTTTTTATCATGATTCCACCGATATCAGCGACCCTATTCAGCGGATGGTTGCATCGCGGCGGCTGATTGCAAAAATGCCGACATTGGCGGCAATGGCATTCAAATATTCTAATGGCCAGCCTTTTAATTATCCGAAAAACAATCTGACCTATGCTGAAAATTTCCTGCATATGTGCTTTGCTGTTCCGACCGAGGATTATGTGATTAATCCTGTTCTGGCATCAGCTATGGATAAAATCCTTATTCTACACGCTGATCATGAACAAAACGCATCTACCTCAACGGTTCGTCTTGCCGGATCATCAGGTGCTAATCCGTTTGCCTGTATTGCGGCGGGGATTGCGGCGCTATGGGGGCCAGCACATGGCGGCGCTAATGAAGCGGTGTTGGATATGCTGGCAGAAATTGGTGATCGGTCTAACATTCCGGATTACATCAAACGTGCCCGTGATAAAAATGATCCGTTCCGGCTGTTTGGGTTTGGTCATCGCGTTTACAAAAATTTTGATCCACGCGCTAAAGTCATGCGTGAGGAATGTCATAAAGTACTAAAACAGCTTGGTATGAACAATGATCCTCTGCTGGAAATTGCCCTTGAACTGGAAGAAATTGCATTAAAGGACAGCTACTTCATTGAGAAAAAGCTATACCCGAATGTTGATTTCTATTCTGGCATTATCCTGAAAGCGATGGGTTTCCCGACATCCATGTTCACCGTTCTGTTTGCTGTGGCGCGAACAGTTGGCTGGGTATCGCAATGGAAAGAAATGATTGAAGACCCAATGCAACGGATTGGTCGCCCCCGCCAGCTATATACCGGCCCTGATCAAAAATCATATATACCGATCACGGATAGAGATTAATCACGAAGGGCTGGCATCAACGATACTGCTCAAGATAGCCTTTGCTGTCGATGCCCCAAATTGTTGATCAGCATTTGCGGAAATGACTTTCTTAATGGCCTGACTGATATTCTGGCTATGTTCGGGATGCTCAAAGCCATGAATAGCGGCATCCGTTAACGCATCCGCCGTGACTTTGCGCCATAATAGCAACGGATAGAGCTTTTCGTTGGTTAACACATTAGCCAGAACAATTTTATCCAGATCAGCCAACAGCCAGCCGATAAACATGGAAAACCAATCCGGTTTATAAACCACTATGCCTTGCAATCCAGTCATTGCCGATTCCAGAGTTACCGTACCAGAACAGATGACCCCGACATCGCCAGCCGCCAATGCCGTCATGGTCTGACCATCACCATCAACCAGTGTAATATCCGCATGATTGGCACACATGGCTTTTACTCTGGGGGCGACATGTGATGACACTGGTAAAATCGTCTGCAAATCAGGATATTTCGCTTTCAGTCGTTGCTGGGCGGCTAACATCACCGGCATCAATTGTTTTATCTCACTATTCCGGCTACCGGGTAAAAGCACCAGAACCCGCGCATCATGGCTTATATGTAAGACCTGTCTTGCCGTGGATTTATCAGGGACATTCCGTTCAAGCAGCGGATGCCCGACATATTCGGCATGATCGCTATATGTTGCAAAATAGGCAGGTTCAAACGGAAACAGGCATAATAGTTTATCCATCACGGTCGCAAACGGTTTTGCCCGCCATTTCCCCCAGCACCACACCGTCGGGGCAACCACATGAATAATGGGCGCTTGCCAGCCGTGTTCAGCCATCCGCTTTTTAAGCCGTTTGGCAAAGCGCAAAGAAAACCCTTTGCTATCAATAGTTATAATCGCATCAGGACGGCGGCGCAAAATCTCATCTATCAGGGTATTTGCCAGACGCGATACACGGGGGATTGCTTTCAATATCTGGGTCAGACCGATAATGGTCAAGGCATGTGAAGGTGCAATAGAATCAAGCCCTTCATCAATCATACCATCCCCGCCCATGCCAAAAAATCTGGCTTTACCGCGCAATGATGCCATGACCGCTGTGCCTAACCGGTCGGCAGATGGTTCACCCGCCAGAATAAAAAGATTGTGTTCCGGGCTCACCCCTTAACTCCGATCAGCGATACCCCAAGGCGTTTAGCCGTGGCCAGACAGTCATCCCGATCAGCCAGAATAACACCGCCTGTTTCTATTGCGATCATTGTCACGCCTTGTCTGGCGGCTAATGTGATGGTTTCTGCGCCAATCACTGGCGGATCAAGCCGTTTATTCTGACCACGTTTTAACATCTTGACCATAATGGGCGGCAATAAATCCGGCAATTTATATTCACCAGCTCTGGTTATCATGGCATTAGTTCCCTCAGCGGCTTCAACGGCTAGCACACGTTGCTGTTGGACAATAATCGCCTGCCCAACATCGTAATCGCCAAGCGCATCCAGAACAGCCAACGCTTTGTTAATGCTGGATTGTTGTTTCTTGTTCGGTGCTTTGCCAGTCATAACACCGGCTTTAGCAAAAATATCTGGCAAAATAATATGAAGATCAGCCATATGAATATCATAGCCAGCAAGAAATTCAGCAATCAGCTGAAGCGCATCATTATCGCTTGATGCCAATGCTTTAAAGGCCAGTTTAGCTCCTGTCAGATCAGGTTTGATTTGCCTTAGGCTTGGCCGGATAAACTTACCTGTCATGATAATCTGCTTGCATCCGGCGTCTTTGAATGCAGATATAATCTGTTTAGCCGCCCCTAATCGGATGGTAACATCAGCCATTGGCAATACCGCATCCGCCATGGCTTCAATAGCTACGACATAAGGCGCATATCCCTCTGACCGCAACTGATTGATCAGGATAACCGGCATATCGCCGGCCGCCGCTATCACGCCAATGAGTTTATCAGGATTGCCCATGACGTTTGACCTGCATGATTGGTCTCTTTTCGTTTGCGGTTATAAAATCCAGTATATCTTTAACATTTTGATTACCAGCATGGGTTTTCATCGCTAGTGCCACGCGTTCATCAAAACCGCCCTCTGCTTTGAATATGTCTTTGAACGCCGCGCGAATATGCCTGATGCTTTCGCGGTCAAATCCGTTACGCTCTAGCCCGATGACATTAATACCATCCAGAAAACATGGATTACCATTAATGCGGCTAAAGGGAATCACATCCTGTTCAACCTTTGACAAGCCGCCAATAATGACATTTCTGCCTACCCGAACAAATGGATGAACACCAACTAATGCACCGATATAGCACCGGTCGCCAATATGAACATGGCCACCAACCTGTACACCATTAGCCATAACCACATGATCACCTATCACACAATCATGGGCAATATGTGATCCCGCCATGAACATTCCATGTGAGCCAACGCATGTTGTCATGTTATCAACGGCTGTTCCGGGATGCATGCTGACATGTTCTCTGATCTGATTATTATCACCAATCACCAATGTTGAGGGTTCACCCGCATAACGAAAATGCTGTGGTGCCATACCAAGCACGGCAAATGGGAATATCTGATTACCTGTCCCTATTTGTGTATGGCCATCAATCACAACAGATTGATGCAGAACAGAGTTGTCTCCAATTTGAACATTCGCGCCAATGTAACAATTTGCGCCAATTGTTACGTTCTCACCAATAATGGCACCATCAGCAATAATTGCAGTCGGATGAATATGTGACGGCATTGGCATCTCTATTTCCCGGGTTCAACCAGCATGGCTGAAAAACTGGCACTTGCCACTTTTTTTCCATCATTAAAAGCTTCGGCTTCAAATTTATGGAGCGTTGACCGGCCACCAGTCCGCTTGACATGGCATTCCAGCAAATCCCCCGGACGTGATGGCGCACGAAAACGGGCGTTTTCTATCGTGGTAAAATAGACATGCATCTCATCATCCGTATCCGATTTTTGCGAATGGGCAACCATAACTCCAGCGGTTTGTGCCATTGCCTCAATGATCAGCACACCGGGCATAATAGGATGTCCGGGGAAATGGCCTGCCAGATATGGCTCGGTACTAGTAATCGCCTTAATGCCAATTGCTGTTTCACCGGGGGTGGTAATCCTGACCTTATCCACCAATAAGAATGGATACCGGTGCGGGATCAAATCTATAATATCATTATGGTGTAAAATAATGTCATCAGCAGACATGGCTATTCCTTTCCAGCTTTGGATTTAAGTTCACGCGCCAAGCGCCGTAAAGCAGCTACTTGCAGGCGATAATCGGCCATCGCAACGGCCGGAAATCCGCCCAGAACATGCCCATTAGTGATATCTTTGGTAACCCCGCCCCTGCTGGCAAACAGATTCCCTGATCCGATAGTCACATGGCTGGCAATGCTGACCTCAGGGCCGAAAATATTCCGCTCACCAACCGTCACAGAACCGGCAAAACCAACTTTAGCACAGATAATATTGCCTTTTCCAATCTTAACATTATGCGCGATATGGCATCGGCTATCTGTCATAACATGCGCCCCAATACTGGTATCCCCCAGCATGCCGCGATCAATCGTATTCAGACTACCGATATAACTATGATCACCAATAATGACCTTCCCAATATGTGGCGCAAGCCGGTTCTGGCCATCGCCACTAATCCCGAAACCGGTGTTCCCGATCACAGAACCCGGGCTAATCTGAACATGATCACCAATAGCGGCATGCTCAATATGCACTTGTGGCATGATCAATACATTCTGACCAATGATCACATTTTCACCGATAACCGCCCCTGATTTAATAATACTATTATCACCAATGACCGCTTTGCTTGCGATAGCAACAAAAGCATCAATTTGAACATTCTTGCCAATAACGGCATCATCTGCAATGGATGACATTGTATGTATCCGGCCAGTGGATTTTGCGGCCGGATAAAGTGAAGCCATCAAAACGGCAAAACGGTCTTTGGGGCGATCAACAATAATAATTAACAGCGGATGTTTGCGCTTTGTCTTATCTGCCTCTGTTAACTGATCCAGCGTGTCTTGATTCGTCAGACAAGTCACACCTGCTATATCGGCAATCCGGGCAAAAGCTTTGGTATTTTCAGCAAAACACACAGCACCATTTGTAGCGTTATCAAGCATGGACGCATGGGTGATCATAGCATCCGGTGCGCCTTGCACTAGTTCTCCTGCAATTAACGCCACCGCATCAGAAACAGAGATAGGAAAAGCCGATGAATGAATGTAATGGTGATGTCCGGCCATTAATTATCCTTATTAGTAAAGGTAACCGTCATATCCTTTGTTCGCTCATTCAATCGCAACAAGGCCTCGTCTGAAATATCAATAGACAGATCATAAAGCACAATATTCTGTTTTTGTATAACAAGGGTGTAGCCGTTTTCTTTGGTGATCTCGGCAATGATTTGATAAAGCAACTTTCGCAATTGCTCATTAGCTTGCTGTAATGATGCATCAAATTCACGCCGCTGCAGCTGCAGTTTCTGTTGTAATACCGCTACTCTATCCTGAAATTGCTTCAACCGGAGGTTAAACTCGGTTTCGCTGAGAATATCGCGCTGGGCTTCTAGTTCCAGTTCTTCAGAACGAAGGGATTGTTGTTCTTCATCGGTTGAGGCAAGAAACTTCTTATTTTCTTCATCAATAATGGCTCGTATTTTTTTGATAGCTGTCGATTGTTCCAGCACGCCATTAATATCAATGATAGCAATACTAACCGCCGCTTTCGTTGTATCTTGGGCTATTGATGGCGTTGATATAACCGCTGGCAATAATCCGGCTAACATGATGCCAGACAGCAGAACCCCGCTTAAATACCGTATCCGCAAGAGGATTTTGATACGCATTAGAAACGGCCTCCGATACTGAATTGAAATTCCTGCGTTTTATCATAACTCTGTTCAGTAAGCGGAATTGACCAGAAGAAAGACAATGGCCCAATAGCCGTATCCCAGAAAAAGCCATAACCCAGAGATGATCGCAAATCATTATCATCTGCGCCAGTGACACCGGTGGGATAATCGGTTCCCCACAAAGAGCCAAAATCATAGAACACTGTCCAGCGTAGCCCTAAATCCGGATCAAGACCATAATTAGATATGATGTTCAGTGTTCCGGCATAATACTGATTACCGCCAACAACAGAATCATCACCTGTATCACGTGGGCCAATACCATCACCATCAAAGCCGCGAATCTTTTTGCCGCCAATAACAAAGCGGTTAGATCGTGACACATTTTCGCCAAGACCATCAATGACACCAATCTCACCACCAATACCAAAAACAAAGCGTTTGAAGTTAAAGGGCAAGAAATACTGGGCTTCCATGGTCGTTTTTATGTACTGAACATCACCACCAATACCGGCAAAATTATTTGATAAAAGCCAGAAATACCCATCGCGTGGGTCATATCTACTATCTCTTTTATCCTGCTGGATAGTATAGCCTATCTCAGACACTAATTGCGCGCCTTCGTCACCACTGGTGGAAGTTGCAGTTGAGGATGTCGTTGTTGTTTGGGTTTCTGCCAGAGAAAAGCCATATCTATGGTAGTAATCATTATTGGCACTAAACCCGATTGACGTATCAAGACCCTGTTTTTCCAGCGTTACATCCGAATAGGTTTCTTCGTCACGAAAAATATCCAAACTTCCGCGAAGATTTCTTTCCCATAAATACGGTTCTGTAATCCCTAGTCGGAAATTCGATTTGCTTCCCGATACGGCAATATTTGCCCGCACACCGCGACCAGACCCCAGAAAGTTGCTTTCCTCAATACCAACCTGAACAGACCCGTCATCAACAGATGAAT
>JAHEII010000048.1 GCA_024639485.1 Alphaproteobacteria bacterium
ATCTGCTTTTCTTCTTGTGCAGAAAAAGCATCAACAGGAAACTCAGCCTCAATCACATCCAGCTGTTCATTGTTACGGACAACTAGATCAGTGGATTTGAAATAACGCGAGCCGATAGGAAGCTGGGCAACAATCGGCGAAAGGGATTCATGGACTTTGGCAATCTGGCAAAGCTCATTCGCGGCTTTCGGGAAATAGGCGCGTGCCATCCCCCATGAATAGTAAAACCATAACAGCAAAATGGTCGCCACGCCACAAACCGCCCAGTACCAGCCGCCAGTCGTGCGTTCAGGATCACCAAATACCTGTTCTTTTTCTCTGATTCGGGCGGTTTTAACGCCATGATAGATCGACCACAACAAAGTGATGACCAGCCCCAGAATAACAACAGCAGCAATGCCGCTCCGATGATAGGATATCCACTCAAACACCGCCCATGATCTCCTCTTCCATATCCCAAATCATGGTCAGGATTTCTTCTCTTACCTTGGCAAAGTCGTCTTTCTGTTTAATGTCGCGAAGCGATCTCTTCAACCCCTCAGCCGCAAAATCCAGACGATATTCTTTATGAATCCGCCCCGGTCGCGGTGCCATGACAAACAGCCGTTGACCTAGCAATAATGCCTCTTCGACCGAATGCGTGATAATGATAATGGTCTTGCCGGTTTCTTTCCACAATTCCAGAATAAGCGATTGCATTTTTTCCCGCGTCAGGGCATCCAATGCGCCAAGCGGTTCATCCATCAGAATCAGATCAGGATCATTTACCAGACATCTGGCCAGTGCCACACGCTGTTGCATACCGCCCGATAGCTGATAGGTTGGCGTATCACCAAATCCGGCCAACCCGACAATATCAAGCCATTTATCAACCAGTTTTTTTCTGTCGGCCGCAGGCATATTTTTCATGCGCAGGCCAAAATCGACATTTTTGCTAACGGTCAGCCATTCAAATAATGCGCCCTGCTGAAACACCATTCCGCGTTCAACACCGGGGCCGCGGATGGTATTGCCCCCCAGTTGCAAATCGCCTGATGTTGGATTCAAAAATCCGGCAACCATGTTCAGGAGTGTTGTTTTACCACATCCCGATGGCCCTAACACCGACAGCAATTCACCTTTTTTGAGGGTAAAATTAATATTTTTCAATGCTTCGACAACCGCGCCATTACCCGGTGCGGTGAAGGTCATACATAAATTATTGCAAACTAGATCAGACATAAAGTGATCAACCGTTTTATCTTTGATTATTAACTTAAAAAAACAGGGTCTCCAGCAGAGACCCTGTTCAAAATTGGGATTGGCCTATTCCATGAATGAGCCGTCGATAACGGCTTCAAGGCTACCACTGTAATTGCTGATGTTTGACTTTTTGAAGACAACACCAAGGCTTTCAGCAGCTTGTCCGGCAATACCGCCCTCACCAAAATAAGTGGCTAGCTGTTCTTCGGCGGTCGGGAATACAAAACCGGACATTTGATTCTTGGTGGTTTCGATATCCATGCCTGCATCAGCAGCAACTTTAGCGATTTGTGCATCAGACGCTGTCCATTCGGCGTTTGCTTCATGGGTGACTTCCAGAAATGCCCGAAGAAGATCAGGATTTTCTGTTGCAAATTTTTCGGTCACGGAAACAACATCAAATGATCCGATACCGGCATCTGTTTTTTCTTGTGAGCTCATGATCGGGGTGCCGACTTCGCCAGCAGCCTTAGCAGAAGCGCCACCAAAGATACATGCCATGTCAACAGAACCATCAGCGAGTGAAACCGCGCCATCTGCTGGTGCCTGATCAACGATAGACATTGTTGAAATATCTACATTAAGAGCGGCCATTTGCTTGCGGAAAGAAAAATCAGCCATCGTGTTTAATGGAACAGCAACGGTCTTGCCTTCAAGCTCAGACGCATTGGCAGAAGTGATTCCCAGATTGTTTCCAACGAAGCAATCATTGGCTTCATAAATCACGGCGATAGACACCATTTTAAGCGGCGCGCCTTGCTGAATAGCAGTTACGAACGGTGCCAGACCTTGCGAATAAGCAATATCAATATCACCAGCCAGCATGGCTTCTGTCATGGCAACGCCTGTGGAAAAATCGGTCCAGTTGACTGGAACGCCCATAGCATCGTCGTATGCTTTATCTACTTTAGCGATCTGGTTCGGGGTTGCCCATTCCAGAAAGAAAGCGACATTAACGCCTTCGTGCCCACCTGCTTGAGCAACAGAAACAGCTCCAAGGCTTGATGCGCCAACGATTGCGCCGGCTAGAAACTTATTTACGGTTTTCATACTTTACTCCCTTATGAATGTATATGTTTACAAAACATCAATTCACACCAACAAACAAGCAAAACTTTTCTCATGCAGTTTTTATCAACATTATCTGAAAATATTGCACCTTTGTTTGAAATTACTTAATATTAATATAATGTGACAAAAAATACCTTTCCAATTTGATATAATTATATCATTGTCATTATGGAATTATTTACACCACCCCGCTTTTTAGGAGAACGTCGATGGACGGTAAATTTTACGATAATGATATATCGCAAATTGTTGAACTGGATCGCGCCCATATTTGGCATCATTTGACCCAGCACAAACCTTTTGAAACAGGTGAGCCACGCATTATTGTTGAAGGCAAGGGCATGCGTGTATGGGATCAAAAGGGCAAAGAACATATCGATGCTGTTTCTGGCGGCGTATGGACAGTTAATGTTGGTTATGGCCGGGAAAGCATTGCCAATGCTGTTCGTGACCAGTTGATTAAATTGAATTATTTTGCTGGCTCTGCCGGTTCTATTCCCGGGGCTATTTTTTCCGACATGTTGCTGGAAAAAATGCCGGGGCTGTCGCGCGTCTATTATTGTAATTCCGGTTCTGAAGCGAATGAAAAAGGCTTTAAGATGGTGCGCCAGATTGCCCATAAACGATATGGCGGCAAAAAGCATAAAATCCTCTATCGGGATAGAGATTATCACGGCACCACCATTGCCTGTCTATCCGCTGGTGGGCAGGATGAGCGCAACGCGCAATACGGCCCCTATACACCGGGATTTGTTCGCGTGCCGCATTGCCTCGAATATCGCGCCCAGTGGGATATGACTGGCGAAGAATACGGCAAACGTGCTGCTGATGCTATCGAAGACGTCATTCTGGCCGAAGGCGCGGATACTATCGGCGCATTATGCCTTGAACCAGTTACCGCTGGTGGCGGCGTCATTACCCCACCGGCTGGATATTGGGAACGGGTGCAGGAAATCTGCAAAAAATATGACATCCTGCTTCATATCGACGAAGTGGTATGTGGTGTTGGCCGCACAGGAACATGGTTCGGATATCAGCATTATGGCATCAAGCCGGATATGGTGACTATGGCTAAAGGCGTGGCATCCGGTTATGCCGCCATTGCTTGTCTTGTGACCACCGAAGAAGTGTTTTCCATGTTTAAGGATGATGCTAGTGATCCGATGAACTATTTCCGCGATATTTCAACCTTTGGTGGATGCACCGCCGGCCCAGCCGCCGCCATTGAAAACATGCGTATTATTGAGGACGAAGGTCTGCTGGATAATACGATGGCAATGGGCGCATATATGGTTGAAAACCTTAATGCTCTAGCCGAAAAACATGCCGCTATTGGCGATGTTCGGGGCAAAGGTCTGTTCTGTGGTGCTGAACTGGTTGCTGATCGCCAAACAAAAGAGCCTGCTGCTGAAAAAATGGTACAGGCCGTTGTCGCTGACTGTATGCAACAAGGGGTTGTGATTGGTGCAACAAACCGGTCACTGCCGGGTTTCAATAATACCCTGTGCTTTAGCCCAGCGCTTATTGCGACCAAGGACGATATCAACGAAATCACCGAAGCGGTTGATCAGGCACTAGGCCGCGTATTCGGATAATTTATCTTCACGGATAGGAGAGCAGAAATCATGTTCTCCTATCTGTTTTTTTTCACATGTTTGATTCTGAATCGCTTCTGATGCCAAGTTCAAAAAATACGACATTATTATTTTCTGCTTTATGACCCATTCTGGCACATCTTCTTTTCTGTCATCTGTTACACCGGTTTGCCCCCAATGGTTACTGGATCAGGCGCGGCAAAATGCTGGTGCTGATTTTGTTGTGGCTATTGTTGGCGCTAATACCATGGTGGCAATGGAAACGGCAATGATGGCTAGCCAGCATGGTATCGCCACCCCGCATCTGATTGGTGACACAGATATCATCCATGATCTTGCCCGCCAGCTCAGTTGGGATATTAACGATATTGGTATCACCGCCGCATCGGGTGAGGATGATATTGTTATGGCGGCCATCGCGCTTGTTCATAGCGGTGCTGTCCACGCGGTCATGAAAGGTCATGTTCATACCGACCGGTTTATGTCCGGTATGCTTAAACGTGATCACGGCATCCGGGGCGATACCCGCATGGTGCATATCTTTGCCATGTTCCCGGCCGATGGCGGAAAGCCGCTTCTGATTTCTGATGCGGCGGTCAATGTTGAACCTGATATGAAAACCCGCCAAACCATGTTGACAGAACTGGTGCGAGTGGCGCAAGCGCTAGGCCAGACACGGCCAGCCATTGCGATTATTTCCGCCACTGAGACCCCGATTGCATCCGTGCCATCATCTATTGCCGCTAGGGAATTGGCTGATTGGGGTCACGCGCATATCACCGATGCCGATATATCAGGGCCTTTGTCTTTTGATCTGGCTATCAGCCCGGACGCGGTGGCTATCAAAGGGCTAACCGATGATCCGGTGGCCGGACATGCTGATGCGCTGATCATGCCGGAGTTAACATCTGGCAACGCGCTTTATAAATCGCTGGTATGGCTCAAAGGCGCATGCGCCGCAGGAGTAGTAACTGGCGGCAAAGTCCCGATTATGCTGACCAGTAGAGCAGACCCACCATCCGCGCGATTAGCTTCGGTTGCACTTGCCGCGCAAATATATTCTAATTAGTCTTTCTTTTAGTGGAATAGAACTTATGCCTGATGACAAGAATTTGAATTTATCGCCTAAACCATCTGACCGGATTGCAAAAACAACCTGCTATATGTGTGCCTGCCGATGTGGAATTAATGTCCACATGAAAGGCGATGAGATTCGCTATATTGAGGGCAATCGCGATCATCCTGTGAATCAGGGGGTTTTATGCGCCAAAGGATCGGCAGGCATTATGCAGCATCTATCGCCAGCACGTCTGCGGTCACCGCTTAAACGGGTAGGAAAACGCGGAGAAGGCAAGTTTGCGGCGATTTCATGGGATGAAGCGATGGAAATGGCTACTTCATGGCTGAAACCCATTCGCGAAAATGACCCTAAAAAACTGGCATTCTTTACAGGCAGAGATCAAAGTCAGGCTTTAACCGGCTGGTGGGCGCAACAATTTGGCACACCGAACTTTGCCGCACATGGCGGATTTTGTTCGGTTAACATGGCGGCGGCTGGGATTTATACTATTGGTGGCGCATTCTGGGAATTTGGCTCACCTGACTGGGATAGAACCGAATTATTCCTCATGTTCGGAGTCGCCGAAGATCATGATTCAAATCCCTTAAAAATGGGCTTGGGTAAACTGAAAGAACGTGGCATCCGGACAATTTCGATTAATCCGGTACAGACAGGTTACTCAGCGGTTGCTGATGACTGGGTCGGGATTACCCCCGGTACGGATGGGTTACTGATTATGTCACTGATCCATGTGTTGATGAAAACTGGCCAGATTGATCTGGATTATCTGATGCGTTACACCAACGCACCGTGGCTGGTTATCCGCAATCCGGGACAGGCTGATGATGGATTATTCTTGCGTGATAAAGACAATAAACCGCAAGTCATTGACACCAAAACAGGCAAAACGGTTGCTTTTGACACCCCCGGCATTCGCCCGAAATTGAAAGCAGAAATCAAGGTGAAATCCGGCGGTATGGCTACACCATCTTTCATGCTGATGGTTGATGAATGGCTTGATGAAACATACACCCCCGAAGCAACCGAAGACAGAACCGGCGTATCGGCTTCACGGGTTTATGGTTTAGCCAAATCCATCGCTGATGCCGCGTTTTCACGCGAAGTCGTGATCAATGAACCATGGGTGGACTGGAAAGGCGAACGTCATGAAACCATGATTGGTCGCCCCGTATCCATGCATGCCATGCGCGGAATATCTGCCCATTCCAATGGTTTTCAAACTTGCCGTGCTCTACACATTTTGCAAATTCTGATTGGCAGCGTGGAATCTCCCGGTGGCTTCCGCTTTAAACCGCCTTATCCAAAACCAGCGCATATTCACCCCCGACCAGCTGGTAAAGCTGATCAGGTGAAAGCCAATACCCCGCTTGCCGGTGCGCCATTGGGCTATGTGTTATCACCTGATGATCTGCTTGTTGATGCTGATGGCACGCCTAGCCGGATTGATAAAGCCTATTCATGGGATGCGCCGTTATCTGCCCATGGTTTGATGCATATGGTGATTTCCAATGCCTATGCCGGTGATCCATATACGGTGGATGTGCTGTTCATGTATATGGCGAATATGGCATGGAATTCCAGCATGAACACGCGCGGCGTGATTGACATGCTGACCGAAACAGACCCGGAAACCGGCGAATACCGTATTCCGAAAATTATCTATTCAGATGCCTATTCATCGGAAATGGTCGCTTATGCGGATTTAATTCTGCCAGACACCACCTATCTGGAACGCCATGATTGCATTTCATTGCTGGATCGTCCGATTTGTGAGCCTGATGCCGTGGCCGATGCTATCCGCTGGCCGGTGGTGGAACCGGATCGGGATGTGCGCGGATTTCAATCCGTTCTGCTTGATTTGGGGGCAAGGCTAGGATTGCCCGGAATGGTCGATGACGCTGGTAAGCCGCTTTATGCGGATTATGCGGATTACATGACCAATCATCAACGCAAGCCCGGCATTGGCCCTCTGGCCGGATTCAGAGGCAGTGATGGCACTAACGCTGGACGAGGCGCGCCAAATACTAACCAGATACAACAATATATTGAAAACGGCGGATTCTGGTCAGAAGAATTACCGGAAAACGCGCGTTTCTTTAAAATGGCCAATAGCCATTATCAGGATTTTGCTGTCCGCATGGGTTTCTTTGATAAGCCTGAACCCTATGTTTTCCAGATTTATTCTGAAGAATTACAAAAGTTCAAACTGGCCGCAGAAGGCCATGGCAAGGTGCAACCGCCGGATCATATGCGGGATCAGATTAAAACCTGCTTCACGCCATTACCCGTTTGGTATGAGCCATTTGAGGGAAGCGCCGTTGATGCCAAAACCTATCCTATTCATGCGCTGACACAACGTCCTATGGCCATGTATCATTCATGGGGGTCACAGAATCCGTGGCTCCGGCAAATCCATGGGCATAACCCGTTATTTATTCCGGGTAATCTGGCACGTTCGCTGGATGTTACGGATGGTGACTGGGTTTGGGTAGAATCGCATCATGGCAAAATCAAGGTTCCGGTTGCCGTCATGGAAGGCATCAATCCAAACACCGTCTGGACATGGAATGCTATTGGCAAACGGCGCGGTGCATGGCAACTGGACAAAGACGCCCCCGAATCCCGTAAAGGGTTTCTGCTCAATCATCTGATCCATGAATTATTGCCGATGAAAGGCGACGGCTTGCGCTGGGCGAACTCTGATCCGATCACTGGTCAGGCGGCGTGGTATGACCTCAAGGTGAATATCACCAAGGCTGAGGCTGGTGATCATCCCGTCATAGAACCGGATTTCCCTGTCATTGCCGCCCCGCCGGATATGCCCGAACGGCCAGATGTCTTGCGTTATGGCGATACTATTATTGCTCAAGAGATTGCCCAAAACAAAAAGGGAGAAAACCAATGACCTGTCTGCCTTCTGCTTCTGGGAAAAAACTGGGGCTGGTGATTGATCTGGATATCTGCGTTGGCTGTCAGGCTTGCGTGGTTAATTGCAAAGAATGGAACACCGCGGGCTATGGCGCGCCATTGGCTGACATCAATCCATATGGTGATAATCCGTCCGGTGCATGGCTGAACCGTGTACATGCGTTTGAAGCCGGTAAAGGTGCTGATGCACGGGTGGTGCATTTCCCGAAATCCTGCCTGCATTGCGAAGATGCCCCATGTGTCACGGTATGCCCGACCGGTGCATCCTATAAACGCGAAGAAGACGGCATTGTTCTGGTCAATGAGGATTCATGTATTGGATGCGGATTATGTGCGTGGTCTTGTCCTTATGGCGCGCGTGAAATGGATCCGGCAGAAGGCGTGATGAAAAAATGCACGCTTTGTGTTGACCGTATCTATAACGAACATCTGGCAGAAGAAGACAGAGTGCCGGCATGTGTCCGCACCTGCCCGACTAGCGCACGGCATTTTGGTGATCTGGGTGATCCGGATTCTGATGTCAGTCAGCTGGTTGCCGCACGTGGGGGGTATGATCTGATGCCGGAACAGAATACAAAACCGGTAAACAAATATCTGCCACCACGACCACGGCCGCGCCACGAAATCGAAGATGTTGATCTGGTTTCCATGGCAAAGAAAACAACCCCGAAAGGGTTCTGGAAATGGCTAGATCAAGCACTTGATCAGCTTCCGGGATAGGAGAATAACATGCGCCCAGCAGCATCACTTATCATTTTCACTACCTTATCCGGTCTTGGCCTTGGGCTTTCGGTATTGATCGGGCTTGGGTATCTGGAAGCAAAATCAGACCAATGGATCATCATTCATGCGGTCATGTGCCTAGGGTTGATCGGGGCTGGTATCATTTCATCCACCGTCCATCTGGGGCATCCGGAACGCGCATGGCGTGCGCTCAGCCAATGGCGTAGCTCATGGCTTTCCCGCGAAGGCGTGATGGCAGGATGCACCACTGTTGTTCTGGCCGCATATTTTCTTGATCAGCTCTATTCAGGGGTCGCGCGCCCGTGGCTTGGCATCATTGTCAGCATATTGAGCCTGATCACCATTTATACCACCGCCATGATATATGCGTCGCTGAAAACTATTGCCCGCTGGCATCATGTTTTAACGCCGTTTGTGTTTGTGCTACTGGCGCTGGCTGGTGGTTGTTTGCTGGCCGCCGCGTTGCAAACGCTGGCTGGTACGGCATCAACCGCGCCATTAGATGTTCCGTTGACACAATGGGGCATAGGGTTAATTGCGCTGGCCAGTCTGGTGAAAATCCTCTGGTGGGTCAATGCTGGTAAAAACGGATCAGGATCAACACCGGAATCCGCCACCGGATTAGGCGGATTAGGCGAAGTGCGAATGATCATGCCGCCACATACAGAAGAAAACTGGCTACAACATGAAATGGGGTTTGTTGTCGCCCGCAAACATGCGGCCAGATTAGCCGTCATTGCGTTTATTCTGGCGGCTATTTTGCCGCTTCTGGTATTGGGGCTATATCCGCAATCAGCGGCGTTGCTCATACTGGCGGCGGCTGTCCATCTGGCTGGAGTCATGATGGAACGCTGGTTATTCTTTGCTGAAGCCAAACACACCGTCACCCTGTATTACGGCGACCGGCATTAGCATACATAAATAAAAACGGCGACTATCCCCCC
>JAHEII010000065.1 GCA_024639485.1 Alphaproteobacteria bacterium
AACGTGCCGTTGATGCCGGATGTGATGGCGTGGAAGTCCATGGCGCAAATGGATATTTGCTTTATCAGTTTACTGATCCAAAACAGAATCTGCGGACAGATGCATACGGTGGTTCTGCAGAAAACAATTTGCGTTTCCCACGCATGGTTGTTGATCGTATTCGTGCCGCAATCGGGCCGGATAAGCTAATCACCTATCGCATCTCACAAGATGGCGTTGATGATTTTACTGGTTTCTGGGAAGCCGGGCAAAGCTATGTTGAGGCACTTGGTGTCGAGCTTGGGAAAATGGATGCAGATGCTATTCACTGGTCAAGTTTCAACTGGCAAGACAATCGGTATGATCCGTCAGCACCACCGATTCCGGTAACATTGAAAAAAATGAGCGGCAAACCGTTTATTACCAATGGAAATATTTTTGATGGCGCTTCTGCCGAAGAAGTATTTAAACAAGATGCAGGGGATATTGTTGCTGTTGGGCGGCCTGTTTTTGCGCATCCTGATTGGGCATATATTGTTGCGTCAGGCATGGATTACGACTGGATGGAGTTCGATCGGAAGTATGTCATCAAGCCTGCTTATGATTATACCTATGCCTATCCGACAGGGCTGCCAGATAGAAACTGGGCGCCAAACGCTAAAATAAAACGCTAAAATAAAACGCTAAAAATACGCTAGAAAGCAGAGGCCGGCATGAGTGAAAAATCAGCGACATCAACCGTATTGATTGATAATGATCAGTGCCGGCTTACGCTATGGTCGTTTGAGGCTGGACAGGAAACAGGCTGGCATACGCATGGAATGGATTATGTTGTCATGCCCAAGGTAGTGGGAAAGGTCAGGTTGCAACATCCCGATGGTACAGAAACCACGGCCGATATGTTACCTGACACGCCCTATTACCGATCTGCTGGTGTTAATCACAACGTCATAAACGCAAGTGATGCACCATTTTCCTTTCTGGAAATGGAATTCAAGGCATAAGATGATTAACACCACTGGTGGAAATAAATATGCCATCACATGAAATGAATATTTAAGAGGAAATGATGAAACTATCTGTTGATCTAAACTGTGATATGGGCGAAGGCTTTGGTCACTGGGTGCTGGGGGATGCGCCTGACGAAGAGCTAATGAAAATTCTCAGCTCAGCTAATGTAGCCACAGGATTTCATGCGGGTGATCCGAATTCCATGAATACTATTGCTAAACTGGCGAAAGACAATAACGTCGGTTTGGGTGCGCATCCGGGATATCAGGATTTGCGCGGTTTTGGTCGCCGTTTTATTCAAACGCCATCGGATGAGCTGATCAATGATATTCTGTATCAGGTAGGTGCCTTGCGTGAGTTTGGTCGCCGCCATGATGTTGAGCTTCAGCATGTGAAGCCGCATGGAATGCTTTATATGGAAGCCGCCCGCAACGAAGAATTATCAACAATGCTGATCGATACGCTCCAGAAAACCTGTCCGGATCAGATGATATTCTGTATGGGCATATCTGTTACGCGGAAAATTGCGCTGGAAAAAGGCTATCCCAGTGTCAGAGAATTTTACGCAGATAGGGACTATGATAGTACCGGATCAATTGTATTTGCCAAAAAAGTTGGAAAAATGGACCCTAAGGCGGTAGCAGAAAAATGTCTGCGCGCTTGCGTTGAAGGCAAGGTTGCAACAGTGGATGGGGTGGATATTGATATTGAATTTGAATCAATCTGTTTTCATTCTGATTCGCCGGGCGCCTTAGTCATAGGTCAGTCTATTCACGATATTCTGAAAGCCAATGGTATCACCATCGAAGCTCCTAGGAAAACACGGTGACGACACCGTTATCATTGCATAAATTTATTATATGAAATCAAGAAAGGGTAGTTATGTCAGATATTCAATCACCTTTACCGGGAACATTTTATTTCACGCCGTCACCGGGTGAGCCATCATTTAAATCAGCTGGTGATTCTGTTAGCGAAGGCGATGTTATCGGGCTCATCGAAGTAATGAAAACATTTATCGAAGTAAAAGCAACCGAAGCTGGAACGTTTGAAAGCTATGAAATTGGCAATGAGCAACCTGTTCAGGCTGGCCAAGTTATTGCCAAATTGAAATAAACCGTCATGACTATACAAAGACTTCTCATAGCCAATCGAGGTGAGATTGCTGTTCGAATAATCCGTGCAGCGCAATCGCTAGGCATTAAAACGATACAGGTTTATTCCGAAGCAGATGCGAATATGCTGGCCGTTTCCATGGCTGATGAAGCCGTATGTATCGGCCCTGCGCCTGCTGCGCAATCCTATCTAAATAGTGATGCTATTATCGCGGCCGCTATCGCTGCGAACGCTGATGCTATCCATCCCGGTTATGGTTTCCTTGCCGAGAATGCAAATTTTGTTCGCGCTATTTCTGCGGCAGGATTAACTTTTGTTGGGCCAGATGCTGATCTGATCGACATGATGGGAAATAAAATTGCGGCCAGACAAACGGCGATGAAGGCAGATGTTCCCGTGGTTCCCGGATCAGACGGGGCAGTAACTGATCTGGATGAAGCCGCCAGCATTGCTGAGAAAATTGGCTATCCTGTTATGATCAAAGCGGCAGCCGGTGGTGGTGGTCGGGGTATTCGTATCGCCGAAGACGAAGACAGTCTGCGGCGTCTGGTGCCGCAAGCACAAGCCGAAGCACAGGCCGCGTTTGGTGATGGCAGCTATTATCTGGAATACATGGTTGTTAATGCGCGTCATATCGAAGTCCAGATTATGGGTGATGGTAAGGATGCCGTGCATTTTTTTGAACGGGAATGTTCGTTGCAACGCCGTCGCCAGAAAATATGGGAAGAAGCCCCATCGTCTTCGCTGGATCATAATACCCGCATGGCGCTTTGCGATTCTGCCGTTAAGCTGGCTAAAACGGTTGGCTATGTCGGGGCTGGCACGGTTGAATATCTTTACGAAGAAAAAACAGGACGATTTTTCTTTATAGAAATGAATACGCGTATTCAGGTTGAACATCCTGTCACCGAACAGATTACCGGCCATGATCTAGTAGCGGAAATGATCCGTATTGCCGGTGGCTTACAGCTTTCTGTTGCTCAGGAAGACATCAGCATAAATGGCCATAGTATAGAAGTCCGGATAAATGCTGAAAATCCGGCTATGCAGTTTTTGCCGTCACCGGGAACGATTGAGCAATTGGCACTGGATCATTCAGATGACGTGCGTTTTGATCATTTTCTGTACGAAGGATATACTATCCCGCCATTTTATGATTCTCTGGTTGGCAAATTGATTGTTCATGCGGATCACCGTGATGCGGCTATTGCAAATCTATATGAAGCACTGGCAGGGACAACCATCAAAGGCATAGAAACAACAATTCCTTTATTGATGGCTTTAACCAAAGCTGCTGATGTGAAATCCGGTCAGATTCACACAAACTGGCTTGAACATTGGCTAGAAAAACAATCCTGAAATCATTAAGAGATGGAGAATTGATTTGAAAACTCGATATACATTTGGTGGGGACGAACACATCTATGTAGAAATAGATGAGGAAATGTCACTTGATGCTTTCTTTAAAAGCCTTTCTATGAGCAATGCTGTTCGAGAAGCAGAAATAGAAGGCATTACAGAAATCTGTCCGGCCAATGCGTCCTTTCAGGTTAAATTTAATCCGGATGTCATCCATCCTGATGATCTGCTGGCGCGAATTAAAACGCTTGAAGAAAAAGCTATTCAGGCCGAGAAGCGGCTTAACACCCGTATCATAGAAATCCCGGTTTATTATCAAGACCCGTGGACACATGAAACACTCATGCGGTTCAGGGAAAGGCATCAGGACCCAACCGGTAGCGATCTTGAATACGCGGCACGGATTAACGGTTTTGATAGTGTTGATGATTTTATCACCGCCCATCATTCCCAGCCATGGTTTGTATCAATGGTCGGATTTGTATCTGGTCTGCCCTTTCTTTATCAGTTGGTTGAACGGGAAAAGCAGCTTGAGGTGCCAAAATATCTCCGCCCAAGAACAGATACGCCAAAGCTGACGGTTGGATATGGCGGCTGTTTCTCTTGTATTTATTCTGTACGCGGCGCAGGTGGTTATCAGATGTTCGGCATTACGCCGATGCCAATTTATGATCCGGAACAGAAAGTAACCTATCTGGAAGATTTCATGGTGCTATTCCGCCCCGGCGATATTGTGAAATGGCGGCCGATTGATCGGGCAGAATATGATGATATCTGCCAGCAGGTTGAGGATGGAACTTACATACCGAAAATGGCGAATGTTGAGTTTGATCTGGACACATTCAATCAGGATATTGCGAAAACCAATG
Source organism: Alphaproteobacteria bacterium (assembly GCA_024639485.1). Lineage (GTDB taxonomy): Bacteria > Pseudomonadota > Alphaproteobacteria > Puniceispirillales > UBA1172 > UBA12202. The sequence continues at coordinate 4,335 of JAHEII010000065.1, forward strand.
CTAGTTTGATGGAGGCTCTCAATGGCGCTTAATATCATTAACCCGGGGTTGTCGACATCGATTCAGGATCTTGGTAGGCCGGGATATTTTCATCTTGGTATCCCTATTGGCGGGGCAATGGATCGTTTTTCCATGCGGGTAGCCAATATGTTAGTTGGCAATTCCGAAGATGCCGCTGGTCTTGAGGCGGTCTTTATGGGCCCGGAAATTGAGTTTTCTGACGATACAGCTATCGCCATTACCGGTGCCGATATTCCGGTCATGATTGACGGCGTTGAACAGCCAACATGGACAGCACTGGCGGTAAGTAAAGGCCAGAAGCTCAGCTTCGGGTTCCTGAAGGCTGGTGCAAGATTATATATAGCCATAGCTGGCGGCATCACAACACCCGAAGCATTAGGTAGCCGATCAACCTATCCGATTGGCGCGCTTGGTGGCTTTGAGGGCAGAAATATTGCTGCGGGTGATACCTTGCCAACAGGGACAGGCGGTAACGTAAATATTGGTGCAACTGTCGCGCCTGCAATGCGGCGGATGCCATCTAATCCGGCGATATTGCGAATGGTTAAAGGGTTATACTGGCATCGTCTGACCGAAGCTTCGGGCGCACAATTTCTCAATGATGAGTGGAAAGTTGCACCAGAAGCAGACCGCATGGGCTACCGTTTCAGAGGCGGCAAAGCGCTTGAGTTTGTTGATAGAGAACAGCCATTTGGTGCTGGTTCTGATCCGTCAAATATTGTTGATGGATGCTATTCCTATGGCTCTATTCAGGTGCCGGGCGGGACAGAACCGATTGTATTACATCGGGATGCGGTTTCTGGCGGTGGCTATTTCACGCTAGGGGCGATTATATCAGCCGATATGGATTTTATCGGCCAGCTTCAGCCACATACGCCGGTTAAGTTTGAAGCGGTCAGTATGGATACAGCATTGTCAGCCCGTAAAGAGCGGCATAAACTGCTTGATACTATCAGGGCTGAATTATCATAATCGCATGACTAACATAATCACATGACATGGTAGCCGCGCCACTTGTTAAGGATTCCACGCATCGCCTGGCGGTGCTTGGAACTTCTGTTACGCAAAACCCTGTCCTGAAAGCTTATGCTGAAAAAGACATGGGAATAACTCTGGATATGGTGACGCTTGGCGGTGGTTCTGCCCAGCAGAGAGCAGCGTTATCCCCCGAAAGCTATGATGTGTATGATCAATGGTTTCATGATATTGATCTTAGCTGGCCAACAGGTTCTATCCAGCCGATTGATATCAATCGTATCAAAGGCTATCAGAAAATAAATCTGGATGCTCTGACTGGATTTTCAAGTAATAAAGATCATATCTGGAAAACAACATCACCCATTGACCGGCTTTATGTCGGGGCTGATCTATCCTTATCGCGCAAGCCATCGGAACAGATCAGCATGATGCCAACTATTTTTAATGCTGACACGCTGGCCATTATTAATGGTGATACGCAATCTTTTCCGGATGTTAATGACTGGAGTGATTTGCTAGGTGATGATTGGCATGGTTCTGTTGTTATCCAGAAAGATTCTGCTATCAGTCTGGTGGAAATCCTGCTTGCATTGACACAGAAAGCCGAACTGGATATCGGTGATATTACTGATCTCAGTATTGATGAGATAGACCAGTTTATTAGCTTATTCAGCGCATATCTTAAAAAAGGGCAGTTTCATCGCCATTGGGAAGTCGAAGGTGATTTGCAGCGGCTAACACATGTACAGAAACCGTTATTGTGTTCCATGTGGTGGTCGGGGGCGATGCAATTGCGTGCCATGGGGCAGAGTGTAAGCATGATTACCCCGCGAGGAGGATATCGGGGCTGGTTTGGTGGGCTTGCCTTATCCCGATCTGCTTCGGATTGGGCGCTTGATGCGGCATATGATTATCTGAATTGGTGGTTGACTGGCCCGGCGGGGGCTTATTTGTGTCGTCAGGGTGGCTATTTTACAAATATCGAAGGGGTACGGGGATATCTGCAAAACCACGAATATGAGTTCTGGATTGAAGGTAAATCCGCAAGGTATGATATTTTTGATAATGATGGCCATTTGTTGTACCAGAAAGGCAATATTCGTGAGGGAGGAAGTCTGATTGACCGGATGAAATCCATTGCTATCTGGAACACGGTTATGCCAGAGCATAATTATCTGGTGCGAAAATGGGAAAATCTCCCATGGTCAAAAGATATTGGTGACTAGAATCAGGATATCGCGGATTTCTATGAGGGCTGGCGCATTAACCAAGATGGTATGTCCGGCATAGGAAAAACGGACAGCGCTTTTAGTCGCTGGGTAGTCCGTTTTGCTGATAATAGAATATGATTTTCTAATGCCATCGCCGCCGCATCAACAGCATCCCGGATCAGATATTCATAAATCATGATGTGTTCGGATAAAGCGGCGGTAAATGGGCGACTATTCATAGGTTTTGCAAAGATATCATTGACGACCAAGGCTAGCTGGGTTTGATCAATAAGTCGCTTTAGCGCTATGTTTTGTGATGTAGAAAGAAGCTCAACATGCAGATCAGTCTCAATCGTTTTGATCATTTCCTGATCTAGGATATGCGCTGTCTCTCTGGCTTGATAACAGCGCTCAAGCCAGAGTGTAATCTGTTTATTTTCCAGCCGTGCTACCGAATCGATGAGCGCAAGAGGTTCCATTTTTGATCTAATTACAAACAGATCATTCAGCATTTTTGAAGATAATGGCCCAACAGTCCAGTGGCTACGATAGCCTTTACCGATAAGCCCGCGTTCAGCAAATTTTGATAGAAACTGGCGAATAATTGTCCGGCTGACCTTATAGTGATCAGCGGCTCTCTGCTCATTAATCCAGAACTCACCAAAAGGCAGAATATTTGCAATATGATATTCCATATCAAGGTAAAGATCATCAGAGCGCTGTTTTTCTAAATCTAAAGTATTATGAAAAAATACCTTCAGGTTGTTTTCGCTTAAGTGATTTGGTTTAACCGGGGAGGTAAAGCTGGTATTGGGTCGCTTGAGAATAAACTCTGCTCTTTTATCAACGCGAATAGCCAGCTGGTTTGCTTCCAGCATCTTCATCGCTTGATAGACAGGAGTTCGGCTAGTTTTAAAAATACTGGCTAATACTTTAACGCTAACAACTGTTCCATCCAGAGGTCGATTCGCAATAAGCACCTTTTTGATCTCATCAAATATCTGCTGATAGCGCGGTTGGCGTTGATTTATTTTGTATTCAAAATCCATATTATAATTTAACAAATAATGTTGAAGACGTCTACAAGCTTATATTTTGATCAATTTAGGTAATAATTCTATATGAAATTATAATTTTGAGATCAAATACGCATTATATACACGTTCAAATCGGACAATGATAATTTAATTAAAAAAACTTTGACTTTTGTGTTCATTGTGAAAAAATTAAAAATGAGTTAATTTAGCGTTAAGAAATTTATCGGGTAACAGAAGTCAGGGAGATTAATCGCCGTGCTAGAAGTCAAAGCGGTATCCAAAAACTTTTCCGGAGTTTCAGCTGTAGAGGATGTATCCTTCACAGTTAATGAAAATGAGTATGTTACGTTATTGGGATCATCAGGCAGCGGCAAATCTGTTCTCTTGCGACTGATTGCTGGCCTGCTCACGCCTGACGAAGGTGATGTTTTTCTTAACGGTGCGCCAATCACTGACTTGCCTTGCCATGAGCGAAGAATTGGATTTGTTCAACAAAAATATGCCTTATTCCCGCATTTGAATGTTTATGACAATATCGCCTTTGGGCTTCGCCATCGTGTGATTGATCCGGTAAAAGACGAAAGCATTATCCGCAAAAAAGTTCAGGATACTATTGAGCTAGTCGGGCTGGTTGGCCAGGAAACCAAGATGACTGGTCAAATATCCGGTGGTCAGAAACAACGTGTTTCTCTGGCTCGGACATTGGTGACTGAACCTAAAATCTGTCTGCTTGATGAGCCTCTGGGCGCGCTGGATGCAAATTTGCGTGAGCGCATGACCATTGAACTGCAAAACATCCGCAGAGAGTTGGGCGTGTCTTTCATGCATGTGACAGGCAACGAATTTGAAGCGCTTGCCATGGGTCAGAACATGCTTGTCATGTCTGACGGACGCATTGTTCAGCAAGGCGCGCCTCAAGACATGTATGCCAGACCGCAAGATTTAATCACGGCAAAGAGCATGCATAATTTTAATATTTTTTCTGGTGATGATCTGTCTGCCCAGCTTAAGGCAGGAACATCAGACAAGCTACCAGCAACCAAACTTAAAGACGCGCATTTTTGCGCTATCCCGATGGACAAGATTGATATCTCTGACGCGTCAGCAAAAACATCAGGCTTATCTGCTGAGTTTCTGACGAGTGAGTTTCTGGGAAATAAAATCATCTATTTTTTCAAGATAGAAAATGGTGATGTTTGTGAAGTCGAAGATCATATGAGTTTGCGCGAACGCAGAGAGCTCAAAGCAAACACGACATATCAGTTGCATTGGAAATCCAAAGACATTCTTTATTACGGCGAAAACAAACAGTTGCTGGGTTAAGTCGAAGAAGATGGAAAGATAAGAGTTATGAGATCAAATAAAGGAACATGGTTGCTACTGTCACCCGGAATAATATGGATCACGTTATTCCTTGTGGCGCCGCTTATCATGATGATTTATGTCAGCTTCTGGACCCAGACGACATTCAGCATAAAGCCTGATATGACTGTTACCTCTTGGGTAAATTTTTTCAGCTCTGATACATATTTTGGGGCATTATTAAGAACCATCCGCATATGGTTCACCGTTTTGATGGTGACAATATTGGTTGGATATCCCGTTGCACTTTATATTGGCCAGTTTATAAAAAATAAAACCTTGCAAACGGCATTGCTGGTTACCTGTGTTATTCCGTTCTGGACGTCATTTTTGATTAGAGTACTGGCATGGCGCCCAATGCTGGGAAAAGAGGGAGCAATCAACATACTTCTTCAAAAAATGGGCATAATTAGCGCTCCCATTGAAGTTCTTCTATACACTGAACTTTCAGTAATTATAGGAATGGTTCAAATTTATGTTGT
>JAHEII010000076.1:0-3440 GCA_024639485.1 Alphaproteobacteria bacterium
AAACGGTCATTGGAATAACCGGCGGTGAAACAGTGGTAACATTGCCGCATGATCACGGGCTAGGCGGACGTTCGCAAGAACTGGCGCTGGCTTTTGCGCTGTCCTTTAAGACTGCTATGCAGGGGTCGGATATGCCGTGGCTTATCCTTGCCGCCGGAACCGATGGCAGAGATGGGCCAACAGATGCCGCCGGTGCGATACTGGATAGCCAGATGCCGCTAGATATCGCCAGCGCTAAACAGGCATTACTGCGGCATGATGTCTGGAATTATTTAGACCAGAGTGGAGGCTTGTTTCGACCGGGTGCTAGTGGTACTAATCTGGCTGATCTGGTTGTAATCATAGCTGGATAATAGCCATATAATCACCATGCTAACATGTCATATTTTAAGTTAGGTCACAAAATGAAGAAACGTTTTATCGCGATATTGTTCATATTACTGACAAATATGTCTGTTGCAATCTTTGCACAAGCAGAAGACATTATGGCTGGTGATCTGATGTTGCATGACTTGTGGATGAAAGCAACAATCGGCAATAAACCGGTGACAGGCGGCTATCTGACGATACATAATCATGGTGATTTTGATGACCGTTTAATCGGGGTTGAGGCGGCATTTGCCGGTAAGTCAGAGATTCATCAAATGAACATGGTTAATGACGTGATGCAGATGCGGCCGCTGATTGATGGTCTGGCGTTGCCAGCTGGTGAACATGTGATGCTTGAGCCGGGGGGATATCATCTGATGTTCATGCAACTGAAAGAACCAATTACCGCTGAAACCAGCTATTCTGTGACTCTGATTTTTGATAAAGCAGGACGTGTTCCGGTCACATTATTAGCCAGAGATTTAAAAGATGCACACTCACATTCGCATTAGGTTTTGGTCTGAATTAATGTGTACTCTGAATTAATATGCCCCTGAATTAATATTTAATTGTCATGAATGGAGATAAAACTACATGGAAAACCTGACGCATTTGGGAAAACCATCATCGCTTCCGCAATCACCAGAAGAAGCCGTGCTTGATCGCGTGCCTAATCCGCATCCTGATACTATGTTTGTTGCACGTTTTACCCAGCCGGAATTTACCTCGCTCTGTCCGGTGACGGCACAGCCGGATTTTGCGCATCTCATGATAGATTATATCCCTAATAAGTGGATGGTTGAATCCAAATCACTGAAAGTCTATCTCAACAGTTTTCGTAATCATCAGGCTTTTCATGAGGCATGCACGGTTGATATTGGCAAGCGGCTCACCGATTTGATGGAACCGCACTGGTTTCGCATTGGTGGTTACTGGTATCCGCGCGGCGGCATTCCGATTGATGTGTTCTGGCAATATGGAACAGCACCGGATGGTGTCTGGATTCCTGAACAGGGTGTCGCCGGTTACAGAGGCCGTGGCTAAAACCCGTTCATCATATTAAAGCATATTCAGCGCACGGGTAAACATTGCCTGATCAATATTGCCGCCAGAAACAATGACAATGCTCGTCTTGTTTTTGGCTTCGACTTTGCCGGATAATATGGCGGCCAAGGCGACCGCACCACCGGGTTCTGCCACACATTTCAGATATTGCCACGCTGTTGCCACCGCCATCAGCGCCTCATCATCGCTGACGACTGCCGCGCTTTTGACATGAGCCTTATTAATAGCAAATGTCATCTCACCCGGCATGGGCGTAATGATGGCGTCACAAATGGATCGGGCATCGGGATCATTGCTAACCCGTTCACCCAATTCCAGCGACCGTTTAAAATCATCAAATCCTTCGGGCTCGGCAGCAATAATGTCCAGATCAGGAAAATGCTGATGAATGCCGATGCTGATGCCTGCTATTAAACCGCCGCCGCCAGTGCAACAGATTAGCTGATCAGGGATGATGTTCTGTTCTGTCAGATGATTGGCAATTTCAATTCCGATAGTGCCCTGGCCAGCAATAACCGGCAGATATTCATATGGCGGAATTAATGTAGCACCTTGGGTTTTGGCCAGTTCAGCGCCAATTTCCTCACGATTTTCGGTGTAGCGATTATATGTGACGACCTGACCACCAAATGCTTTGGTATTGGCGACTTTCATTGCTGGTGCGTCTTCGGGCATGATAATTGTTGATATTATACCGCGCGAGGTGGCGGCGGCGGCAACCGCGGCAGCATGATTGCCCGAAGAATAGGCAACAACATGGGTGACATGATCAGGCAGGTTCCAGATAGCATTGCTTGCCCCGCGAAACTTGAATGATCCGGTTTTCTGTAAGGGTTCAGCCTTGACCAGAACACGGCCGCCGACTAGCCGGTTTAGCAGTGGGGATTCCAGTAACGGCGTTTGCACAATATGTGGTGCTGTTCGTTCAACCGCGGCCTCAAGGTCTGAATAGGTTGGCAAAATCATATGACGAGTCCTGTTGTAAATGCTATTTATAAATAGAGTAATCATTTCTTCGGGGAAACGAAACCTTGAAGTATGGCGCGGTTAGTTTTATTGTCGCCAATAATTATATTTTCACACTAATTAGGATTTAAGACAATGATGACAGGCGATGCACTTTTTCAAGGTTCATATGTTGCTTTGGTAACGCCATTTGCGAATGGCGCAGTTGACGAAGCCGCCTTTCGAAAACTGGTATCCTGGCAAATTGATCAAGGCACAAATGGTCTGATCCCTGTTGGTACAACGGGCGAATCCCCGACACTTAATCATGATGAACATAAACAGGTAGTAGAAATATGTATTGATGAAGCCGCTGGCCGTGTTCCGGTGATTGCCGGTGCTGGATCAAATGCTACGGCCGAAGCGGTTGATTTTGTTCGCCATGCAAGCGGTGCCGGTGCTGATGCGGTTCTAGTAGTAACGCCTTATTATAATAAACCCACCCAGAACGGATTGATGCGCCATTACGAAGCGGTTGCCGATGCTTCAGACGTTCCGGTTGTTATTTATGATATTCCGGGCCGGTCAGTAGTCAGCATGGATATTGATACGATGGTAGCTCTGGCTGAACATGAAAATATTATCGGGGTTAAGGATAGCTCAGAAGATTTATCCCGACCAACAAAGCTGGCTAATGCCATTGGTTCCGGTTTTAGTCTGTTATCGGGCGAAGACGGAACAGCTTTGCCGTTTCGTGCCGCTGGTGGCCATGGCTGTATTTCTGTTACGGCAAATATAGCTCCGCGGTTGCTATCTGATATGCACGCGGCATGGAATAAAGGCGATATTGCTGGCGCGATGGCGATCAATGCCCGTCTGATGCCGCTTCATAGTGCCATGTTCTGTGAAACCAGCCCGGGGCCGGTTAAATATGCCGCTAGTCTGTTGGGCATGGGAAGCGAAGACATGCGTCTGCCAATGACGGCCATATCTGATGCGTCCAAGCAATCTATTAAACATATCATGCAACAGCTTCAGCTCATCAGCTAGGTTTTAAACAG
>JAHEII010000076.1:3450-9280 GCA_024639485.1 Alphaproteobacteria bacterium
GGATCATTATGGCCTCAAATATATCAGTGGGGCGTGTTGCAGAAAATCGCAAGGCGCGTCACGATTATGATATTATTGAGACGATTGAGGCTGGGCTTGTGCTTTTTGGCAGTGAGGTTAAGTCCTTGCGTCTTGGCCGTGCCAGCATTGCTGAGGCTTATGCCGGCGAAGAAAGCGGCCGGCTTGTGCTGATTAATGCCAATATTCCGGAATATAGCGGTTCCCGTGACAATCATCACCCCAAGCGGATACGTTATCTGTTGCTGAAAAAGAAAGAGCAAAACCGTCTGCTTGGTCATATCAATCGTGATGGTATGACGGTTGTGCCGTTGAGCATTTATTTTAATGATCGCGGGATAGCCAAGGTTGCGCTAGGACTAGCCAAAGGCCGGAAAAAACACGATAAACGCGAAGCCATCAAACGTCGTGACTGGGATCGCCAAAAGGCACGCGTGCTTAAGGGCGATCAATAATCTGATTGATGCGGGTAAAGATATCATTGAACATATCTTCGGTTAGCCGCCTGGTTTGGGTGTTGTATCGGGAACAATGATAGGATGAAACAATCATCCGGCCATCATCAAGCTGCCATTCACCGCCATGACAAAACCCATAATCACGCCGCCGCAAGCCTAGCATATCAAGCAAGGTAACATGGGCAATCTGGCCAAGCGTCAGAAAAACCTTAATCGATGCCATGCCTTCCAGTTCTTTTTCCAGAAACTGGCGACAGGTCGTGATTTCTATGGGGAGTGGTTTATTTTGTGGCGGCAGGCAACGCACGGCATTAATGATTCGCGCCCCATGCAATACCAGATCATCATTACCATCAGGATCAAATGTGCCGGTTGCCCAGCCATGTGCCAGCATCATCTGAAACAACAGATGGCCAGCATAATCACCAGTAAATGGCCGACCTGTCCGGTTTGCCCCACGCAATCCGGGGGCAAGCCCAACCACAGCAACCTTGGCATCCAATGCGCCAAAACCATGAACTGGCGCATTGTACCAGTCCGGAAACTTATCTTGCTGAAGCTGGCGAAAAGCAACAAGTCTGGGGCAGAGAGGGCAGTCTTGTGGCGGATTAATCGTCATGTTAATCCGATCTGCTGATTACGGTTGCCTCACCAATATCATCATCTGATTGGTAATGTGCCTGTTGATCATCTTGCTGGAGATCATCTTGCTGGTGATCATCTTGCTGCTGATCACGTTCGATCAGATGGCGGATTTGATTGACTTCGATGAAATCATCAGCTTGCCGGCGCAAGGTATCAGCAACCAGTTTATTGCTGGAAATGACGGTGACACTAACGCCCTTATCCTGCACTTCATGCAGAAGCCGGCAGAAATCACCATCACCAGAAAATAGCACCACATGTTCCACATGATTGGCCAGTTTGATCATATCCAGCGCTAGTTCCATATCCATATTGCCTTTGATCCGGCGCTGGCCAGTTTCGCTATTGGTGAAATCCCGCCAAGGTTTTGACACAACGGTGTATCCATTATAATCAAGCCAGTCGGCAATACGTTTAATTGGTGAATATTCGGTATTGTTATCTGGTAAAGCTGTATAATAATACGCCCGAACCAGATGTCCGGATTCCCGCAAGACGCGCAATAGTTTTTCGAAATCAACATCGAAATTGAGCGCCTTGGTGCTGGCATGAAAATTAGAACCGTCAATAAAGACAGCAAAGCGCTGATCAGGTTTTATGTTTAGCATTATTATTCTTTCTTTGTAGCTTTATAAAAGTTGTTTTTGTTTAAATGGGTTTATCAATAATAATCTGGCAAAAAAATAACGTTGCAACATAAAAACAAATCAGGCAATCATCAAACCCAACCGCAATATTAAAACAAATACTATGGAAACAAAATATATAGCATATTTGGGTATTGGCGCCAATTTGTCAATAACCGGACATGAAAATCCTAAATCCGGATGCCTTGCCGCGATAGATCGTCTGGCACAGGATACGGGATTGACGGTTCTTGATGTGTCGCCATGGTATCGCACCGAACCCGTGCCGGTATCTGATCAACCATGGTTTTATAACGCTGTTGTTGCGGTGGAAACGGTGTTATCGCCAGAACAGCTGATCACGGCTATTCACGCGGTGGAATCCGATATGGGACGTATTCGGATCACGCGGAACGAAGCGCGTGTTATTGATATTGATATTGTTGATTTTGATGGCCGGATCAGCGTGGATAACCCAATTTTGCCGCATCCCCGCATGCATGAACGGGCTTTTGTGCTATATCCGTTACGCGATCTGGTGCGTGATTGGGTGCATCCGGTGACGGGCAAGTCTATTGATGCGCTGATTTCAGAACTTGATGATCAAAATATCAGACCAGAATAACTGTTTCTGGCCAGATATTTCAAACCGATCATAAACAATAGAAGCGCGTGATGTCTGCTCAAGATGTCTGCTATTGTATTTTCTGGATAAATTGATTATAAACCAGTTTCGCAATATATGGAGTTGAGAAATGGCACGCGTCACCGTCGAAGATTGCATTGAAAAAATCAGTAACCGTTTTGATCTTGTCCTAACCGCCGCACAACGTGCACGCGGCATTTCATCAGGTGACCCGTTGACGGTTGACCGTGATAATGACAAAAATCCGGTTGTTGCTTTGCGTGAAATTGCGGCCGAAACCATCTCAACCGAAGAAACCCAAGAAGATTTGATCAAAAGCTTGCAGCAAATTAGCCGCCGCGAAGAAGAACAAACGTCTAATGACGAAGCGGCAAGCATTGCCAAGGATGATATTTCTGCCTATGCCAATGAAGGCACTGACCAGATTGGTGAAGATAGCGGCATGCATCTGGAAACAGCTGGAGCAGAAGACGCTCCAATAACCGACGCAACCACAAATCCTCCAGTGGACAATATGTTTGCCGCAGACGAAGGCAGTTTTGCAGATGAAGGCGGCTTTGGTGATACTGGTTTAGGGGCAGACGAAGACGCCTAATTCGTCTTCCATTTCCATGTGCTGATATTCCAGAACCAAAACATTCTGTCTGCATAGCTTATCTGGCTTGAAATATTTATCATTTTTTGCGCTTTTTGCTTGGCATGATTAGTGTTTGCGTGCGATTCTATAATCATGGATACAATATTGCCGGTATTAACCGCCGAACATCTTATTGATCGGATTAAACCGTATTATCCGCATCTTGATACGGATGTAATCACGCGCGCCTATGCGTTTTGCAAAAAATCACATGAAGGCCAGACGCGTTCATCGGGTGAGCCATATTACACCCATCCGGTTGAGGTCGCGGCTATTCTGGCAGATATGCATCTCGACCCATCAACGATTGTGACCGCGTTATTGCATGACGTTGTTGAGGATACCAGCGTTACTCTGGATGATATTAAAGCCCTGTTTTCCGAAGAAATTGCCAATCTGGTAGATGGCGTAACAAAAATGACCCAGATGGAAATGCAAAGCGATAACAAGCAAGCTGAAAACTTTCGCAAGCTGTTTATGGCAATGAGTGATGATATCCGGGTTCTGTTGGTGAAATTGGTCGATCGCATACATAATATGCGTACCATTTTTGGTATATCCGCAATAGAAAAACGCAATCGTATCGCACAGGAAACATTAAGCATTTTTGCGCCATTAGCGGAACGCATCGGGCTATCCAGTCTTCAGCATGAACTCGAAGATATCTCCTTTCAGGTTTTACATGAAAACCAGCGCCAGTCCTTGCAGACGCGGCTGGAAAAGCTGACCGAAAGCTCCAAGGATATTATTGAGCAAATCAAAGCAGAAATTCATAATGTGCTGTCCGATGATCAGATCACCTGCCAAGTTACCGGCCGGGCAAAAACGCTCTATTCCATCTGGAAAAAAACCGAAATTAAAAATGTGGATATGGAAGAATTATCGGATGTGATGGCATTCCGGATTATTGTTGATGATGTCCCCACCTGTTATCGCGCGCTTGGATTGTTGCATACCCGCTATCAGACGGTGATGGGGCGGTTTAAAGATTATATTTCAACGCCGAAAACGAACAAATATCAATCGCTTCATACATCCATTATCGGGCCGTTCAAGAAAAAAATCGAAGTGCAGATACGCACCGAAGATATGCATCGGGTGGCTGAGGATGGCGTGGCAGCGCATTGGCGGTATAAATCCGGCGAAACCAAGATTAATCCGTCACAGGTGAGCGCGTTCAACTGGCTGAAAGCATTTCGGGAAATTCTCAGCAATGCGGAAACATCCGAAGAATTTCTGGAAAACACGCAACGGGAAATGTATCGGGATCAGGTATTCTGCTTTACCCCGAAAGGTCGGCTTATCGGGTTGCCCCATGATGCCACCGCGATTGATTTTGCTTATGCTGTCCATTCGGATATCGGTAATACTTGCGTTGGCGTTCGCATTAATGGCAAGCACCGGCAATTAGCTACTACGCTGACTAATGGTGATCAGGTTGAAATTATTACCAGCTCTGATGCTATCCCAAACGCCGAATGGGAAGATTTCATGGTGACAGGCCGCGCCAGATCAGCGTTGCGCCGCTTTATCCGTCAGAAAAAAGAAGCGGAGTTTTCACGTCTTGGGCGGGCGTTGCTGGAAAAAGATTGCCGCAAGAATAATGTGGAATTATCCGATGATATGCTTAAGCCATGTCTGATCAGTTTTGAGGCTGAAACGGTTCAATATCTTTATGCGCTAATTGGTGAGGGGTCGGTCAAAACGATTGAAGTGCTGGCAAAGCTTGAGCCGGAATTACGGCTGATATCAAAGCGGGATAAATCCGGTGGTGATGCCAATAAAAATCCGGCCTTTGATATCAAGGGGCTGGTTCAGGGCATGGCCGTGCATCACGGGCATTGTTGTTATCCCTTGCCGGGTGAACATATTGTTGGAATTATTACCACGGGCAAGGGCATTACAGTGCATAGGGTAGATTGCTCTATTCTGGAAAAGTTTTCCAATATGCCCGAATTATGGCTGGAAATTGAATGGAACAAAGACGGGCCGTCACGCGTGACCGGACGATTGATTGTTGTTCTGCTCAATGAACCGGGTAGTCTTGCATCCATCACCAAGCTGATCAGCCAGTATGAGGGCAATATCAGCAACATCCACTTGCGCGAACGATCAACGGATTTTTTCCGTTTCCAGCTGGATGTAGAAGTAACCCATATCCGGCATTTGAATGCTATTCTGGCGGCTATGCGATCCAACCAGTTTGTTGAAAGCGTTGAACGGGAAAAAATATGACCAGCACATCTAGCATGCCACCAGCGTTGCGGCTTGGGGTAAATATTGATCATGTGGCGACACTTCGTAATGCTCGCGGTGGCGTTCATCCTGATCCGGTCAAGGCCGCGTTGCTAGCAGAACAGGCAGGCGCAGACGGCATCACGGCACATCTACGCGAAGACCGCCGGCATATCCGTGAGCATGATCTGGCGGCATTGATGGCGGCTATATCCCTGCCTTTAAATCTGGAAATGGCGGCAACAGAAGATATGTGTGATATCGCGCTTGATACACGGCCAAACGCCGCCTGCATCGTGCCGGAAAACCGCGAAGAAGTCACAACAGAAGGCGGGCTTGATGTGCTGGGGCTTCGGGGGCGTCTTACCCCCATTCTGGCCAAGCTCAAAGATGCCGGCATCCGTATATCGCTATTTATCGAAGCTGATGATGATCAGATCAAAGCATCTGCTGATCTGGGTGCTGATATCATTGAATTACATACTGGACGTTATTGTGATCTGCCTATCGGCATGGACAGAGATATGGAATTCAACCGTATTAAAGCCGCTGCCCGGTTGAGCCA
>JAHEII010000078.1:0-4619 GCA_024639485.1 Alphaproteobacteria bacterium
AGATATTCCGGATTTCTGCGCCATTGCCAATGCGCTGGATCATCAGAAAAATTAATAGCCAGCTTGCAGATTCCGGACAAAATCCGTCAATCCGTTCAAGCGATAACGGCGGCGGCGTTCAGCCATAAGGATAGCATGAATCTGTTTTACCGATTCTTCCAGATCATGATTAATAACAATATAATCATATTCCGGAAAATGGCTCAGCTCATCGGCGGCTTTTGACATGCGCTTGGCAACTTCCTGATCCGTATCCTGATTGCGCTTTTTCAGCCGGATTTCCAGCTCCCGATAAGATGGCGGCAGAATAAAAACAGAAACCAGATCATCCCGCGCTGTTGCTTTCAATGATTGCGTCCCCTGCCAGTCGATATCAAACAGAATATCGCTCCCCCGACCTAGCGTTTCCATGACCTGTTCGGCAGGCGTGCCATAATAATGATCAAATACCTTGGCATATTCCAGAAACCGGTTTTCATGGATCATAATCTGAAAATCTTCGGGAGTGACAAAATGATAATCCTTGCCTTCAACCTCACCCGGGCGTCTTTTCCGGCTAGTTGCTGATATAGATAGTGATAGGTTGTTATCACTTTCCAGCAAACGCCGTGAGATTGACGATTTTCCCGCCCCTGAAGGCGATGATAGCACCAGCATCAATCCCCGGCGGTGAATAGGTTCATCTGTTGTAGTATGTGATATGGTCATTTATCCCAATCCAGTAACATCATATACGCTTAATTTACACATCCAGCAGTCGTGAAACAATGGCATATTGTTAATCGCTTTTGCTGTTTTTCCATAATTGGATATTGGCCTTATGCTGTTCATAAGTTTTGGCAAAACGATGGCCACCCTTACCATCAGCAACAAAATAGTAATAATCCGATTGTTCCGGATAAATAACCGCACGAAAACTGGCTAACCCCGGGTTAGCAATAGGGGTTTCCGGCAAAGCCTTAATCACATAGGTGTTCCATGGTGAATCATGTTTGAGATGCTGATGCAGATGGTCAACATCAACCCCAGCCTGTGCCAGTCCATATATCACTGTCGGGTCGGATTGCAGCCGCATACCTTTTCTGAGCCGGTTTAAAAACACCGATGCTACCAAACCTCTTTCGCCAGATATGCCTGTTTCCTTTTCCACAATGGATGCCAGTATAATAGCATCATTGATATGATCTAGCTCATGATCATCCGGACGATCTGCCCATAATTCAGCAAATTGAATCTCACGCGATTGCTGCATCCAGCGGATAACATCATTGCGGTCAGTATGGCGTAAGAAAAAATAGGTTTCGGGCAACATACTGCCCTCATCCGGTATAGCCGCAATCACCCCACTCAGCCGCGTATCCGCATTTAACATGGCAATAATTTCAGCCGAGGTTAACCCTTCGGGGATAGTGATACTATGTTGAATGGCTTTGCCTTCATGGATGATAGTCATGGCTTCGGACAGATTCACGCCTTCAGGGAACAGATATTCGCCTGCTCTGGGGGCATAATCACCGCCACGCCGCCATTCTTCTAGCTGATAGACAAAAGGATGGTGAATAATACCAATCTGGTTTAATCGCTGGCTGATCGCCACACGGCCATCACCGCGCCGGATTTCAAGGACAATATCATCTGTCTGTTGCGATGGACGGGATAATTCTGTCGTCACCCAGATAAACAGAACCGCCAGAACAAAGGCGCTGGCAATGGCTAGCAGAACGCCCCATTTGATCAACCGGCGATAGGCGCGTGATCGGGGGCTAGGTGAAGATTGAGTAGAATTGCTATCTAGCTGTTGCCCGGTCACGCCAAATTAATCCGGCCGGCCAACAATAAGCGATGCGTTGGTGCCACCAAATCCGAATGAATTGGATAGCGCATTGCGAACCGGTTTATCCTGTGCTTCATGGGGAACCAGATTAATATCGCCAATATCATCGGATGGATCATCCAGATTCAGTGTTGGCGGTAACTTGCCGTCCCTGACAGCTAGAATAGAATAAATAGCCTCAATAGCACCAGCCGCGCCTAGCAAATGTCCGGTGGCGCTTTTGGTTGAGGACATATTGATGCTTGATTTATCGCCCTGATAAAGCTTTGAGACAGCGTTCAGTTCAATCATATCACCCATTGGCGTTGATGTGCCGTGGGCATTAATATAATCAATCTGATCAATATTCAGCCCAGCGTTACGCAAAGCCGCGCTCATGGAACGATATCCACCATCACCATCTGCGGCTGGGGCAGTGATATGATAAGCATCACCAGACAATCCATAGCCTTTGACTTCAGCATAGATTTTAGCTCCACGCGCCTTGGCATGTTCATATTCTTCTAGTACCAATACGCCCGCGCCCTCACCCATGACAAAACCGTCACGCCCATTATCCCATGGTCGCGATGCTTTTTCCGGTGTGTCGTTGTAACCTGATGATAATGCTTTTAAAGCGCAGAATCCGGCAAACCCTAACCGGCAAACGGCGGCTTCTGCCCCGCCAGCAACCATCACATCCGCATCACCATATTTTATTAACCGTGAGGCATCACCGATCGCATGTGCGCCTGTTGAACATGCCGTTACCACCGCATGATTTGGGCCTTTTAAATTGTGCCGGATAGAAACCTGACCAGAAATCAGATTAATCAGTGAAGACGGAATAAAAAACGGACTTATCCGCCGTGGGCCGCGTTCATTCAACAGAATACTGGCTTCGTATATGGTGGATAATCCACCAATGCCAGACCCGATCATAACGCCGGTGCGATAGGCTTTGTCTTCATCATCAGCCACCCAACCGGAATCGGCCAGTGCCTGATTTGCGGCAATAATACCGTATGATACGAAATCATCCAGCTTGCGGCGTTCTTTAGCGGCCAGAAGATCATCAAGATCAACCGCATTTTCGCGATCATCAGACAGCGGAATTCGCCCTGCAATCTGGCAGGGCAAATCCGATATGTCGAATTCCTTGATTTTTGTCAGGCCTGATCTGGAAGATAAAATGGCGTTCCAATTGGTGTCAACGCCATACCCCAAGGGGGTAATCATTCCCATGCCCGTGATGACCACACGCCTCATCTTGAAATGCCTGTCAGCAGTTCAGGATTAGGATGCGCTATCGACAAAATCCACAGCATTTTTGATAGTCTGGATTTTCTCGGCAGCAGTATCTGGAATTTCAATATTGAATTCTTCTTCAAAGGCTAGAACAAGTTCAACAGTATCAAGGCTATCTGCGCCAAGATCGTCAACAAAATTGGCAGTTTCAGTTACCTTGTCGTCATCAACCCCAAGATGATCAACAACGATGGATTTAATACGGTCAAAAGTGTCGCTCATGGATGTCTCCCAAAAGATGTAATGGTCAAGTAAGACCTAAAAGTTGGCCGATTGTTTATCATATCCCAGATGTTAAAACCAGCCTTAATATAAAATTACTATAATGACCAACACATAATTATTCCAGCCATTTTATATAGCTCTTTTTTTGCATCATTTACCGGTAACATCATAGCCCGATCAGGTGCCAGATTTATAGCATAGCCATCCCGCCATTCACATGGATAGTTGCACCGGTGACGTAACTGGCTTCCGGACTGGCCAGATAGACAACAGCGGCGGCGATATCCTTTGCCTGCCCCATCATGCCAGCCGGTACTTTTTTGATTAATTCCGCTTTCTGATCGTCTGTCAGCGCATCTGTCATAGGGGTTTCAATGAATCCCGGGGCTACAACATTTGCTGTTATCCCGCGTGAGGCGACTTCCAGCCCAAGAGATTTGGTGAACCCTGTCATTCCGGCTTTTGAGGCAACATAATTTGTCTGTCCCGGATTGCCCGTATAACCAACAATAGATGAAATCTGGATAATGCGTCCCCATCTGGCTTTCATCATGCTACGCAGAACCGCGCGGCTTAACCGCATGACTGAGGTCAGATTGATATCAAGGACGGTTTGCCAGTCCTCGTCTTTCATCCGCATGAGTAGCCCATCACGGGTCATGCCAGCATTATTGACCAGAATATCAACGCCGCCAATGCTTGCTTCGGCTTGTTCCAGCAGATGCTTGGCCGCTTCAGGATCGCTCAGATCAGCAGGAATAACCGATGCTTTCTGATCAGAGCCAAGCGTCAGGCCGCTGGCCACGTCTTCTAATACCTGTTTGCGAGTGCCGGTTAGAATGACATTTGCGCCACGCAATGCCAATGCTCTCGCAATTTCTGAGCCAATACCGCCGCTTGCACCAGTTACCAATGCTGTTTTGCCGCTAAGGTCAAACATGATGGGGTCTCCTTATTTAAGTAATAATTATGTATAGGTCTGTTTTTATTATGCTTGATTAACAATCAAATAGCAGGATTAAGAAGACAATGCCACCACCGCTTTTTCCATGTCGTCAGCGGTATCAATATTGAATGCTTCCACATCCGGCAATGTCCGCTTGACCAATCCAGTCAGCACTTTGCCTGTGCCTAGTTCAACAAATCGGGTCACGCCCTGTTCTGCCATATGGATCAGGGATTCGCGCCAACGCACCCGACCAGTCACCTGCCGCACCAGCAAATCACGCAAATCCCCCGGTGACGTTTCGGGTTCTGCATTCACATTCGTGAC
>JAHEII010000078.1:4629-9271 GCA_024639485.1 Alphaproteobacteria bacterium
CGGTACAGCCGGAGGATGAAGCGTTGTTTCAGCCAGTATATCAGCCATAGCATCAGCCGCAGGAGCCATCAGCCCACAATGGAACGGAGCGCTAACCGGCAATAGCATCGCCCGCCGGACGCCAGCATCTTTGGCCGCCGCAATCGCGTGATTAACCGGCTCTACCGCACCGCTAATCACAATCTGACCGGCGCTATTATCATTTGCGATTTCAACCATTCCATCAACACTGGCCAGAATCTGTTCCACCTGTTCTATATCAACCCCTAGCAACGCCGCCATAGCACCGGCACCAGCAGGAACAGCGGCTTGCATGGCATCACCGCGATGACGAAGCAATCTGGCCGCAACATCAGTATCAAAAACATGCACAGCAGTCATAGCCGAATACTCACCCAGCGAATGACCAGCCACATAATCCGCCATTTGATCAATGGATTTTCCTGTTGCGTGTTCCAGCGAGCGCACAGTAGCAACCGCCGTTGCCATTAATGCCGGTTGCGCATTTCGGGTCAATTTCAATTCATCATCAGACCCATTGGTCATAATGTCCAGTAAGCCGCCACCTAATGCTGCATCAACCTGCTCAACAATTTGGCGCGCAACAGAACATGACGCCATCAATGATGCCCCCATGCCAACAGTTTGTGATCCCTGTCCGGGGAAAAGAAAGGCCGTTTTTGTCATATGATCCTGTCCATTATTAGCAATGATTATTATCTATCCGGAAACCGCAAGCCATAGCATTTGGCGGTTTTATTACTTGTGGAAAGATAGCAAATTAAGCTTCTATGGGCAAATCTTCTCTCAGCCAAATCACGCCTCCCACTTGTCAGATCACGGCTTCCCCATAAATAGAAGGAAGGAGATAAAATGAAAACATTGCGTGTGCTATTAGGTGATCAGCTGAGCGAGAATATCGCCACCCTTAAAGATATGTCAGAAACAGATATTATCCTGATGGCCGAAGTCATGGATGAAGCCAGCTATGCCAAGCATCATAAGAAAAAGCTGGCCTTTGTCTTTTCGGCTATGCGGCATTTTGCTGAAAGCCAGCGCGCGGCTGGCCGGCAGGTGATTTATATTACGCTGGATGATCCGGATAATAGCCATTCTATCAGAGCCGAGGTAGAGCGTCATATTAACCTGCTTGCACCAGACCGGATTGCCGTAACGCTGGCTAGCGAATATCGCCTGACCCAAGATATCAGATCATGGCCGGAACTATTTCCCCTGCCCGTGCATATTCATGATGATGACCGGTTTCTAGCTAGCCATCAGACATTTGCATCTTGGGCTGAAGGGCGAAAATCGCTCCGTATGGAATATTTTTACAGAGACATGCGGCGCCAGCATCAGGTGTTGATGGATGGCGATAAACCAGCAGGCGGGGACTGGAATTATGATTCCGAAAACCGCGCCCCACCCAAAGACGGACTTCATCCACCGCCACCAACCCAAACCGCCCCTGATGCGATAACATTGGAAGTGATGGAAATGGTGGAACGCCGGTTTCCCGATCATATGGGATCAACCGAAGGATTTTTCTATGCTGTCACACGGCAGGATGCGCTGGCCGTGCTGGAACAGTTTATCAATGAACGGTTGCCCGATTTTGGCACTTATCAGGATGCCATGTTACAGGATGAACCATGGATGTATCACGCTCATGTCGGGCTTTATCTGAATATCGGGCTATTATCACCGATGGAATGTATCAGAGCCGCAGAAATCGCATGGCATGATGGCACCGCCCCGCTAAACGCTGTTGAAGGGTTTATCCGTCAGATTTTAGGATGGCGTGAATATGTTCGCGGCATTTACTGGTTACGGATGCCAGAATATGCCACATCCAATCATCTGGATGCTCACCGTGGCTTGCCTGATTTTTACTGGACGGCAAAAACAGATATGAATTGTTTGCAAGTTTCGGTACAGAACACGATTGATCATGCTTACGCCCATCATATTCAGCGCTTGATGATTTTAGGCAATTTTGCGCTTCTGGCCGGTATTGATCCGGCAGCGGTGAATGCGTGGTATCTGGCGGTTTATGCTGATGCCTATGAATGGGTGGAAATGCCGAATGTGAGCGGCATGACGCTTTACGCTGATGGTGGTGATCTGGCCAGCAAACCATATGCCGCCAGTGGTGCCTATATCAGCCGCATGTCGGATTATTGCAAAGGATGCCGGTATAAAGTCAAAGAAAAACTAGGCAAGGATGCCTGTCCGTTTAACTATCTCTACTGGGATTTTCTGATCCGGAACGCGGATCACCTGTCTGGCAATCCGCGCATGGGCATGCCTTACCGCAATCTGGCCATAATGGAAGATGACCGCAAAGCCCGGATTACCCAAGAAAGCACACAATTTCTGGATAGCTTGAGCTAACCAAGTTAAGTTGAGTCAAGTCCAGCCGAAGCAGGATATAGTTATATTATGAAAATCGAATGAAATGGCGACCCGTACGGGATTCGAACCCGTGTTGTCGGCGTGAAAGGCCGATGTCCTAGGCCTCTAGACGAACGGGTCTTAAAGGCAAGGACATGATTACACTAAACCTGATGCGCAAATCAAGCGAATAAATCAAACAAATTGCAGATCAGTGATAATCATTTGCGCGCGATCCTCACCACGGAACCGATTCCGGCTAATTCTGCCAATAATATTGGCTTTTCGTCCGTCCTGCATGTCTAGCAAAGCCGCCCCTAATGGCGTGCCAGCCACCCGGAAAGCCACCGCATCCATCTGCCCCAGCCCATCATCAAGCCGAAGCCCGTAATGTTCTTCGGATTTACCCATGCGGCGAAGTGATGTGACCCGAACACCAGCGGCATGAAATAGCGGTTTCGGAAAACCAGTCCCGAAAGGCCCTATCCGGTCAAGCCAGTCAAGCAGCGTTTCATTGGCAATGCTTAATGGAATATCAGCATCAACATGCCATTCACGATACGGCGGTTGATCGGCCAGTTCGGTTTCTGCCCGTTGATTTAAAAACGCGCTAAAATCATCATATTGCGCCATATCAAGGCTAAATCCGGCCGCCATATCATGACCGCCACCAGCCAGCAGAAAGCCATTCTGCTTGGCCGCAATAATCGCCGCCCCCAGCCGCATTCCAGCAACAGAACGGCCGGAACCCTTGCCAATTTTGCGGCCATCTGCATCCGTTGAAATGCTGATAACGCAAACCGGTTTATCCATCACGTCTTTCAACCGTCCTGCCGAAATACCAATCACGCCTTCGTGCCAGTCTTCACCAGCAACGCAAATCACCGCATCGGTTTTATGTTCTGCCTGCATCATGGCGGCGGCGGTGGTATCACGTTCCACCGTCTGGCGTTTGATATTCAGCTGATCCAGCATGGTTGCCAGCTCAAGCGCCCGATGCGGATCATCTGTGGTTAGCAAAGATACCCCAAGATCAGATTGCCCAAACCGGCCAGCGGCATTAATACGCGGCCCCAGAATAAAGCCCAGTGATTCGGTATCAGGCGGGCCATTCATCCGGCCAATATCCGCCAGCACCCGCAAACCTGCCCGATTGCGTTTTGCCATAATTTTAAGTCCGGTGCGAACAAACGCCCGGTTTAATCCGGCCAGCGGCACTACATCAGCAACCGTAGCCAATGCCACCAGATCAATTGCCGCCATTAAATCCGGTTCGGTTTTGCTATTTGCCGTAAACCAGTCACGCTGGCGCAATTCCCGTACCAGTGCCACCAGCAGCATAAATACCACACCTGCCGCCGCCATATAACCCAGCCCGCTGTCATCATCCAGCCTGTTCGGATTAACCACCGCAACCGCTGGCGGCAAATCCGTCCCCGGTAAATGGTGATCAATGATAATCACATCCACCCCGGCTGCAACCGTGGCGGCCACCGGTTCATGCGCCGTTACCCCGCAATCCACCGTCACGATCAGCTGACAGCCCTTATCCTTCAGCCCCATCAGTGCTGGCAGATTAGGGCCATAGCCTTCGGTAAAGCGGTGCGGAATATGATAAGACACCGCCAGCCCCAGATGTTGCAAACACCGGTACAGAATAGCCGTTGAGCTAGCCCCATCAACATCATAGTCACCAAAAATGCCAACCGGTTCACCTGCAATCACAGCATCAGCCAGCCGTGCCGCTGCTATATCCATATCAGCTAATTGTGAGGGATCAGGCATCAGATCACGGATTTTCGGATCAAGCCATTGCTCTAGCTCTGCTTTGGTAATGCCGCGTGATGCCAGAATATGCGCGCAAGGTTGCGGCATGGCAGATGCCTCAACCAATCCGTCTTTGACATGTTGCGGCGCTTGCGCAAACACCCAGTGCGCACCAGTAGCGGAAAGCGGTATATCAGCTGAATTTATAGGCTTTGTTGTCTCTGGCATACCCGATCAATCTTGCCCGATGGTCAGGATAACTGGTTCGGCCAGAACCGCTGGCAATTGCGCTAGTTCCGCAGATGCAGCAGCAATGGCTTGTGGTGCCGCTTCGTGGGTGGTCAGAACAACCGGAACGTCACCATTTTCGCCATCATCTGAACGGCCGGATTGCAACAGGCTCTCAACAGAAATGGCATGGTCTTTTAGAATGGTCGTGATATCGGCTAACACCCCCGGCCGATCATAAACTTTCAGCCGG
>JAHEII010000080.1 GCA_024639485.1 Alphaproteobacteria bacterium
GCCAGCAAATTAGGCCAGTATATTAGGATAAATATGTTTACAGGGATTATTACAGGTTTGGGGTCAATCGCGGCAATGCAGAGAAAGCCGGATGGCGGTGCCAGATTGCGTATTGATACACCATGGGATTGCACCAGCATTCCTATTGGGGCATCTATTGCGTGTAGTGGTATTTGTCTGACATTGGTTGAGGCCAGCCAGAATCAGTTTGCTGTTGATGCTTCTGATGAAACGATTGACGTTACCACGATGGCACATTGGGATGTGGGGACACAGATCAATCTGGAAAGAGCTTTAGCGCTAGGCGATGAGCTGGGCGGGCATATGGTATCCGGACATGTTGATGGCAAAGCCGTGGTGACTCGCATAGAACAGGAAGGCGATAGCTATCTGCTGGCTTTTGATATTCCGTCGCATCTGGCACCATTTATCGCTGCCAAGGGATCGGTTGCGCTTGATGGCATATCGCTGACTGTAAACAGAGTTGATGGAACCGAGTTTGAAATTATGGTGATACCACATACGTGGGCGCATACGACACTGGCACATGCCAAGCCGGGGGTTGAGATTAATCTGGAAGTCGACATGCTGGCCAGATATGTAGCCAGAATGACAGAATTCGGGAAAGGCCAATCCACATGAACGCTGAGGCAAAAGACCAGCAGGCTATTTCATCTATCGACCGGTTGCTTGAACAGGCCAGAGCCGGTGAGATGTTTATCTTGATGGATGACCGCGAAGGCGAAACCACAGGTGATCTATGTATTCTGGCTGAACATTGTGATGATGTTGTGATTAATACCATGCTAAAACATGCACGGGGATTGATCTGTCTGGCCATTGATAAGGAAAGAGCCACGACATTAGGGCTGAATTACAGCGAAAGAATCTTTGATGCTCCGCGCCACTCTGCTGTCACGATTTCTATTGAGGCTAGAGCAGGCATTACATCTGGCGTATCTGCCCGTGACAGGGCGCATAGCATTAAAATTGCCGCTGATCCGGATTATGGCGCATCTGATATCGTGTCGCCGGGGCATTTATTTCCGTTAATTGCGGTTGAGGGTGGTACGCTGGTCAGAGCTGGCAGAACCGAAGCGGTTGTTGATCTGGCTAAAGCGGCAGGAAACTGGCCTGCGGGGGTGATTTGCCAGATTATGAACGAAGAAGGCTCGCTGGCGGATAGGGCATTTCTGGAAGCATTTGCCAAAACACATCAGATCGGAATTGGCACGATTGCTGATCTGATTGCATGGAAAAGACGCCGGCAAAGCATCATAAAACGCAGTGGTGAGATTATGTTTAACTCATCCAATGGCGGCAATTGGCGGATGCTTGTTTATGTCAACACGGCCAGCTATGCTGAACATGTGGCGTTGATCAAGGGCGATTTATCCTCACCGGAGCCGGTGCTGGTACGTATGCATGCTATTAATATCATGACAGACGTTCTGGGAGAGCAATTATCCGGCCGCACAGGTAATGAGATACAATTAGCCATGCAGATGATTGCGAATGAGGGGCGCGGGTTGATTGTCATGTTGCGCGAACCTAGCCCGACCACTATTTCCGATCTGGTTCAGCGTAAAGCGGCTGGTGATGGAACAAGCCGTAATGAAATCCGTAACTACGGTGTCGGCGCACAGATTTTGAATGATCTGGGCGTTAATCATATGATACTGCTGTCTAATGTGAAACGCAGTATCGTTGGCCTTGATGGATATGGGCTGACTATTGCCGGATATCGCGAATTTGATGAAGGAAATGATGACCATGTCTGATATTGATTCTGATTATGATGCTGATGCTGTGATAACTGACGAAGAAACTTTACGTCCGCCATCGATCCGGCGGCGTGCGGCTGCCCGAATTGCAGCTATACAGACATTGTATCAGCACTGGGCAGGTGAGCAGGACTTGCCACAGGTAGTGGCCAGTTTTCAAAGCCATTATCTGCCGCGATTGCTAGAAGATTTTAAATTAAAGCATCTGAATGAACAGCATTATACCAAACTGATCTTTGGCGTAGAATCCGCGCGCGCGGAGATGGACGTTCAAATTACGCCATTGCTAGGGGAAGGATGGTCAATTGACCGGTTAAATCAGATTGAGCGTGATATTTTGCGTGCGGCTATATTTGAACTGGAAAGTCTGCCCGATATTCCTGCCCGTACGGTGATTGCCGAATATTCGGCCATTGCAGACTGTTGGGAGATTGATGCAGGCTTTATCACGGCTATCCTTGATAAGCTGGCACATAAGCTCAGACAGGCTGAATTCACCGCAGCGATATAAATCTACTTAAAAGAACCTGTTTTTCCTGTTTTTAGGTGATTTTTCATTGCACAGAGTGTCTGGTTTTATTATAAATCAGCAAATTTGTAATCTTTTGCTGATTACCGAATTTCTGCTAATTGTTTGAATAATAATAATTTGGAAAAACGGTTACTAATAAAAGAGTCGATAAGATTTATGATCAGTTGATGCAATTGGGGGTTCAACTGATCGCTTTCCATCCCCATAACAAATAGGGCTAATCCATTATGTCATATGAATTCTTCGTCTACATGGCCATTGCGAGCGGAGTGCTGGGCCTCGTATACGGTATCTGGGCTTCTCAAAGCATTCTTGCCGCAAGTCCTGGCAATGAACGCATGCAAGAGATCGCCGGTGCCATTCAGGAGGGCGCGCGTGCCTACCTCAATCGTCAGTATACGACTATTGGTCTGGTTGGGATTGTTGTTGCCATTATTCTGGTTTTCACACTTGGTGCTTATGTTGCTGCTGGCTTTGTCATCGGTGCAGTGCTGTCAGGTATTGCCGGTTATATTGGTATGAATGTTTCTGTTCGCGCCAATGTACGGACAACAGAAGCTGCCAGAAGTTCACTAGGTGAAGCGCTTTCCATCTCATTCAAATCTGGTGCTATTACCGGTATGCTGGTGGTTAGCCTTGGTCTGCTTGGTGTTGCTGGCTATTACATGTTCCTTGAACAGCAGGATATTGATATCCACAAAAAGATGGAAGCGCTGGTCGCTCTATCCTTTGGTGCATCATTGATTTCCATTTTTGCGCGTCTGGGTGGCGGTATCTTCACCAAGGGTGCTGATGTTGGTGCTGATCTGGTTGGTAAAGTCGAAGCAGGCATCCCAGAAGATGATCCAAGAAACCCTGCGGTTATCGCTGATAACGTTGGTGATAACGTTGGCGATTGCGCTGGTATGGCGGCTGATCTGTTTGAAACCTATGCGGTGACTATCGTTGCGACCATGTTGCTTGCAACAATTCAGTTGCAGGGTGATATGAACGCCATGCTTCTGCCACTTGGCATTGGTGCGGTATGTATCGTTACATCGATCATTGGCACATTCTTTGTCCGTCTGGGGTCTTCCAATAACATCATGGGCGCTCTTTATAAGGGCTTTATCGCAACTGCGGTGCTTTCAGCGATTGCAATTTACTTCCTGATTGATCATGTTTTCAAAGGATCAGAAGTCGGCATGAACTATTTTGTCTGCGCAATGGTTGGTCTGGTTGTAACAGGTCTGATGGTCTGGATTACAGAATATTATACATCCACATCATTCCGTCCGGTTAAAGTCGTTGCCAAGGCATCCGAAACTGGTCATGGCACTAACGTCATTTCCGGTCTGGCTATGTCTATGGAAGCAACTGCTATTCCTGCGATTATCATTTCTGCCGGTATTATTGTGTCATTCGTCTATGCTGATATCTACGGTATTGGTATTGCGGCTACGACAATGCTGGCGCTTGCCGGTATGGTTGTTGCGCTTGACGCATACGGCCCGGTTACTGATAACGCTGGCGGTATTGCTGAAATGGCTGAGCTTGATGATTCGGTTCGTGAAGTAACAGATGCGCTTGATGCGGTTGGTAATACAACGAAAGCGGTCACTAAGGGTTATGCTATTGGATCTGCGGCGCTGGCGGCACTTGTGCTGTTTGCGGCTTATATTGCTGATCTGGACAGATATTTCCCTGAACTGGACATTGATTTCAGCCTTACTGATCCGTATGTCGTGGTTGGTCTGTTGCTTGGCGGTATGTTGCCATATCTGTTTGCATCAATGGGCATGCAGGCTGTTGGCCGTGCTGGTGGTGCTGTTGTCGAAGAAGTTCGCCGCCAGTTCCGCGAGATTAAAGGCATTATGGAAGGCACAGCAAAGCCGGATTACAGTACTGCCGTTGATCTACTGACCCGTTCTGCTATTCGTGAGATGATCCTACCTTCGATGTTGCCTGTTCTGGCTCCGATTGTTGTGTATTACATTATCAGCCTGACAGTCAGTCAAGAAGCGGCCTTTACTGCCGTTGGCGC
Organism: Alphaproteobacteria bacterium; assembly: GCA_024639485.1. GTDB lineage: Bacteria > Pseudomonadota > Alphaproteobacteria > Puniceispirillales > UBA1172 > UBA12202. The sequence continues at coordinate 4,340 of JAHEII010000080.1, forward strand.
GATGTTGCTTGGTACTATCGTTACCGGTCTTTATCTAGCCATTTCCATGACCGCTGGTGGTGGTGCTTGGGATAATGCCAAGAAATACATCGAAGATGGTCATCATGGTGGTAAAGGTTCTGAAGCTCATAAAGCAGCTGTAACTGGTGATACTGTTGGTGATCCATACAAAGACACATCAGGGCCAGCAATTAACCCGATGATCAAGATCATCAATATTGTGGCTCTGCTAATGCTTGCTGCTCTGGCATCATAAGCCAAAGCCGATATATCTGAATAAAAGAAACCCCCTTGGGCATGTTCCAAGGGGGTTTTTCTATGTTCGTAAAACAAAATATATTTTATTCAGATGATCGCGGTGTTTGCATATTGCCAAGTATCTGTTCAAAGAATCCGAATGTTTCACCCGGTGTTGGTGTTGCACTGTCTAAAAAGAAAACTGTTCGTCCTTGATTTTCATCTTGAAATTCAATGGATTGCAGAGTTTTCTTGTCATCAAATGCGAAAATAACTATTGTTCGATTAAGCAAGGCTGTTTTCTTGCCGGGCGCGTCTTCCATTTGTTGTGCGATATAATAGATGCGGCCAGAATTAAACGCCCCGCGCGTGGAAGGCTTGCCAAATAATGCCTCAACCTCAATCTGTTTGGTTGATCCTATGGTCAGTTTATCCAGCGTGATAGGGTCAAGACGATTACCATGTTGAGTAATCCGGCTTTCGCATGCGGATAACATGGTCATCATGCCAATTGCTAAAGTTAAATAAATCTGTTTTTTCATGTGCTTCTTCATGATAAGAATTTCATTACCAATAGGCCAATTAAATGTTTATTGCAAGCATCGGTGTTTTCGCTTGTATTAAGATCGATAGCTTGGCGTATTTTTACAAAGGGTGCAAATTGATGTTGCAATGGTTAAGACAAAAAGTTCTGGAATGGTCAAGACCAGCCAGTGTTGAGGCAGAAACGCTTTATAGCCAATTGGCAAACGCAACCCGTAATCCGGATATCTATCATTCCTATCATATCGAAGACAGTTTTGATGGGCGATTTGATACGGTGTGCCTATTTGCAGCTTTGATGGTGCGCCGCTTGACCCGAATTGGCAATGACGGCAAAGCCAGAGCGCAAGAGCTAACCGATACAATGTTTGCTGATATGGATTTAAGTCTTCATGAAATTGGTGTTAGTGAGAATAAGGTCAGCAAAAAGGTTAAGGTTATGGCCACGGCCTTTGTTGGCCGGTTGCAAGCATATGGTCAGGCATTGGATGCGGATGACCAGAACGCATTAGCCGACGCTTTACGGCGCAATCTGTATCGTGATCGGGATATGGGCGGTATTGAGCATGCGTTATCGAAAGCGGTTATGGCAACAGCCAAACAACTGGATAAACAGTCTGATATATCACTGATGCAGGGACAAATTGGCATCGGGCTTACCCTAAAAGCATAAATACAGATATAGAAAGAGATAAATCAGCCTATGCTTGATCTTATTGTGTCATTTGATCGAATTGATGAGCAAAAGCCGCTGACAGTGCGGATTGATGCTGATGATGCTACATGCCAGATTCTCGCTGAGCGATTCGGCTGGCTTAAAATTGATGCTATCCATGGTGAAATTACGCTTTCGCGGCTTGCTGGTCAGGCTTGTTACATGAAAGGCAAGGCCGAAGCTGATATCACCCAATCATGTGTTGTGACTGATGATCCGGTGCGGCAAAAGCTTATTATCCCGATTGATGAGCGGTTTGCCATCATGGATACCCCGAAAGAAGAAGAGCTGATTGATCCGATGAGTGTACAAACAGAACCTATGAACGGGCGGGATATTCCGGTTGGTGAAACGATTGCACAGCTCATAGCATTAGAAGCCCCGGAATGGCCGCGTGTGGATGATATTTCACCGGTTGAAATGAAGGATAATGACTTTGATGCGTCCGGCCCGTTCGGAAAACTTGCTGAATTGAAGAAAACAAGATAGATAATGATAAGCATTTGCTGAGGTCTAGTATTGGAAATCCCACCTAAAATCACATTAGCTATTGACGCAATGGGCGGTGATCATGCGCCACATGCGATTATTACTGGCACAGAGTTAGCTGTTCGGCTTGATCCGTCTATTACCCCGATTCTAGTTGGTGATGAACAAAAGATCAGGCCTTTAATCAAAGCTGATTCGCCTCTGCGTGACGTGCGTATTCATCATACCACTGACAAGGTTGCGTCTGATGATGTGCCTTCACAAGCTTTGCGTTCGGGTAAAAAATCATCTATGCGGCTAGCTATTGATCTGGTCAATGATGGCACCGCAGATGCCGTGGTATCTGCTGGTAATTCAGGCGCCTTACTGATTATGGCGCTGATGGCCTTGCGGACAATCGAAGGCATTGACAGGCCGGCAATGGCGGCATTCTTCCCAACGATGAATGGCCGTTGCTGTATGCTTGATCTGGGGGCAAATATTGAATGTTCAGCTACAAATCTGGTGCAATTTGCCGTGATGGGTGATGCTTTTTTTCGGGTGACCGCAGACGAATCCACAAATCATGCCTATAAGCCAAGCATCGGGTTGCTAAATGTAGGCGAAGAAGAACAGAAAGGCAGCGCATCTATCCGTGATGCGGCCGCTATTCTTGCTGATCCTGAAATCAACATGAATTATTACGGTTTCGTTGAGGGAAGCGACTTTCCCATGGGGGGCGTTGATATTGTGGTTAGTGACGGCTTTAGCGGTAATGTAGCGCTGAAAACAGCTGAAGGGACATCACGTTTAATCGGCACTATGATCCGGCAAGCCTTTCAATCGACCTTTTTTTCCAGAATTGGCTATCTGCTGGCTAGCCGGTCATTTAAAAAACTCCGTGATATGATGAACCCACAAAATTATAACGGCGCTGTTCTTCTGGGTTTGAATGGTATTGTTGTAAAATCCCACGGGAGCGCCGACCCCAAAGGTTTTGCCAATGCCATCAAAGTGGCTAGTGATATGCATCGTAATAACTTTATGGAAGATGTGAAAGTTGGTATTGCGCGTTCACTTAAAGCGATAGAAATGTCACAGAACAATAAAGCATCTGCCGAATAGAAAGTATCTATGTAATGACTTCAGCAACGTCTTCATCTTCGCCATTTCCATCAGTGCTTTTGACAGCATCAGGGTCATATCTGCCTGAAAAAATTCTCACTAATGATGATCTCAGTCAGATGATGGATACTAATGATGACTGGATTCGCCAACGCTCAGGGATTACCCAGCGTCATATTATTGCCGATGATCAGCTCACCTCTGATATGGCGGTAGAGGCGGCACAGAATGCGCTAGATATGGCTGGTTTGTCTGTTGATGAAATTGACGGGATCATTGTTGCGACAACAACGCCTGATGATACTTTTCCTTCTACGGCGGCTACTGTCCAAAGAAAGCTGGAGGCATTTCATGCTTTTGCTTTTGATATTCAAGCGGTTTGTGCCGGTTTTGTTTATGCACTGGATACCGCCGATGCCATGATCAAATCCGGTAAAGCCCGAAAAATGCTGGTCATTGGTGCCGAAGCTTTCAGCCGGATACTGGACTGGACAGATAGAGGCACCGCCGTTTTATTTGGTGATGGGGCAGGCGCGGTGGTGCTGGAAGCCGATGACAACGCGCCTGATTGGGGGATTCTATCCTCAGTAATTTTTACGGATGGCCGTTTCCGTGACATTCTTTATGTTGATGGTGGCCCTGCTCGCGGCAATGTTGGCACGGTCAAGATGAGTGGACAGGATGTATTCAAGCACGCTGTTGAAAAACTGGCGCATTGTCTGGATGCGGCTATTGCAGCATCCGGCAAATCTGTTTCGGATATAGACTGGCTTGTGCCGCATCAGGCAAATATACGCATTATCAATATGTTACAGAAAAAACTTAATATGCCAGATGAACAAGTCGTCCGGACAGTTGATCGTCATGCCAATACCTCGGCGGCATCCATACCGCTTGCTTTTGATGAAGCCATGCGAAAAAATATGATTTCCGCAGGTGATATTGTTGCTTTTGAAGGCATTGGCGGTGGTCTGGCATGGGGTGCTGCCATTGTTCGCGTGGGTAAACCGTGAATAAATATGATTTTTGCATTTGACTAGACTGAAATTGTTGACTATTTTTAAATGATGAAACGTTCTCTTATACGCGCAGATATTGCTGAAGCCATCTATCAGAAAATCGGTCTTTCCCGAAATGAATCTGCTGATATTGTTGGTACTATTCTTGATGAGATATCTAACAAACTTGAATCCGGTAAGAATGTAAAAATTACATCTTTCGGTAGCTTTACTGTTCGCAATAAAAACGAACGTATGGGACGTAACCCGAAAACAGGGCAGGAAGTGGCCATTACTCCGCGCCGTGTTCTGTCTTTCCGTCCGTCACATATTCTGCGTGATAAAGTCAACGATTCTGACTGATCATTCGGGTTGACCCATTTGGGGGCATGACATGGTTAGCAAAACCCCTGAAGCATTTCGCAATATCACCGAAGTATCTTCTATGCTTAGTGTTCCAACCCATGTTTTGCGGTTCTGGGAAACGCGATTTACACAGCTAAAGCCGATTAAACGCAATGGCGGCAGACGGTATTACCGCCCCGAAGACATTATCCTGCTCAAACGCATACAGGAATTGCTGTATGATGAGGGGTATACCATCAAAGGCGCGCAACAGGTTCTCAAGAGCTTTACGAAACCCAAACAGGATGAGGCTGTGGCGGTTTTATCTGTTGCTGGCAATACCGCATCACCGGATAACGCATCTGGTCTTGCTCCGGAAACGGCTAGCCATGCGGCTACTAGTGCAAATATTTCACCCTCAACACATCAGAATATTGCCAAAGCGATTACAATTCTCAAAGATGCGCAGTCACGC
>JAHEII010000083.1 GCA_024639485.1 Alphaproteobacteria bacterium
CTGTTCAGGCACGGCCGGGCCATCCAGATCAAAAACCAGCCGTGAGATATTAGGCGCAGGCACGCCATAACGGTAACTATTGATCAGTGGCGCGGATAAAGCACCGGATATACCTCTATTTTCAACACGCCAACGGCTTTCCGGAAAATCAATAACTAACCGGTGCGGGTCAACTAGCAACAACATTCGCACCGGCACCGGATCAGATGTTTCAATAACTAGCCGTGAGGCATTTTCCAGCTGACCGCTTCGCAAATCAGAGATATGCAACGGTTCCGCTGCCGCCATATTCCATGACATAACAGGCCAGATCACGAGAATACATGCCAGAATAGATACGAGCCGCATGGCCAGCCGTTGATATATTGCGTTCATATCCAATTTAGGCTTCCTTTTCCATAAGGCTTATTCATCTGCTCCATCTAAATACCAACTCTGGCAGTGTCGTTCCAGCATTTAGTTTTTTCATTGTATATCATGTTACGAAGCGATATAAAGATAGATATGGAATTCTTCGCAGATAGCATATCTGGACGTAAACGAAACCGCGAACAGAATGAAAACCCTATCTGACTGAGATAAAGCGCTCAAGGTAATCATACCCGAAAGCGGCTTGTCCAAAGCCTTTTCCACACAGCTATGGTGCTGGTGTGAAAACGGTATATGTCGGTCAACGGCCATATCATTGCCATGATGTTGCCAATGATTATTTGTAAACAACGGAGAAACGGGGTTTCTCCTCAACCAGAGCGCAATACCATGCTATTCGGCACTCACAACAGACCACATGCGACGCCGGCGATGTATCGCCGGCCGCTATCTGTTGCCAGTAATCCGCGCATGATTAGCCGCCATCTGGCTCATTTTTCATCCATGCTACGCGGGGGAACCCATCCGGCATGCGATGATACAGAAAGTTATTCTTATGTCCAAAAAACTCTTGATAGACGCTCGTCAGACAGACGAAACGCGTGTTGTTCTGCTGAATGAAAATGTTGTCGAGGATGTCGATTACGAAACCAGCCATCGCAAACAATTAAAAGGCAATATCTATCTGGCCAAAGTCACCAGAGTCGAACCATCATTGCAAGCGGCTTTTGTTGAATATGGCGGGAATCGGCAAGGCTTCCTTGCCTTTAGTGAAATCCATCCTGATTATTACCGGATCCCTGTCGAAGATCGCGAAAAATTACTTGCTGATCAAAGCGATCATTCCGATAAAGATACCGACCCAGAAACAAAAACTGAAACAAAAACTGAAATAAAAACGGAAACCAAAGCAGACTCTGAAACCGTTTCTGATGCTGATACTGATAGCTTGGCCGCCAATAGCGACAGCGATTCTGATTTAGAAACTGGCGCAGATGATAATTCATCTGATGATAATGACGGCGATAACGGTTCCGATTTCGAAGCAGAAGACGAAAGAGAACGCAAGCGGCGGTTTGATAAATTCCGCAAGCATTACAGCATTCAGGAAGTCATCTCACGCCGCCAGATTCTTCTGGTGCAGGTCGTGAAAGAAGAACGCGGCAATAAAGGCGCGGCGCTAACCACCTATATGTCACTGGCTGGCCGCTATTGCGTTTTGATGCCTAACACCTATCACAATGGTGGAGTTAGCCGCAAAATCAGTGATCCGGCTGACCGCAAAAAGCTCAAAACCATTGTCAATGGATTGAATGTCCCAACCGGCATGGCCGTGATTGTGCGTACCGCCGGTTCCAAACGAACCAAGGCCGAAATTACCCGTGACTATAATTATCTACTGCGTCAGTGGAACGATATCAGAGAAAAAACGCTGGAATCCAATGCGCCATCAATTATTCACGAAGAAGGCAATCTGATCAAACGGGCTGTCCGCGATTACTACACATCAGATATTGAGGAAATTATTGTTGAGGGCGAAGACGGCTATAAAGCGGCGCGCGCCCACATGAAAAATCTCATGCCGACTCATGTGAAAAAAATCACACAATATAAGGATGAGGTAAATCACCTTTTCCAAGCGCATCGCGTGGAAAACATGCTGACCGCTATCTATGATCCCGAAGTCACGCTGAAATCCGGCGGTTATATTGTGATGAACCAGACGGAAGCATTAGTGGCGATTGATGTCAATTCTGGCAAGGCTACGCGGGAACGCAATATCGAAGAAACCGCTCTGAAAACCAATGTTGAGGCGGCGGTAGAAATTGCCCGCCAGCTGAAATTGCGTGATCTGTCCGGTCTTGTTGTCATTGACTTCATTGATATGGAAGTCAACCGCAACCGCAACACCGTTGAACGTAAGCTGAAAGAAGCCATGAAGTCTGATCGGGCGCGGGTACAGATTGGCAGTATCAGCCAGTTTGGATTGCTTGAAATGTCCCGCCAGCGGCTCCGCCCCAGCCTTAACGAAGCGGTATCTGACCTATGCCCGCATTGCCACGGCACCGGCCGCATCCGATCTGTTGAAAGTGCGGCGCTAGCCATTATTCATCAGATTGAGGCAGAAGCCGCCCGAAAATCCCGTAAAAAGCTGACCGTGGCCATGGCCGCTGAAGTCGCACTTTATATTCTCAACCATAAGCGTGATCTGATCGTTGATCTGGAAGCACGTTATGATATGAATATCGTGCTGGAACAGGATAACAGCCTGTTGCCGCCGGATATCCGTTTTGATGGTATCTCCGAAAAGCCCGAACAGCAGGAACGCAGAAAATCTAAAGGTGATTCCCGTTCGGATTCCAAATCAAACGCACGGTCTGATTCAAACGCCGAACCAAAAGCGGATAAGGCGAATAATAATCAGTCCAACCAGACCCCGACCTCACCCACAGATAGCGATGATGATGACGAATCAAAGCCAAAACGTCGCCGTCGCCGGGGTAAAAGAGGTGGCCGTAGACGCAATCGTCGTGACGATGAGAACGTGGAAACATCAGTTTCCGAAAATGGTGATACTGGCGCGTCAGATGAAAATAATGCCAATACAGCATCAGACGCTGAACCATCACAGGCGGCAGGAAATAATGCCGATACAGCATCATCCGTGACAAACCCGGAAAATACAGACAAACCGGCAAAACCAAGACGGTCACGGGGGCGTAAGCCAGCACAAGATAAAACAGATACTGGTACTAGCACCGATGCAGATCAGAACACTGATGCCAGTGATGCGAATACCAGCGATACGGCCGAAGTCAGCAAAAAACCCGCTTCCCGCCGCAAGGCTTCCCCGCGCGCAAAAGCGGCTGATGCAAATGATGCAGATAACACAAGCACCGCCCCTGAAGCACAAGCTGATGCCGAAGCAGAAGCCAAGCCTGCCGCTAAAAGAGGCCGACGCAAAAAGGCGGAACCGGCAAATGATGCCAATCCCGATAATAATCCGGATAATAATTCGGATGCACCGGCAAAGCCAAAACGCGCCCCGCGGAAAAAGAAAGCCACAACAGATAACGACACCGCCGATACCAAACCGGCTGAAACGCCAGCACCTGAAGCGCGCGAGCAAACAAGCTCTGCCGATATTCAGGTTGTTGATGTTAATTCTGTATCTGGCGAATCCAAAAAGAAAGGCTGGTGGTCACGCTAATCGGGCGACCACCAGCTTTTTCTGGCAAACCATCTAGCGGCGGGATTGCACCCATCTGTTCAGACGATCAGCGGCTTCTGCCATGTCTTCGGTTGAACCGGCAAATGAAAACCGCAAAGACAGATGGCCAGCGGCTTCATCAAAATCAATCCCCGGCGTTGTTGCAATATACAAATCATTCAGGAATGTATCTGTCAGCTCAGCGCTGTTATTGCTTAATGCGCTGGTATCCGCATAAATATAAAACCCGCCTTCCGGATACGGAAAATTACCCAGCAATTCTTGTGGCAGGCGATCTATCAGCAGATCACGGTTAACCCGATATCTAGCCACATAAGAATCCATTTCACGATAGGTTTCCGGATTATCCAGCGCCGCTGTGGCCGCAATCTGTGACAGGGTATTAGCCGAAATAAAGCAATTCTGCGCCAGTCTTTCCAGTGGATCAACCAGATCATCCGGCGCAATAATCCAGCCAACGCGATGGCCAGTCATGGCAAAATATTTTGAAAACGAATTCATTATCAGCGCCGATGACGAATATTGCATGGCACAGTGATCTGTTTTGTCAAAACTGATCCCGTGATAAATCTCATCAGAAATCAGCCGAACGCCATTGGCCTCACACCATCTGGAAATAGCGGCAAGCTCATCACCAGTCATCACAACACCAGTCGGATTTGCCGGACTGGCTATGATCAGACCGTCAGGAATAGTGTCTAGCTTTTCCAGCGTTTCGACGGTTAACCGGCTGTTATATTCAGGATCAATATTGATCAGCATCGGTTCCAGTGATGCCGACAACATCAAGTTCCGATAGGCCGAATACCCCGGTGAGGCCATAGCAATTTTGTCTCCAGCCTCAAAACAGGTGAGAAACGCCATCATGAATCCAAGCGAAGACCCAACCGTTACCAGCACTTGTTCGGGCTTGACATCCAGATCATACCAGCGCTTGTAATGCCTTGCGATAGCCTCGGTCAGCTCAATCGTGCCACGCGATAACGTATAACCATGCGCCGATATATCGTGAACATGATTAATGATAGCGTCCAGTGCAGCTTTCGGTGGCGGAGAAGACGGTTGACCCATTTCAAGTCGCAATAATGGCTGGGGCAAATTTGTCATACGCTCGGCCTTTTCAAGAACATCCATCACCATGAATGATGGTAGTTCTGATCGTGATGATATCCGCAATGCCATAATTTCACCTTTGTTGTTAGCGATTATGAATGTTTGAAATTTGTGTATATCACCCGAATGACAGAATATCTATCGCTTGAACGAAGAACATCATGTAAAAAACACTATGCGCCATATTTCAACATCTATAAAAGCCATGTTAACACTTAACATCATATGGCATCGCAAACAGCTCAGACGTCTGATAGCCGGTTGTGTTTTCATGATGCTGAATATAGCGATAAGCACCCATGCCAGTGCTAATATGATCCGCGATACAGAAATAGAACATTTTCTTTTATCGCTAGCTCGGCCAATGGCTGCCACCGCTGGTCTTGATGCTAATGAATTGCAAATTCGTGTGATTATTGACCCACGGTTTAATGCGTTTGTCACTGGTGAGAATACGATTTTCATCCATAGCGGCATGATCATAGAATCCGAAAATGTCTATGAAGTGGCTGGCGTACTAGCCCATGAAATGGGCCATCTGGCATCTGGTCATGTCCCTAGCCGTAGTGAGGTTATTGATCAAGCCATGATGACCGCCATGTTCGGGGCGGTCGCCGCCATTGCGCTTAGTGCATCCGGCCATGGTGAGGCGGCGATAGGCACGGTATTAGGCAGTAATGATCAGGCCAGACGCAAAGTGCTAAAACAATCCCGTCAGGATGAATCCGAAGCCGATCAATGGGCGATCAAGTTGATGGATGCCCATAACTATCCCGTATTGCCTATGGCACAAATGATGGCGAAGATGGCGAAGCAGCGCCTGCTTCCTGTTAGCCGGCAATCCGATTATTATCAAACCCACCCCGGTGCCGCCGAACGGAGTTCGGTTTTTCTTGATCACGCAAAAGCCAAATCCCATACTGATACTAATGTGACACATCATCAGCCATCAGATGAGCTGATACACCAATTTGAACAAGTGCGTGCAAAAATGCGCGGCTGGACAGACGCCCCAAGCCAGAGCTTGCTTCATACCGATAGCACGGATACCAACAGCAAATATCTGCGTGCTATTGCGCTATACCGCCTCAGCGATCTTGAAGGTACATTGGCCTTGATGGATCAGCTGATTGCCAATGATCCGGCCAACCCGTTTTATTATGAGTTCAAAGGGGAAATACTGTTATCATCGGGCAGACCGGATGCGGCGATTACCGCATTTGAAAAGGGGCTTAAACAACTTGATGCTGACGTTAATACAGGGCAGATCAAATTATCGCTTGGCCGGGCATTAATGCATAAAGGTGATGCGGATAGCTTGAATAGAGCCATTCCTTTGTTAGAAGAAGCAAACCAGCTGGAACCTGACTGGGCGTTTGTCAAACATCAGCTGGGCATTACTTATGGCCGGGCTGGCCGCGTGACAGATGCTGATCTGGTGTTATCCGAACGGGCATTGATGCTTGGTAATGACAGCCTTGCCAAACAACTAGCCTTAAGAGCAAAGAACAATCCCGATGCGACGGCTATTCAGAAACAATTGGCACTAGACATTATTGCACAGATTGATCAATAACCGTTACTATCAGCAAACCAGCTAAAGTAAGACAGCTATATAAATATATCCACACAAGGAAAGCATTATGGACAATCCATCTGTAAAAAAGGCATCATCAGGCAACCGCACTATCGCGCTGGCCGTGATCATTGGCATTATCATCGGGTTTCTTGTGGATCAGCTGGTACCATCAGCAAAAACTCAAGCGGATAGCGCGAATATTAACGCCAGCATAGCCCAATATATTTCCGATAATCCGGAAGCCATTGAAACCGCGCTTATTGCCCTGAATGATCAGCGCAATCGTGATAAGGAATTACAGGCCTTGAACTTGCTATCAGCAGTCGAGGATACCACCGTGATGGGAAATCCGGATGGCGATATCACCATTTATGAGTTTAGCGATTACAATTGCGGATACTGCAAACGTGTCTTTGCTGATTTGATGCAGGTCATGAACACAGATGGAAACATCCGGCTTGTTATCAAAGAGTTTCCTATTCTGGCAGAAAGTTCGGTTGATGCCGCAAGGCTTGCGCTACATGCCGCCGATCAGGGAAAATATGACGCGGTTCATACTGCATTGATGGAATGGCGGGGGGCTATCACCGCCACCATGCTGCAAGACCTTGCCGCCACTCATAATATCACCGGTTTTGATATCAATAATCGTGATAATGATCCGATGATTGATATTCTCCGCAAAAATTATGATCTGGGGCAACGCTTTAACATTGATGGCACGCCCGGATTTATTATCGGCGGCAAGATTTATCCGGGAGCAATCAGCAAAGACGATATGATGGCGGCAGTAGCAGAAGCCAGACGCCAGAACAAATCCTGAAAGTCATGAGCTCTCTGCAATGAACAGGCAATAGATGACAGGCGGAATTGTTCCTGTTATATCAATAGATAGATTTATATCTTCTATATTTGGTAGGTCACTGCGACAAGCGGGACTAATCAAGTTGGACTAATAAAGCAGGACTAATCAAGCAGGACAGAATGGCAACACACAACATTCTTATCATTAATGGCCCTAATCTGGATCAATTGGGCAGTCGTGAGCCCGAGATATACGGCCACATGACCCTGACCGACATAGAAACCATGTGTCATGCCGCCGCCGCCAAACAGGATTTAACCGTTAACTTCATGCAATCCAATGCTGAAGACGGGATAATTGCAGCTATTCATACCGCACGGAATGATGGAACCGAAGCCATCATTATCAATGCCGCCGCGTTCACCCATACATCAGTTGCTATCCGTGATGCGATACAAATGTTTTCAGGTATTCGCATCGAAGTGCATCTGTCCAATGTCTTTGCGCGTGAGCCGTTCAGACATCATTCCTATCTATCCGATATCGTCAATGGCGTGATTTGCGGGTTTGGCGCGGATTCATACCGGCTAGCCATAGAAGCCGTTGGGCATAAATTACATACCAAAGCATAAAAGGGAGCATAGCTTATTATGAGCAAAACACCTAAACAGGCACCAAATGCCATCGAAGAAAAAATCCGTCTTGTTCGCGAATTGGCGCAAGTCATGGAAGATAAGGGACTGGTTGAGATTGACCTGGAAGACGAAAGCGTGTCTGTGCATCTGTCTAAAACTGGTTCTATGATGCCAGCCCAGATGCCAATGCAGATGCCGGCTCAAATGCCAACGCAAATGCCAGCACCGGCCGCATTTGCGCCAGCCGCAACAGAATCAGCGCCTGCCTCAGCACCAGAACATGCTATGACCTCACCCATGGTGGGAACGGTGTATTTGTCACCTGAACCGGGGGCAGCGGTATTTGTGAAAACTGGTGATACCGTCAAACCCGGCCAGACACTGTTGATCATTGAAGCCATGAAAGTGATGAATCCAATTACTGCCACCGCTGCCGGAGTTGTTCGCCAGATACTGGTTGATGATGGCCAGCCTGTTGAGTTTGGTGAGCCATTAATAGTGATTGAATAATCAGAACTTTAGCTGATGGCAGGAGAAGTTAATATGTTCAAAAAAGTGCTGATAGCTAATCGTGGTGATGTGGCTTTACGGGTATTACGCGCCTGTCAGGATTTAGAAATTCCAACAGTAGCCGTTCATTCCACCGCCGATACCGATGCCATGCATGTACGGCTGGCGGATGAATCGGTTTGTATTGGCGCGGCACCGTCAGCAAAATCCTATCTCAACATCCCTGCCCTGATTACGGCCGCAACAATCACCGGTGCTGATGCTATCCATCCCGGCGTTGGTTTTTTGTCTGAAAATGCAGATTTTGCCCGTGTTGTTAACGAACATGGGCTGACATTCATTGGCCCGCATATTGAGCATATTCTATCAATGGGTGACAAAGTTGAGGCCAAACGCACCGCGGCGGCGGCCGGATTGCCGCTTGTCCCCGGCTCAGACGGAGCGATTGCCAGCGTTGATGAAGCAAAGAGCGTTGCCAAAAATACCGGTTATCCGGTTCTGATCAAAGCCGCATCCGGTGGCGGCGGACGCGGCATGAAAGTGGCCGAAACCGCTGATGATCTGGCCGAAGCTTTTTCATCTGCCCGAAGTGAGGCGAAAGCCGCGTTCGGTGATGATACCGTTTATCTGGAACGTTATCTGGGCAATCCCCGCCATATTGAGGTGCAGATTGTTGCCGACAGCCACGGCAATGTTGTTCATCTGGGGGAAAGAGAATGTTCGGTTCAACGCCGCCACCAGAAATTACTGGAAGAAGCACCTTCCCCCATATTGACCGAAAAAGAACGCCATCATATTGGCATGATTGCCGCTGATGCGGCGCGTTCCATGGGATATCTGGGGCTTGGAACGATGGAATTCCTCTATGAAAACGGGGAATTCTTTTTTATCGAGATGAATACCAGACTTCAGGTAGAACACCCCATCACAGAAGCCATCACCGGTATTGATCTGGTGGTAGAACAAATCCGCATTGCCGCTGGCTTGCCGTTATCA
>JAHEII010000096.1 GCA_024639485.1 Alphaproteobacteria bacterium
CCCATCCGGATATCTTTAATCTGCTCTTGCAGGTGATGGATAACGGGCGGCTAACCGATAATAACGGCAAGATAATTGATTTCCGCAATGTGATCATCATCATGACAACAAATGCTGGTGCTAGCGAAATGACAAAGCAATCCATTGGTTTTGGTCGTGGTCGCCGCGAAGAAGCTGGCAATGAAGCTATTGAGCGCACTTTCACGCCTGAGTTTAGAAACAGACTTGATGCCATTATTAATTTTGCGGCACTCGCACCTGAAACGGTACGCAAGGTGGTAGATAAGTTTATTATTCAGCTCGAAGCCCAGCTTGCTGATCGTGGCGTGACCATTAGCCTGACTGATCCGGCACGCGACTGGCTGGCGGAACGTGGCTATGAGCCAGCATATGGTGCACGGCCATTATCCAGAGTCGTACAGGAACATGTCAAAAAACCGCTATCTGAAGAATTACTGTTCGGACGGCTGGTTGACGGTGGTTCGGTTGAGGTTGACACAGGCAAGCCGGATAAAGATGGTGATATCACACATCTGACAGTGAATGTGGTTAGTGGCGAAAGCGATAGCGCCACAGCATCCGCAAAACCGGCAAAGCCAAAAAAGAAATCACCTGCCAAGAAATCCACGCCTGCAACCGTTGAAACACGCTAATATTGGTAAAATTACTGTTCTTATAGGGCACTGTTCTTATAGGGAAGCCAGGTTAATAGCTCTTGCCGTTCGCGCTCGATCTGGCTGGCTTCTCTTGCGGTGAAATCCCTGACGGCATCCTGAAATGATACATTGTTCATGTGATGCACGGAATAGGTATATACCGGTTCATAGCCACGCTGGACTTTGTGCAAGCCCTGAGCGCCAGCCTCAACTCGCGCCAGTCCATTGGCAATGGCAAAATCAATCGCCTGATAATAACAGGTTTCAAAATGCAGAAACGGAATATCAACCAGACTGCCCCAGTTACGGCCATATAGCGTATCCTGGCCGATGAAATTAATAGCCCCCGCCACCGGATCACCATCATGGGATGCGATCACCAGAAGAATATGGTCGCGCATGCTGTTATGAATCTGATCAAAAAAATCACGGGTCAGATAAGCTCCGCCCCATTTCCGGTCAATGGTTGCCAGATAGAAACTGTAAAACTGATCCCAGTCGGCGGCGGTAAGATCATCACCTTGTTTTTGTACCAGCCGGACACCGGCATTGGCTATATCACGGCGTTCACGGCGAATGCTTTTGCGCTTGCGTGAGGCAAGGCGGCTCAGAAAATCATCAAAGTCCTGATAGGAATTATTGTGCCAGTGAAACTGCATCCCAATGCGGCTAATCCATTCTCCGGCTGGGGTATCTGGTGAGGCATTTGGTGAGGCATCTGGTGAGGTAAGGGTGAGAGCATCGTGTTCGTCTTTGCTTAAAAATGTAATATGTGCAGACGATAAACCCAGTTGATCCACACAGCCAAGACAGGCCTTGGCAAGCACTGCTGCCGCATCTCTGGCTTGTTCAGCGGGCAGACTGGGATCAATCAACAACCGTTGCCCCGGAACCGGCGAAAAGGGAATACCGCTTTGCGCTTTCGGGTAGTATTGGCCACCAGCCCGGCGCCACGCATCAGCCCAGCTATGATCAAAAACATATTCGCCGTAAGAATGGGTTTTCAGATAAAGCGGAAGAATACCGCATATCTGTTCGCTATGATCCCTGAGCACCAGATGCCGGGGAATCCAGCCTGTATCAGCGCAAGCCGACTGGCTATTTTCCAATGCAGAAAAAAACGCATGACTTAACAGGGGGTTCTGATTGCCGGCGCATGTGTCCCAGATATCATGGGGAATGGCATCTGCCGACTCAACCATTTCGGCTGTCCAGCCTGTTGAGTCAGCAATGCTTGTTTTATGAGGCAAATCATCATCCATATCTACCATATTGGGGCATATGGTGATGGAAACAATGGCCTAAGGCATATTGGTTAGGCGATTTCGAAAATACCTTCGATTTCTACCAGACAGCCCAGTGGTAAAGCGTTTGTGCCAACAGCAAAACGCGCATGTCGGCCTAGCTCACCAAATACATCTACCATCATGTTTGATGCGATATTAATAACAAGTGGCTGTGCTGAAAAATCAGATGTGCAGGACACAAAACCGCCAAGCTTGACAACACGGGTCACCCGATCCAGATCACCACCAGTGGCGGCTTTCAGTTGTGCCAGCAAGTTAATGGCGCATTTTCTGGCCTCACCTTCGGCGTCTTCCTGTGTCATGGTGCCGTCACCAATGGCGCCGGTTTTTTCAATCTTGCCATCAACCAATGGTACCTGACCCGATATGAAAACCAGATTGCCGCTAATCACGTAAGGAACGTAATTTGCTGCAGGTGCTGGAGCATCAGGAAGTGTGATGCCTAATTCGGCCAGACGTTTATCGATATTACCAGACATATTGTCTCCTATTCATTATTGGTTCATTATCGGGTTCTTTGTTGAGTTATTGTTTAGCTACAGCCCGTGGTAGACCCGCAAGTGTTGCATTTGAGGCATGTACCATTACGAACAAGCGTGAAGTTTCCACATTCGTTGCAATTTTCTCCTTCATAGCCTTGCATGCGTGCTTGCTGAACCTGATTGGCAACAGAACTGGTGGCGGCGCTTGCACCGGTATTGGTGTTTACGGCACCGGTATTCTGTTCGCTGGCAACGGTGGTGCTGGCCGACATGGTTTCTTGCGTACTGGTTGCCATACCAGCATCACCATCGGTGCCAGTGCCTTTGCCATGCAACAGAACAATGTTCCGGTTGCGGACAAAGCCAGTGCTGATAGTGGAGCGTGCCAGATCAGATTGTTCTTCGCCTGCACCCATGGCATCCATAGCCAGATCATCCGAATTGACATGCCCCAGATCAGCTCGATCCAGATAGGAAATTGCCAATTCACGGAAAATATAATCCAGAATGGAAGATGACATCTTGATCATGTCATTGCCCTGCACCATGCCTTGCGGCTCAAATCGGGTGAAGGTAAAGGCTTCAACGAATTCTTCCAGTGGAACGCCATATTGCAGACCGATAGATACCGCGATAGCAAAGTTGTTCATCAATGACCGGAATGCCGCGCCTTCCTTATGCATATCAATGAATAGCTCACCCAGCTTGCCGTCTTCGTATTCGCCGGTACGCAGATAAACCTTATGGCCACCAACGATGGCTTTCTGGGTGTATCCTTTACGGCGATGTGGCAGACGCTGGCGCATGGCAACATAACGCTCAATGATTTTCTCAACCACTTTTGTTGTCTGTGCCGCTACCGCTGGTGTTTCTTCCATGCTTTCGGCGTCATCATCATCAATCAGGCTGGCTGATAATGGCTGGCTGAGCTTTGAGCCATCACGATAAAGCGCGTTAGCCTTAAGCCCCAGTTTCCATGATAGCATGTAAGCGGCGCCACAATCCTCAACCGTGGCATTGTTTGGCATATTGATGGTTTTGGAAATAGCCCCTGAAATAAATGGCTGTGCCGCCGCCATCATGGTGATGTGGCTATCAACGCTGAGGAAGCGTTTACCAATCCGGCCGCAAGGGTTCGCGCAATCAAAAACAGGCAGATGCTCATCTTTGAGATGTGGCGCACTTTCCAGTGTCATGGAACCGCAGACATGGGTATTGGCATGTTCGATCTCATCCTTGCTGAACCCTAAATGGGCAAGCAGATCAAAATTGAAATCATTCATCTGGTCTTCGGTCAGCCCAAGCGTGTTCTTGCAGAAATCATCACCAAGGGTGAAGCGGTTAAAGGCAAACTTGATATCAAATGCAGATTTGAGCGCACCATTAAGCGTGCTAAGCACGGCATCGGTAAAGCCTTTATCCTTAAGCGCAGATGTGCTGATGGACTGGCATTTTTCGAGTGAACCATGCCCAACCGCGTAACGGATAATATCTTCGATCTGGCTGTCATTATAGCCCAGATTGGTCAGCGCTTCGGGGACAACACGGTTGATAATCTTGAAATAGCCACCGCCTGCCAGTTTCTTGAACTTGACGATAGCAAAGTCAGGCTCAATGCCGGTGGTGTCGCAATCCATGACCAGACCGATGGTGCCGGTTGGCGCAATGACGGTTGTCTGGGCATTACGGAAACCATGGGCTTCGCCAAGCTTAAGCGCGTTATCCCATGCTTTTGTTGCGGCTTCTATTAGGGACTGATCCGGGCAATCATTACGTTTGATTGGCACCGGCAGAACAGACAGGTCTTCGTATCCATTGGATTCACCATACGCGGCGCGGCGGTGATTGCGGATGACCCGCAACATGTGATCAGCGTTTTCTTCGTAACGCGGGAACGCACCTTGCTCTTTCGCCATTTCGGCGGATGTAGCATAAGACACGCCTGTCATAATGGCTGAAAGCGCGGCACAGATTGCCCGGCCTTCGTCACTGTCATAGGAATGTCCAGCCGCCATCAGCATGCCGCCGATATTGGCATAGCCCAGACCAAGTGTTCTGTATTCATAAGAAAGCTGGGCAATTTCCTTTGATGGAAACTGCGCCATCAGAACTGAGATTTCTAGGGTAATTGTCCATAACTTGACCGCATATTCATATGCTTCGATGTTGAAGCTTCTGTCAGCATGTCTGAACTGCATCAGATTAAGTGAAGCCAGATTACAGGCGGTGTCATCCAGAAACATATATTCGGAACATGGGTTTGACGCGTTGATCCGACCACCTTCCGGGCAAGTATGCCACTCATTAATGGTGGTATCGTATTGCAGACCCGGGTCAGCACATGCCCATGCCGCATAGGCGATTTTTTCCCATAGGTCAGCGGCATTAATCCGGTCAGCGACTTCGCCATCTGTCCGGCGAATCAGCTCCCATTCACCGTTTTCCAGAACCTTGCCAAGAAAATCATTGGTGACCCGAACCGAGTTGTTGGAATTCTGGCCAGCAACAGTCAGATAGGCTTCTGAATCCCAGTCAGCATCATAGGTTTTGAAGCTGATTTCGGTGTAACCCTGCTTGGCGAATTGAATCACGCGCTGGATGTAGTTTTCAGGGATCAGCACTTTGCGGGCATCAATAATGGCTTTTTTCAATGCCGCGTTTGCCTTTGGGTCAAAACGGTCAGTGTCGCTTGCGCCTTCGCTTTCAGCCGCGCCAGTAGGATTGGTGCAGGCCGCCATCACGGCGTTCATATGCAGGCTGGCCAGTTTTGAGCCGGTGACTAGCGCCGCCACTTTCTGTTCTTCTACGACTTTCCAGTCAACGTAATCAACGATGTCGGGGTGATCCACGTCAACCGTAACCATTTTAGCCGCGCGGCGCGTTGTTCCGCCGGATTTAATAGCACCTGCTGCTCTATCGCCGATGCGCAGGAAGCTCATCAAGCCAGAGGATTTGCCGCCACCAGCTAGCGGTTCTGTGCCGCCACGCAAAGAGGAAAAATTAGTGCCTGTACCGGAACCATATTTGAATAATCTGGCTTCGCGCACCCACAAATCCATGATGCCGCCTTCGTTAACCAGATCGTCTTTGATAGACTGGATAAAGCAGGCATGCGGCTGGGGATGTTCATAAGCAGATTTGGAACGGGTCAGCTTGCCTGTTTCAAAATCAACATAGAAATGGCCTTGTCCGGCGCCGTCAATACCATATGCCCAATGCAGACCGGTGTTGAACCATTGCGGGCTGTTTGGTGCCGCCATCTGATGCGCCAGCATGTAACGCATTTCATCAAAATACACCTTGGCATCGTCTTCAGATGAAAAATAGCCACCTTTCCAGCCCCAATATGTCCATGTGCCAGCCAGTCGGTCATAAACCTGCTTGGCGGAAAGCTCACCTGTGTAGCAATCTTCTGCTGGCATATCTTTCATTGCCGCTTCGTCAGCCACAGAACGCCATAACCATGACGGCACATTGTTTTCTTCTACTTTCTTGAGCTTGGCAGGAACGCCAGCCTTACGAAAATATTTCTGCGCCAGGATATCACTGGCCACCTGAGAAAAAGCTTTTGGCACTTCTACGTTTTCAGCGCGAAAGACAATAGTGCCATCGGGATTCTTGATCTCGCTTGTGACATGTGTCCATTCCAGCATCTGGTAGGGTGATTGATCAGCTTTGGTAAAGTGGCGTGTGAGTTGCATTTGTTATGTCCTTGTTTACAAAACGTTTACAAAATAAGAGATAGTTACGAAATTTATTTTTATGTTTCGTAAACAGTCTCAATATCTATATCTAGTATTCAATAGACATCAAACTACATGATGTTGGTGGTAAAACGCAATATCAAAATTTGGCCATAATTAAAAAAAAGGGGGTTGACTGATATAAAATATTGTCTGGACAAGCCGGGAATAAATTTGTCTGATCTGGCTATAATGGGTGTTGGTTTGTATGAACGCATCTGATGCTATATATTCTTGCGTATAGATTAGCGGCTGATCATGAGCTCCTAACAAATAGCTGATTATCTGTAACGGTGGATTATTGCTAAAGCTATCATTATCCGTTATGAATAAGTGATAATAATTTTTCCCGAAGGTATGGTATCGATATGCACTGGCTGACCCGATTGAGTATTCGCCTTACGACAAAACCGATTGGCGCGGATGAATTTGGCAATCGCTATTACGAAAGCAAAAAACCGCGTAGCCATGGCCGCAAAAGCCGCTATGTCATTTTTAATGGCAAGGCAGAAGCCAGCAAAGTTCCGGCGGACTGGCATGGCTGGTTGCATCATACCGAATCAAGCCCGCCACCAGCAGATGGTTATGCCAAACATGCTTGGCAATTGCCGCATCAACCGAATTTGACCGGAACAATACATGCTTACCGTCCGGCTGGGCATCTGTTACGTTTAGGTAAGCGCCGCAAGGCAACGGGTGACTATCAACCCTGGAAACCGGAGTAAGTTTTATGCGGAACACCATAGAAATGGTAATGGGAGCAGTGGTGCTGATCATTGCCGGTGCCTTTTTATGGCTGGCGTTATCCATCACCAGTTTTCAACATGGAGAATCGATCACGGTTGAAGCAGTGTTCGGAAAAATTGGTGATTTGAAAACCGGCGATGATGTTCGCATTTCCGGCATTGCGATTGGCCGCGTTACTGATACCCGTCTTGATCCTGATGTTTTTGAAGCCAGAGTCGTCATGGCTATTGATCCGACCTATGCTATTCCGGATGATAGCGTTGTTCGGGTGTCTTCTACGTCGCTTCTGGGCGGTAGTCATATTGATATTGTGCCGGGTATTTCCATGGATGTCATTGCCGAAAGCCATGTGTTCTATAACACGCTTGATCCGGTTAATTTGACAGACATGATTGGTAAGGCGATATTCACCGATGGTAATTCTGGACAGTAACTGATGCGGCAACTCTGCTCATTTTTTGTTGTACTGATCCTTTTTCAACTTAGCAGCTTTCACAGCGTCATGGCTGATGATAACTGGCTAAGAGGCGACCGTGCCAGATTGCAGACACTGGATAAAATCACCGCGCGTATTTCCACACTTGATGTTCCCATAGGGCTGACCACACGGTTTGGAACGCTGGAATTATATGTGCATTCCTGTAATTACCGGCCACCGGATCATCCGCCGGATCACGCGGCATTGCTTGAAATCCGTTCTGTTGATTATGATGGCCGGGTAACGGAAATGCCTATTTTTTCTGGCTGGATGTTTGCATCATCACCAGCCATTAGCGGGCTGGAACATCCGGTTTATGACATTACTGTGCTATCCTGCAATAGCTGATCCAGCATAGCGGTAGGGTCATCATCCATCGGCAGCCGTGCCGTAACGGTTAGCGCATGTTGCAATTTTTCCCGAAACACAGCGCGATTAATCTCATGACAGCCGAATTGCACCAGATGCGGGTTAAGAAATTGCGTATCCAGCAGAACAAATCCACCATGCCGAAGCCGCGCGATCAGATGCAGTAAGGCCAGTTTTGATGCGTTGCTTGCACGGCTGAACATGGATTCGCCAAAAAATGCCCCAGCACATGCTACCCCGTATAACCCACCGATTAATCTGGGCGTGCCTTCGTCAGAATGAGGATGGCTATCGGTGATTTTTCTATCCCAGACCTCAAGCGAATGGGCAAACCCCAGCCGGTGCAACGCGCAATATAATTGTCTGATAGGATGATTTATCCATGTATCGGTGCGAGTATCTGTTATCTGGCGGCAACCATCAATGACATCGGCAAACGCGGTATTAATAGTCACCTGATAGGGTGAGTTCCGGATCAGCTTTCGCATTGATCTGTTCAGATGTGGCGGGTCAAGCGGGATCACCCCACGCTGTTCGGGATCAACGAAGAATATGCGATCATCATCATGACTTTCTGCCATGGGGAATACCCCCAGCGCATAGGATTTAATCAGCGTTTCCGGTGAATAATGATGCATAGCCTATCTTGCCTGTTCCATCCGGACAGGGCAAGCCGATTACCCATATGCGTCTAGCGCGGATATTTTATTCTTGCAGCAGATTAGGCAGGAACTTTTCTTCCAGCCAGCGGATAGAATAGGCACCGGATTTGATATCAGCATCATTTACCAGCAACCGGTGCAGATCAAGCGAGGTTGGCATAGGGGCAATAATGGTTTCATCAAGCGCGCGACGTAATCGGGCCAGACATTGTTCTCTGGTATCGCCATGGACAATCAGCTTGGCAATCAGGCTGTCATAATGTGGTGGTATCCGGTAGCCAGAATAAAGAAAGCTATCAACCCGAACCCCAAGCCCGCCCGGTGCATGAAAGTTTTCAACCGTTCCGGGGGTCGGCATAAAGCTGGTCGGGTGTTCGGCATTAATCCGGCATTCGATAGCATGGCCTTTGAATGTCACCGCGTCTTGTGTGAATGATAACGGCAAGCCAGCGGCAATGCGGATTTGTTCTACCACCAGATCAATACCGGTGATGGCTTCTGTGATGGGGTGTTCTACCTGAAGTCTGGTATTCATCTCGATAAAAAAGAATTCACCATTTTCATACAGGAATTCCATCGTTCCAAGCCCCAGATATCCCATGGAACGCGCCGCATCAGCGGCAATCATGCCAATATGATGGCGTTCTTTTTCGG
>JAHEII010000101.1:0-7393 GCA_024639485.1 Alphaproteobacteria bacterium
GATAAAGCAAATATCCATTTGCGCCATGGACTTCTACGCCATCGCATCCGGCGTCAACGGCACGTTTAGCAGCAGCCGCAAAATCATCCGCTACTATATTCAGCTCATCTTCTGTCAGGCTACGGGCAGGTGGAAAATTGATTATTGGCCATTCGCCAGTTAATCCGCGATCATGCAATTCGGTATCGTTATCAGTATAAAGCACCCAGCCAGAGCTGTGGGTATCAGATGCCGATACCGGCTGTTCGCCATCCTTGATTGTTCTAGGATCAGCAACCCGCCCGGCATGCATGAGCTGTAAAATTACTTTTGCCCCATGATTATGACAGGCATCAGCTATTTTTTTCCAGCCAGCCTGATGTTTATCATTGTCACAGCCCGGCTGGTTCAGATAACCAACACCAGATAAATTATCGGCAGGATATGTTCCTTCGGTGATGATTAGTCCAATACCACCGCGCGCACGGCGAGCGTAATAGGCCACCATTTCATCATTAGGCGTGCCATCATCATCGGCGCATTGCCGTGTTAGTGGCGCCATAGCAATCCGGTTTTTAAGTGCCAGAGGCCCACAATTAATTTTATCAAATAACTTACCACTATACATAATCTCTCCTATCATATTTTAATAATAAAACACTGTTCATGCTTTTTTAAAAGAGAAATCGCAAACAGCATTAGTGAACATATTATCAAAGTCTGTTGAACATAATTTTATTTTCTTGAAGTTACGTCACATAATTATATGCTCTTTACTTATAAATAATTAATTAAGGATACGAACATGACAGATAAAGATATGGACTGGCAAGAGCTTGATGATATGTTACATCAGGCATTTGATAAAGCATCAGAAATCTATCAACAAAGAGGTTTCCAGCGCCGTATCGGGTTTGGCAAAAAACCAGCTTTGATATCTGTTGATCTGGCTAATGCATGGACACGGCCGGGCAATCCTTTCACATGCGATCAGAATAAAATGGATAATGAAATTATTCCGGGCATGCAGCGATTGCTTGCGGCTTGCCGGGCAAATGGCCATCCGGTTATCCATGTCACCACAGCCTATGAAGTGACTGACCGCAATGCTGAGTTTACAGATATGGGGCTCTGGCATTGTAAGATTCCCATTGATGTTGTTGATATCAAGGATAAGGAATTATGGGCCATTGATAGCCGGATTGCACCTGTTGAGGGGGAATATACTCTGCTCAAAAAACGTGCCAGTAGCTTTCATGGAACAGAATTAGCCGGTATATTACGGGCGGCAAATGTTGATACCATATTAGTCACAGGGGTGACAGCAACCGCTTGTGTCCGCGAAACTGTTTGTGATGGCATTGCTGATGGTTTCCGCACCATCGCTGTCAAGGAATGTATTGGCGACCGGATACCGGGTGCTGTTGCATGGAACCTGTTTGATCTGGATGCCAAGTTTGCTGACGTGCATACTGTTGATGAATGTGTTAGCTATCTGGAAACCGTCAAACAAAAAAATAGCTAGCTGGTTTGATCTGTTTTGATGACAAATCTTAGCGGTTATAGATATTTTTATACTCTATATCCGCTATGACATTCATCACGTTAATATTGCATAAAATGCTATTTGGTTGCTGGCGGCAAAACGCTCGGCACTTAACAGATATAATATACTATTTGTTAAATCTAAATTAGCATTATACTATCATTTAACATAATTATAATATGATAGGGGATATTCCTGTGCGATTAATTGGCGTTGATGTCGGCGGCACATTTACCGATTTGGTGTTGTTCGATTCTGTTTCCGGAAAAACATTTACACATAAAACCCCTACCACCCCGCATAATCCATCCGAAGGTGTTATGAGCGGTATTAATGAGCTTTGCCGACGGTTTTCTATTGATCGTGCGTCTGTTGATCATATTTATCATGGCACAACAACCGCAACAAATACTATGCTAGAACATGATGGATCAGAATGCGGCATGATCACGAACGAAGGATACCGCGATATTATCCATATTGGCCGCCACCAGCGGCCACAGCATTTTTCCATTCAACAGGAAATACCCTGGCAAGATCGCCCACTTGTTAAGCGGCGGTGGCGAAAGACTGTTCCGCATCGCATCGCCCCACCCAACGGTGAAGTTCTGATTGAACTGGACGAAGATGCCGTCAGAGCCGCCGCCCTGACATTCAAGGAAAACGGTATTAATGCCATTGCTATCTGTTTCCTTTTTGCTTTTCTTGATCCCAGACATGAGCATCGCGCGCGTGAGCTAGTGCTTGACGTTTATCCGGAATCTTTTGTCACATGTTCATCAGATGTGTCACCGCAATTCAGAGAATTTGAACGTTTTACCACCACTGCAATCAATGCTTATATTGGTCCTAAAGTCCGTAATTATGTGACCATGCTGGAACAGAAAATTGCCGATGAAGGGTATTCATCTGATCTGCATATCATGGGGTCTAATGGCGGGCTTGCTACGTCTTCTATGGT
Organism: Alphaproteobacteria bacterium; assembly: GCA_024639485.1. GTDB lineage: Bacteria > Pseudomonadota > Alphaproteobacteria > Puniceispirillales > UBA1172 > UBA12202. The sequence continues at coordinate 2,487 of JAHEII010000101.1, forward strand.
GGCGGAAAAACCGGTATTGACTATTCTTAGTGGTCCTGCCGCCGGTGTCATGGGCGGGGCATGGTCTGGAGGGCAATCTGATCGCCATTCTCTGATTACTTTTGATGTTGGTGGCACGTCTGCTGATATTGGCATTATCCAGCATGGGCAATTTGCCGAGGCGTCGCCGCGTGATACATGGATTGCCGGTTTTCCGCTTATGGTTCCTATGATTGATATTCATACGATTGGTGCTGGCGGCGGGTCCATTGCCTTCCGCGATAAAGGTGGCGCATTCAAGGTGGGCCCACGTTCTGCTGGCGCCAGGCCGGGGCCATCCTGTTACGGGTTTGGCGGTGATCAACCAACAGTTACCGATGCTAATCTGGCACTTGGCAGATTAATCCCGGATAATTTTCTTGGCGGCGAAATGACGCTAGATCAGGACAAAGCCAATCAGGTGATTGATACGCTAGCGGATGAATTATCTATGGATCGCCTGTCATGCGCAGAAGGCATTATTACCATTGTGAACTCTGCCATGGCGAATGCTATCAGATCACGAACCGTGCAACGCGGACTTGATCCCAGAGAGTTCTCATTGATGGCATTTGGCGGTGGTGGGCCATTACAAGCAGCCGAAGTAGCCGCTTTGCTGGCTATCCCTGAGGTGATTGTTCCACCATATCCGGGAATTACCTCAGCTATTGGTCTATTAACCACGGATATCAAATATGATGCAATTCGCACGGCTTTTCAGGTATCCAAACAGGTTGATCATACCAGAGTAGAAACGATGTTTACCGATATGGAAGGCCAGCTGGCCAAGCAATTTCAAGCTGATAACATTGCTGATGAGGATGTTGAATTCCTTCGCTATGCTGACATACGTTATGTTGGGCAGGGTTATGAATTGCGGGTGAAAATCGATGATCACCGTTTCGATGCCGCCGCTGAACAAAGGCTCTTTGACCAGTTTGAAAAACAGCACCATACCGAATATGGACGGTCATTCCCTGATAGCGCCAAAGAGATTGTCAATGTCCGCGTATCGGGGATAGGCAAGTCAACAAAGCTGGAAAAACAGGACACTCCTATATCCGGTTCTATTGCAGACGCCCACATAAAAACCACAGCATGTGTATTCCGTCATAACGCAGAGCTCAAGACGTTTGATACGGCAATTTATCAACGGGATAAGTTGCCGCTAGAAACCAGAATAGATGGGCCAGCCATCATTTTACAACAGGATACGACCACTGTTGTGCGTCCGGATGACCATTTCCGAATTGATAATCAGGGCAATATGCTTATTTCCATCAAGGCCTAAAGAAAATAGAGAAAGTGGAGAAACATGACCATGTCAACACAACCCTCTCGTTCGATTGATCCTGTTACCGCTAGCGTCATTCAAGGCGCCTTGCAGAATATTGCTATTGAAATGGGGTATAAGCTGATGCGGATGTCCTATTCATCAATCATTCGCGAATCCGAAGATTTTGGCACGGCGCTTACTGATGCCAAAGGCAATCAACTAGCTGAATCCGTTCAGTCAACGCCACTTCAATCCGGGCCTATCCCCGGATATGTCAAAAATGTCATAGAAGTTTTTGAAAAACGCGGCACGCCATTTAAACATGGGGATGTTATCATGCATAATGATCCTTATGGCGGTGCCAGCCATGGCCCTGATATCGCTTTGATTGTTCCTGTTTTTTATGATGGTAAGCTCATCGGATTTTCCGGAACAACTGCGCATCATCTGGATGTGGGCGCGCTTAGTCCGGGCAGTTGCGGCATTGTAGATGCTATTGATGTGTATGCCGAAGGGCTTCAGTTCAAGGCTATCAAGGTTTATGATGCCGGCGTGTGCAATGATGCGGTTTGGCAAATTCTGAAAGACAATGTCCGCGCACCGGGCATGGTAGTCGGCGACATGGAAGCACAGGTTGCTGCCTGTCAAATTGGTGCTGACCGCTTTATTGATCTGGTTGATCGTTACGGACTTCAGGCGGTTGATGATGCCAGCGAAGCCTTAATGGATTACTCTGAGCGATTGATGCGTGAGGCTATCAGCAATGTTCCTGATGGTATTTATTCAGCAACAACCTATATGGACGGATTTCTGGATGATCCAGACAGACGTGATCTGCCTATTGTTGTAACCATTACAATTTCCGGTGATGAAATGGAAGTTGATCTGGAAGGAACAGCACCACAAATATCTGACCGCCCTATCAATATGCCGTTGATTGGTACTGTTGATATATCCATCTGGTTGACGGTACGGACTGTTTTGCTTGATTCCGATGTATATGGATATATTCCCCAGAACTCTGGCTTAACCCGCCCGATTACCTTAAAAGTACCGCGCGGCTGTATGGCAAATCCGATTTTTCCAGCACCGGTTATCGCTCGGTTTACCCCGGGCAATCAGCTGGCTGATACTGTAATGAAAGCCCTGGCCGAAGCAGTGCCGGAACAAGTATCAGCAGGTATTGGCAATCTGAAAGTTATTGCCTTTTCCGGACTGAAAGAAGAAACCCACTGGGTGCATATGGAAATCTTTGAAGGCTCTTACGGTGGGCGTTTTGAACGCAATGGTATGGATGCCGTAGACACGCTTTATGCCAATACGCGAAACAATCCTATCGAAGATATCGAAAGCCATCTGCCTATGCGTGTAACCAGATATGAATTGCGCGAAGATACATCAGGAGCTGGACGCACCAGAGGCGGTTTAGGGGCGTGTCGCGCTTTTCAGTTTCTGGAGCCGGGCGGATTTTCTGTTGAAGGTGAAGGTCATAAATTTGCGCCTTGGGGATTTAAAGGCGGACAAGATGGCCAGACCGCTGAGCTACATCTCATCCATTCTGATGGTAAGTCTGAGGCACTCACATCCAAAGTTCCATATCATACCACAGACATAGGCGATACATTTCTGGCTATTGGCCCGTCAGCTGGCGGATATGGCAATGCGCTGGAAAGGCGTGCAGAAGATGTCTATGAAGATGTGCTGGATGAGTTAATCAGCGTGGCTTCTGCTGAACGTGATTATGGCGTCATTATTTCAGATGGCGAACTGGATATGGAAGCAACAGCGAAAAAACGAAACTCATGACGCGAAAATATATTGTATCATCAGCTCAGATGGGGCCAATTGCGCGCGCAGAAACACGCCAGAGCTGTGTTCGGCGTATGACAGATATGATGCAAGAGGCCGCCGCAAGGGGATCACGATTTGTTGTTTTTCCAGAACTGGCATTAACCAGTTTTTTCCCCCGATGGATGATTGATGATCCGGATGAACTTGATATGTGGTTTGAAACCAGCATGCCGAATATCGATACGGCACCATTATTTGAAATGGCAAAAACACATCATATCGGCTTTAGTCTGGGTTATGCTGAAAAAACAGTTGAGAATGGTAAGACCCGTTATTTTAATACCGCCATTCTAGTTAATCAAAATGGTGAGATTTGTGGAAAATACAGAAAAGTGCATTTGCCCGGCTATCACGAACCGCAACCTAACCGCCATCACCAGCATTTAGAAAAGCGGTATTTTGAACAGGGTAATCTGGGGTTTCCGGTGACGCCGATGCTGGATACCAGAATAGGAATGTTGATTTGTAATGATCGCCGCTGGCCCGAAGGCTGGCGCGTGTTAGCGTTACAAGCAGCGGAACTTGTCTGTCTGGGATATAACACTCCTGATGATCATAGCGGTTTTGCGGATGTTGACGCATTGGCAGATTTTCATCATATCCTGTCCATGCAAAGCGGGTCCTATCAGAATTCTGTCTGGTCAATTGCAACAGCGAAATGTGGGGCTGAAGAAGGCTCATCGCTTATTGGCAATAGTGTGATTACAGCCCCATCCGGTCAGGTTGTAGCCCAAAGTAACACGCTGGAAGATGAAGTAATTCACGCTGAGATTGATCTGGATATGGCGCAACAATATCGCCAGACTTTTTTCGATTTTGCCCGTCATAGAGCACCCGAATGCTATCGGCTGATCACAGAAAGAAAAGGGGCAGAGCCTGAACCGGATGATACGTTATGCTGACCACATCATCACACACTGACATAATCATCACTCACATTGCTCAGATCATGCCCACTCTTTCCAGTGCCCAGTATATGCCTGTCAGTGCTATCAAAACAGAAACCGGAACCTGAAATATGATTTTATAATATTTTGGTTCTGCCAGAATATATCTGAATAGGACAAATAACGGTATAACAACAATCAACTGGCCAAGTTCAACGCCTATATTGAAGCTGATCAATGAAGCAAGAAAAGCTGTATCAGGCAGGCCGAAATCAGCTAACACTGATGCAAATCCCAACCCGTGAAGAAGACCAAAGGCAAACACCACGCCGCCCCGCATCAGGGTGAATTGCGGGGTTATTTGCGGAGATGAACGGAGCAGGTTTTCCACACCTATATAAGCAATTGATAATGCAATAAGCGGCTCAACAAGAGCTGGTGATAACGTGATCAAGCCCAGACTAGCCCCCGCCAATGTCAATGTATGCGCGACCGTAAATAAGCTGATCTGTAATAGCAAATGATGACCGGATCGGCTGAACGCCAGTAATCCGATTACAAAAAGAATATGGTCAAGCCCATGTGGCACAATGTGAATAATGCCCGAATGGATATATCGCTGGACTATATCAAATAGCGATAATTGATAAATTTCACCCAGAGCAAAACCCCGGCTCTGGCCGCCCATAGGCAAAAACTCAACATAACTGGCGTTGCTGTTATCGCCATGCTGACGGATAAGCAAGCCACCCATAGCCATTGGCCAATTTATATTTACCATGGCTTGCCCATCAGGAGAGGATGCCGGAGAAGATTCCGGCGAAGATTCCGGAGCTGGGGTTGGGAATGGCAACCGAAAGCGGATTTGCGTTTCT
>JAHEII010000101.1:7403-9010 GCA_024639485.1 Alphaproteobacteria bacterium
GCCATTGGCCAATTTATATTTACCATGGCTTGCCCATCAGGAGAGGATGCCGGAGAAGATTCCGGAGCTGGGGTTGGGAATGGCACCCGAAAGCGGATTTGCGTTTCTCTGATCAGCTCCGGATTAGTGACATCTTCGACAATAATATCCTGCAATTCCCATGACCCGGGTGCAAATATCTGTTGATCCAGAGCGATAACAATATCCTGAGCTAACTGTGGGAAGGCCTGTTCCACCAATGCGCCCAACTGTTCCGGTGGCAACATCCGAAGCCGGTTATATTCATCAGCAACCGGGCTGTTATCCGTATCTGATAAGCCCGATACATCCATGCCAGCCAGATAGCTTTCTGCGGTGAACCCAAGCCGGACATCCAGATAGTCTGATCCATTCTGGGAAAACCCGATATCCATGACCGCTGGCCGGATGTCATGTGCATGCGCATGGTTATGACCGGATAACATAAAACCGAGCATGAAAAGGGCTGTGAAAATTGACCTGATTTTAGATGGGATAAACGGATACCTAAACATTTGGAAAACGGACACCCTCACACTTGTTTCTTGACTATACAACATTGTTTGTGAGTATAACAGCATGATGAAATTTTGCAGTAAAGTAGTTTTGTTTCAGCCGTGTTTACCCGTCATTATGCTGTCGGTGTTTTTGCAGATCATTGCCGTGTCTGCATCAACTGTTAAGGCGCATGAATTATGGCTGGAAACCGCCACACCGATGATCAATACCAATAATCAGATTGAAATTGATATCCGGCTAGGGCAAATGTTTTCCGGCTCTGCGCAATTCTTTATTCCTGATCAGGCTGTCATGCTGAAACGGTTAACCGCCGACGGTGCAATTCTTCTGACCCCCAGACCGGGGGATCGTCCGGCCATTTCCTTTCCGGCGTCTGCGGATGCTGGCCATACGGTTATTGCCTATGAAACCATCGGGTTTTATCTGACCTATAAAGAATGGGATAAGTTTGTTGCATTCGCGCAAAACAAAAAAGCATCTGACATTCCCGATCAACATCTGGCAAGGCAGTTATCCAGGGATCATTTCAAAGAACGGTATAAGCGATTTGCCAAGATCAGCCTGTTCATGGACGCCGCTAATAGGCAGGTGAATGATGCCGCCACCGGCATGGAAATTGAGTTTATTATCACCGATGTGGAATTCATTTCGGATACCAGCCAGTCTGTTACCGCCCGTCTGATATATCAGGGGCAACCCATGATCAATGTGCCGGTAACGGTATTCACCCGCGCGCCAGATGGTGCTGTCACAACAACCGACCTCAACACGGATGATCAGGGCAAGGTCAGATTACAAACAGAAACAGGATATGATTATATGCTTGATCATGTACTGTTCCGCGCCATTGATCCAGCCGCCGACCCCAAAGGCGCGGCATGGGAAACGCTATGGGCATCCCATGTATTTTAAGGGTATTTTAAGGGTGTTTTAAGAGTATTTTAAGGCACCCTAACAACCCCAACGGCTATGCAATCCCCGGCATCTAAAGAATCCAAGGAATAGCTATTTCTGGAATATCCGATATTTTGATTATTGATTCCCGAAATATTTTGATAATCATCTACGCA
>JAHEII010000105.1 GCA_024639485.1 Alphaproteobacteria bacterium
ATAAAGTCTGTTTCTAAACTCAGGCGTGAAAGTGCGCTCAATAGCTTCATTTCCAGCTTCTTCGCGCCGACCACGACCAAAACCAATGGATTGCTTTGTCATTTCGCTAGCACCAGCATTTGTTGTCATGATGATGATCACATTGCGGAAATCAATTGTCTTGCCGTTATTATCGGTTAGCCGCCCGTTATCCATCACCTGCAGGAGCAGATTAAAGATATCCGGATGGGCTTTTTCAATCTCATCAAGCAGAAGCACTGCATGCGGATTCTGATCCACCGCATCGGTCAACAAGCCGCCCTGATCAAATCCAACATAACCCGGAGGCGCACCAATTAGCCGCGATACCGAATGGCGTTCCATATATTCGGACATATCAAAGCGGATCAGCTTAATGCCCAGCGATTCCGATAATTGCCGCGCGGCTTCTGTTTTACCGACACCGGTGGGGCCGCTAAACAGATAATTGCCAACCGGTTTTTCCATATCCCGTAGCCCTGCCCGTGACAGCTTAACCGCTGAGGCTAGCGCATCAATCGCTTCATCCTGACCATACACCATGCGATGCAAATCGGATTCAAGGCTGGCCAAAGCCGCCCGGTCATCACGGTTAACTGTTTTGGCCGGAATCCGTGCCATGCTGGAAATCGTTGTTTCAATTTCCTTTTCGCCAATGACCTTCCGCCGCCGTGATGGTGGCAGTAACATTTGTGCCGCCGCCGCCTCATCAATCACATCAATGGCTTTGTCAGGTAACTTCCGGTCAGTGATATAACGTGACGATAATTCAACCGCTGATTTTAACGCCGCCACTGTGAAGCGGACATCATGATGGTCTTCGTATTGTTTTTTCAATCCGCCAAGGATTTTGACTGTATCGGCAACACTTGGCTCATTGACATCAATTTTCTGGAACCGGCGTGCCAGGGCGCGGTCTTTTTCAAACCAGCCACGGAACTCTTTATAGGTTGTTGATCCGATACAGCGCAACGTGCCTTCCTGTAAGGCCGGTTTTAGCAGATTTGAGGCATCCATTGCGCCACCGCTTGTCGCGCCAGCACCAATTATCGTATGAATCTCATCAATAAACAGAATGGCCTGATCATTTTTGGCGACTTCCTTCATGACTGCTTTTAGCCGTTCTTCGAAATCACCACGATACCGTGTGCCGGCCAGAAGCGACCCCATATCCAGTGAATAGATCACGGCATCTTCGAGTACCGCTGGCACGTCTTTTTCAATAATCTTCCGCGCCAGTCCTTCGGCAATGGCGGTTTTACCAACACCACTATCACCAACTAGCAAAGGATTGTTTTTGGTGCGGCGGCATAAAACCTGTATCGTACGATCAACCTCTTTATGGCGGCCAATCAGCGGATCAATTTTGCCAAGTCGCGCTTTTTCGTTCAAATCCACCGCATAGGCGGCAAGCGGATTTTCTTTCTGATTAACCTCATCATCCTTGATTGTTGCGCCATCAGTCCCACCACCATCGGCATCAAAAGCGGGATTTTTTGCAATGCCGTGACTAATATAGCTCACCACATCAATCCGGTTGATATCCTGCTGGTTCAATAACCAGACGGCATGGCTATCCCGTTCGGCAAACATGGCAACAATAACATTGGCGCCGGTTGCCCGTTCACGATTAGATGACTGGGTATGAATAACCGCCCGTTGAAGCACGCGCTGGAAGCTGTTTGTAGGCCGCGTTTCCACCAGATCATCACCAAGGGATTCAAAAGTCTGTTCGATGTGCAGCATGAGTTTTTGCTGAAGATCAGTAATATCCGCATTACATGCGCTTAGAACTTCTATAGCATCGCTATCTTCGGTTAAGGCGAGCAACAGATGTTCTAATGTAGCGAATTCATGCCCCTTGGTAGCGGCCGTGGTCATGGCACGTTTCAGGGTTTCTTCTAGTTCTTGTGACAGCATAAAACTATTCCTTTTCCAACTGAAGCTGTAAGGGGTGCTGATTCTTTCTAGCAAGGTCCATCACTTGTGATGCTTTCGTTTCGGCGACTTCGTATGTGTATACTCCGCACACGCCTACTCCACGTTGATGAACGTGAAGCATGACTTGGGTGGCTTCTTCTTCTGATTTGCGAAAATAGCTTTTGAGAACATGCACAACAAACTCCATCGGTGTAAAGTCATCATTCAGCATAATAACTTTATAAAGCGGTGGCCGTTTTGTTTTCGGGCGCTCTGCCACGATGGTGATATTGATCGACTTTTTGCCGTCATTCTTATCGTCATCATTGGATGACATTATGACCGCCTTACCGGATAAATCACAATGAGGATCACCACATGATGTGTGGCATAACAGTTGCATATGTTGTTTCAAGCATTCCATACTAATTAATATGATCATATTTTGCAGATTTGAAAGGGCTTGATATGAAAAATCTCATGACAAAGGCACAGATTTTTCTTCTAACCACAAATATCGCTCATATTTTTTATGTGATTTCTTATTATTCATTTATTCCGCGCATTTTCGCGTTACTTAAATTGACTGTTCAGTCCAGCATGCTAGTATCGGACAGGATCAAATTTATCCATCTGGACATGATCTCTCAACATAGGTTTATTAGATGAAACGCCTGATTGTTCTGCTTGTCACAATCCTTGCATTAGCAACTGGTTTCAGCACCGTTGCACAGGCGAAATATGCCTCAATCGTGGTGAATGAAACCACTGGCGAAGTGATGTATTCACGCAACGCCGATAAGCAACTTTATCCGGCCTCACTAACCAAGATCATGACGCTTTACATGGTGTTTGAAGCTCTTGATAACGGCAAGATTCATATGGATACCAAGATGCGTGTCAGCAAGCTGGCCGCGAGCCGGTCGCCATCAAAACTGGGGTTGCGGCCGGGTAGCCATATCACTGTAAAAAATGCGATTTATGCCCTTATCACAAAATCCGCAAATGATGTGGCAACAGTGATCAGTGAACATCTGGGCGAGAGTGAACGCGACTTTGCCAAGAAAATGACCCGTAAAGCACGCGCGCTTGGCATGAAACGGACAACCTTTCGCAATGCCTCTGGTCTACCGCACTCAAAACAGAAATCTACCGCCCGTGATATGGCAAAGCTTGCTGTCGCCATCCGTCAGGATTTCCCCCATTATTTTCAGCTCTTTAAAACCAAGTCCTTTGAATATAAAGGCCGCCGTTACAAAAATCATAACACCCTGCTGAGCAGTTACGAAGGCACGGATGGCATTAAAACCGGTTATATCCGCGCCTCTGGCTTTAATCTGGTGGCTACGGTGGAACGTCGGGGTATCCGTCTGGTCGGGGTGGTATTTGGTGGTCGTACCGGCCGGTCGCGTGATCAGCATATGGTGCATCTGCTCAACAAGCAATTTGCCCGCATCCCGCAATATGCCGAAACAACACTGGTTCCACAAAAGAAACCGCTAACGCCAACACCGGTTGCACCGCCGCCACCTAAGCCTAATATTCTGACCGTCAGCCGTGATACGGATTCCGGTTCATTATCGGTGGCGGTATCCGTGCCACCGCCACGGCCTGATCTGGATGATCCCGATCCGGTGGAACAAACCCGGATTATCGGCTGGGGAATTCAGGTGGGCAGTTTCGAGAAACGCGCCAGCGCCCATCGCGCCGCCAGAAATGCCCGTGTTGCCGCGAATGATATCCTGTCACACCAACCCGCACAATTGCGGCAAATCCAGTATGGCAATCTGACTTTATGGCAGGTTCATTTTAGCGGCTTTGATGAAACGCTGGCACGGCAGGTATGCCTTAAGCTGTTCCAGAAAGGCATGTCTTGCGTTGCCATCCCGCAAATCAGCCAATCAAGCTAATCCGGCATATCACATGCTTGACTTTTGAATAAAGTACAATATTCTAATATATACGATATGCGTATATGTTCTTTCTTTATTTGTAAATGTGATGTGCCATGAAAAAAAACTCTGTTTCGCCAATTCCGCTTAATCCAACCCCGCTTAAAAATACCAGCTCCGCTGATACTAAGGCCAGCGGTCGCGGCGGTGCCCGGCCGGGGGCTGGTCGTCCTGCCGGTCAAGGTCAGTATGGTGAGCCAACAAAACCGGTGCGGCTACCGGTTAGCATGATTGATGAGGTGATGGATTATGTGGCCACCGGTGGCCGCCAGTCGCTCCCTTTGTTTAGCTGTGCTGTGGCTGCCGGATTCCCGTCACCCGCCGATGATCACCTCGAAGGAAGCCTTGATCTGAATGATTATCTGGTCAAGCATCCGGCCGCTACATTCTTTGTTCGGGTCAGTGGCGATAGCATGATCAAGGCTGGCATCCATGAAAATGATATTCTGGTTGTTGACCGTAGCCTTGAGCCACGCCACGGAAAGGTGATCATTGCCGCGCTTGATGGCCAGCTAACCGTGAAACGGCTGCATCATAAATCCGGCAAGACCATGCTGATGCCGGAAAATGACCGCTATGCCCCTATTGTTGTCAGCGATGAGGCCAGCATGGTGATCTGGGGCGTTGTCACCAATGTCATTCATAGTGTGTAACCATGCTATTTGCGTTAGTTGACTGTAATAATTTCTATGCCTCTTGCGAACGTGTCTTTGATCCGTCATTAGCCGCCGTGCCAGTGGTGGTATTATCCAATAATGATGGCTGTATCATTGCCCGTTCTGATGAGGCCAAAGCATTAGGTATTCCCATGGGGGCGGCTGTTCATGAATATGCCGCCGCGCTCAAACGGCATAAGGTGCGTGTCTTTTCATCAAATTATCCGCTTTATGGGGATATGTCTGGCCGTGTGATGGAATCGCTAAGCCAGTTCACCCCTGATGTTGAGGTATATTCCATTGATGAAGCGTTTTTAGGGCTGGATGGGTTCCCCATAACAGAATTGCCGCGCCGGATGCAGAATATGCGGGATAGTGTCCGGCAATGGACTGGCATTCCCACCTCTGTCGGGGTAGCGGCGACAAAAACACTGGCAAAACTGGCTAACCGTATTGCCAAAAAATATACCAGCGATGGTGTCTATATGATGACAGACCCGGTGCTGATGACACGCATTCTGGGGGATATCGCGGTCGAAGATATCTGGGGGATTTCCCGCCGTTGGGGAGAACGTCTGCGGGCGATGGGAATCAAAACGGCCTTGCAATTACAGCAAGCTGATCCGCAACAGATCAGAAAAGCGTTATCGGTCGTAGGTGAACGCATTGTCCATGAGCTAAACGGCATATCCTGTCTTGAGCTGGAAGCCATACAAGCCAAGCAGAATATTATGTCATCACGCAGTTTTGGCCGGCTGATCAGTGATCGTGACAGCATCGCCGAAGCCGCCGCCAGCTATACCGCGCGTGCCGCTGAAAAATTACGCAAACAGAACAGCCTTGCCAGCGGCATTTATGTGTTTATCCGCACGAACCGGTTTCGCACGCAAGACCCACAATATAGCAACGCGGCATTGATCCGCTTTGATGAACCAACCGCCGATACCAGCACGCTTATCGCCGCCGCTACCCGCGCCATCCATCAGCTTTACCGCCCCGGATTCCGCTATCATAAGGCTGGTGTGATGCTGACTGATCTGGTGTCAGATGGCAAAGAACAGAAAAGCCTGTGGCGACTTGATGCCCCGATAGCCACCACCGCCGCCAGCAAACGGCGCATGGCCATGCTTGATCAGGTGAATGCCATGATGGGGCGCGGCACGCTGTTTCACGCTAGCGAAGGCGTCGCCAAACTGAACCGCCAAAAACAGCCGGATACCCGTAAACCGGATTGGCATATGCGCCAGCAATTCCGCTCACCATCCTATACCACACGCTGGGCTGATCTGATTGTCGTGCGCTAGATTACGCTAGGGTAGCCCCCAAATTACCGCCCAACTCACCCCAACTCACGTTCAACCAGCGATACCCAGTAACTAGCCCCTAATGGCAGCAACTCATCGTTGAAATCGAACTTGGCATTGTGAAGCATGGCGCCTTCCCCCGGATGACCCGCGCCTAGCCAGATATAAGCCCCGGGGCGTTTTTGCAACATATAGGAAAAATCCTCTGCCCCCATAGAAGGCGGGGCATCCATGTCTATTGATCCTGCCCCCAGCACATCCGCCGCCGCCAATGCTGCCCGATCTGCCGCTGCCGCGTCATTAATTGTTGGTGGATAGCCTTCTATCCATTCGAATCGGGCCGTACAGCCATGTGCCGACGCCACTTGTTCGGTAATATGCGCCATCCGGTCTTTGATCATCACCCCGACCGCCGGATTAAAATAACGTGCCGTGCCCTCAATGAAGGTATCGTCAGGGATCACATTATGGGTAAATCCACCATGACATTGCGTTACCGATACCACCGCCTGATCAAGCGGATCAAGATGGCGGGATATCACCGACTGTAATGATTGTATCAAACTGGCCGCCGCATAAAGCGGATCAGCCGTAAGATGCGGCATCGCGGCATGCCCGCCACGGCCGGTCAGGGTGATCTGGAACCCGTCTGCCGCCGCCATAGACGCGCCATGCTGAATAGCCGCCTTACCAACATCCAGCCCCGGCCAGTTATGCATCCCCCATATGGTTTCGATGGGAAACTGATCAAACAGACCTTCGTCACACATGACTTTACCGCCGCCGCCATTTTCCTCAGCTGGTTGAAAAATCACAACTACATCACCATCAAAATGGCGGTTTTCTGCCAGATATTTTGCCGCGCCTAGCAACATGGTCGTATGCCCGTCATGGCCACAAGCATGCATGACGCCGTCGGATTCTGATTTATGAGCAAAGTTATTTTCCTCAATAATAGGCAGGGCATCCATATCAGCCCGCAATCCAATGGTGCGCGCCCCACCAGATTTACCGCCAGATTTACCCCGAATAACGCCAATAACGCCGGTTTTTGCCATGCCGCGATGCACCTCAATGCCAAACTCGGTTAGCTTGCCAGCAATAAAATCGGCAGTCTGGTGTTCTTCGAAAGCCAGTTCCGGATGAGTATGCAGAAAATGCCGCCATTGGCGCATTTCGTCTGCTTGATCTGCTATCATATTGTTTACTGGCATAGTGGCTCCTTTTTCTTTGGGGAAACTGTATCATAATCCGGTTTTTTGCGATAACCCAAAAACGGTAGGACTGCGACATAAAAAGGCTTGATAAATGTGTCGTCGATGCAGTATCACCTGTCGGCAGTAAGACAGGTTATCATCAATAAAATAGACATAATCCAAAAAATCCAAGTTCATGATGTAGAAAGGGGCAGAAAATGGCTGAAGGTCCTGATCGGGGTGCACGACGTCTTCCGGGCGGCAAACCGAAATATTCTGTATTCTCACTTATGCGCAATGCGCGCCGGTACCATCAGGACTGGCAACAGGCATGGCGGGCACCAGAACCCAAAAAATCCTATGATGCGATTATCATTGGTGGTGGCGGGCATGGTCTGGCAACCGCATATTATCTGGCCGCTGTCCATCGTATCACTAATATTGCCGTGATTGAAAAAGGCTGGCTTGGTGGCGGTAACACCGGTCGTAATACCACCATTATCCGGTCAAATTACATGTGGGACGAAAGCGCGGCTATTTATGACCACGCGCTCAAATTATGGGAAGGTCTGACACAGGATTTGAACTTCAATCTGATGTTCAGCCAACGCGGCGTTCTGACGATTGCCCATAGCTGGCATGAATTGCGCGAAATGTCGCGACGGGTTCATGCTATCCGGCTGAATGGTATCGACAGTGATATTCTAACCCCTGATGAGATCAAAAAACTGGTTCCAATTATCAATATTGATCAGTCTATCCGTTATCCGGTCATGGGCGGATTTCTGCAACGCCGTGGCGGTACAGCCCGTCATGATGCGGTAGCATGGGGATATGCCCGCGCCGCCGATGATCTGGGCGTTGATATTATCCAGAATTGCGAAGTCACTGGTCTGCGCCGGAAAGGCAACCGGATCGAAGGCGTAGAAACTACCAAAGGCTTTATCAAATCACCAAAAGTCGGCTGTGTTGTTGCTGGCCATTGTTCGGTGCTGGGTGATATGGCTGATATCCGTTTGCCTATTGCTAGCCGCCCTCTGCAAGCGCTTGTGTCCGAACCGATTAAGCCTGAACTGGATACGGTTATCATGTCCAATGCCGTTCACATGTATATCAGCCAGTCTGATAAAGGTGAGATGGTGCTAGGTGCCGGCGTTGATAAATACAACTCTTACGCTCAGCGGGGATCATTCCCTGTTCCGGAACATATGATTGCGGCGGCGGTGGAATTGTTCCCGCTATTATCCCGCTTACGCATGTTGCGGCATTGGGGCGGAATTGTTGACACCTGTCCGGACGCATCACCGATCATATCAAAAACCGATGTGAAAGGGCTTTATTTCAATTGTGGATGGGGAACTGGTGGATTTAAAGCTACCCCCGGATCAGGCCATGTCTTTGCTGACCTGATTGCTAATGACCGTCCGAATTCCATTGCCGCGCCTTATGCGCTTGACCGTTTCCAGACCGGACTGCTTATTGATGAGCATGGTGCGGCTGGGGTGGCTCACTAATTCTGACCTGAAAGGGATAGATTGCTATGTTGCTGATTGATTGCCCCCATTGCGGGCTTCGTGATGAAACTGAATTTGCTTGTGGCGGTGAAGCGCATATTGCCCGCCCATTAGCTGAAAACGCGATTACCGATGCGGAATTCGCCGAATATCTGTTCTGGCGTGACAATCCGAAGGGCGTTTTTCTGGAACGCTGGTGTCATACTGCTGGTTGCCGCCAGTGGTTCAATGCAGCGCGTGATACTGTTACCCATGAGTTTATTGAAATTTATGCCATGGGCAGTATGCCAACATCCAAAGCCGGTAAAGCCGCATTTGCTGACGCATGGCGCCGCAATACCGCATCAGAAGCG
>JAHEII010000109.1 GCA_024639485.1 Alphaproteobacteria bacterium
ATCAGCGGCAAAGGCAACAGGTTCCGCATGAAAGTTTCCGCCTGATACAATCAAGCCTTCATCAACAAGCACAATCGGATTATCGGTGACGGCGTTTGATTCTATTGCCAATGTTGTGGCCGCCGCATCCAGTATATCGACCACTGCTCCCAGAACTTGTGGCTGACAGCGGATGCAATAAGGGTCTTGCACGCGTTCATCATCATCACGATGGCTTTCTCTGATGTCTGATCCGGTTAGTAACCGCCGGCTTTCCTTTGCTACTCTGATCTGGCCGTTGAGCCCGCGTAAGGCATGAATACCGGGCAGGGTAGGTGATGTTGAGCCCATGATGGCATCGGTGGTCAAAGCCCCGGTTATGATTGCTGTCATCACCAGCTGGCGGGTTTGCCATAATCCGATCATGGCCATTGCTGTTGAAAACTGCGTGCCATTAATTAATGCTAATCCTTCTTTGGCGGCAAGCACTAATGGCTTTAAACCGGCTTTCTGAAGCGCCGCACCGCCTGCCATGTGTTGCCCTTTATAAGTAGCTTCACCTTCACCAATTAACACAGCCGCCATATGTGCCAGCGGTGCCAGATCACCCGAAGCACCGACAGAACCCTGTTCCGGTATGACGGGAATTACATCTGCCGCTAACATATTTTGTAGCATCATAATCATTTCCCAGCGAACACCGGATGCCCCGCGTGCCAGGGAATTGATTTTGAGCATAATCATCAATCTGGTTGCGGCCACGTCAAGCGGTTTACCCACACCCGCGCAATGCGATAAGATTAGATTGCGTTGAAGGATTTGAACTTCATCAATATTGATCCTGACAGAAGCCAGCTTGCCAAAGCCCGTGTTAATTCCGTAAACAGGCTGATCACCGGCGGCGGCATTGGAAACTAGCATAGCCGCCTGATCGACTCTGTCCTTGGCGGCAGGATCAATAATGACATCCTTGCCATGCCGCCATAAATGTTCCCAGTCCGTGAGAGACATATGTCCCGGTTGGATCACAAATGGTGTCGTAGTCATAATTGCCCCCCGATAACGCGCCGGATTAATGGATTATATCCGATGCGGTAACTCAGCTCAGCCGGATGCTTGATTTGCCAGAATGCCAGATCAGCAACATAACCCTTGGCCAGTCGGCCACGGTTTTCTATGCCCAGTGCCTTAGCGGCATAATGGGTCACTCCGCGTAAAATTTCTTCTGGTGTCATTCTGAACATGGTTGCTGACATATTCATGGCCAGCAATAGCGATGTCATGGGAGATGAACCGGGGTTACAATCTGTTGATACTGCCATTGGCACATTATGCTGTCGAAACGCATCAATTGGCGGTAATTGTGTTTCGCGCAAAGTATAAAAAGCACCAGGCAGAATAACCGCTACTGATCCTGCATCTGCCATGGCTTTTGCGTCATCGGCATTTGCATATTCCAGATGGTCAACAGAAATAGCCGCGTAACTTGCCGCCAGTTTTGTTCCGCCCAGATGTGACAATTGTTCGGCATGCAATTTGACAGGAAGACCAAGTTCTTTTGCTTTGTCGAATACTCTGGCAATTTGTGCTGGAGTAAAAGCAATGCCTTCGCAGAATCCATCTACGGCATCAACAAGTCCTTCGGCATGGGCGGCTTCCAGTGATGGGATAACAACCGCATCAATATATTCATCGGGGTTATCGCGATATTCGTCCGGCAAGGCATGCGCTCCTAAAAACGTGGTTTTGATCATGATATCCCGCTTAGCCGAAAGCGCGCGGGCGGCACGAAGCATCTGGCATTCGGTTTCAATATCCAGCCCGTATCCGGATTTGACTTCAACAATACAAACGCCTTCAGCAATCAAATGATCCAGCCGTATCAACGCGGGTGCTATCAATTCATCTAGCGTGGCGGCGCGAGTTGCCCTGACGGTTGAATTAATGCCGCCTCCGGCTCGTGCCAGTTCTTCGTAGCCCGCGCCATTTAAACGCATTTCAAACTCAACGGCGCGATCACCACCATGAACAATATGTGTGTGGCAATCTATTAATGCCGGTGTGATTAACGCGCCTTTGGCATCATGTGTTATGATGGCATCCATTTTGGCATTGTTCAAATAGGGGCAATCCCGATATGCGCCAGCCCATTCTATTTTATCGTCATTAATGACTAATGCCGCATCCTTAATGATTCCATAATCATGATCATCGCTTAACGTGACTAATGTGGCATTATGAATGATCTTCATGATTATACCCTTGCTTAGTATGATGGCTTAGTATTATATTTATCTTAATATGTATGCACATAATAAGATGGGGATCAAGTCATTAACAAGACATTTTACAGGGAAAGTTGGTTATGGGAAAAAGCGGCTTAAAGTGCATCAGCTGTTTTATTATCTCTTGCCAAGCGGCTGAGCTAGCATTTACCTTGAATGGATAAAAAATGAAGGAATAAAGTCGGTTATGTACACCATTACTGCAAATACAGCTCTGACAGATCACGGCTGGCTAAACCATGTTAAAGTAACAATTATTGATGGCAAAATTGATCATGTGACAACATATCAGGATGATGCGGATACCGCACAATCGGATATTCATGTGCCGGTTTTGCTTCCTGCTCCGTGTAATCTGCATAGCCATGCTTTTCAACGAGCGATGGCCGGTTTAACCGAATTCAGAGGTGATCACCCCGAAGATAGTTTCTGGACATGGCGTCAATTAATGTACCGGTTTCTGGACGCGCTCACCCCCGAAGACGCGCGGGCAATTGCGGCGCTGGTACAAATGGAAATGCTGGAAGCCGGTTATGCCGCTATTGGTGAGTTTCATTATCTGCATCACCAAGCTGACGGCACGGCATATGATGATCTGGCAGTAATGGCCGCGGCCATTACCGATGCCGCCATGGAAACAGGTATCGGGATGACGTTGCTTCCGGTTTTATATCAATATGGCGGCTGTGATCAGCGACCCCTAGGCGCGGGGCAAATCCGGTTTGGTAATCAGATTGATCAGTTTTATAATCTTTATGATGCATCGGCACAGCTGATAAAACATTTGCCTGACGATGCAGGCATCGGAGTAGCGCCACATTCGTTACGGGCGGTATCGCATGAAGGGTTGCTGGCGGCGGTGGCCATGGCACTGGATGCACCATTGCATATGCATCTGGCCGAACAACTGGCTGAGATTGATGAAGTGAAAGCCCATACCGGCGCCAGACCAACAGAATGGGTGCTGGATCAGCTTGATGTTAACGGCCGGTTCTGTTTCATCCATGCCACACAAATGACCGCATCCGAAACCGAGGCTCTAGCCGCATCTGGTGCAGTAGTCGGATTATGCCCGATCACGGAATCCAATCTTGGTGACGGGATTTTTGATGGGGCGCGTTACATGGCACATGCCGGCCGGATTGGTATAGGGTCGGATTCCAATATCCGTATCTCGCTGGTCGAAGAATTACGCACGCTGGAATATTCGCAACGCTTGCGGGATAAGAAACGCAATATTCTGGTTGGTGACGATAGCTCAGTCGGGCGATATTTATGGGATGCTACCAGCCGTGGTGGTCATCAGGCGCTGGCACGCCGCGGCGGTAATATTAGTGCTGGTGGATGGGCTGATCTTATCGGTCTGGATAGTAGCGCGGTTGATTTGATAGATATTCGCGGTGACCGGATTCTGGATAATCTGGTTGTAGCCGGTGATAAATCCATGATTAGTGATGTCTGGTCGGCAGGTCGGCATATGGTAAAATCTGGTCGCCATATTCACCGTGATGCCATTACATCACGTTATATCAAGCATGTAAAAACATTGCGACAGATCGCCTTATCATGACCCGACAAAGCTGGCATAAAATTAAAGATCAAGTCATGGAAAAGCTTAATTCCCGATATTGGTTGCCCGGTGATAAGCTTCCTAATGAAGAAGTCATGGCGCGTGATTTCGGCGTGGCGCGAACAACACTTAATCGCGCTTTAAGGGATATTGCCAAAGAAGGATTTTTAATTCGTCGGCGCAAGGCAGGTACGTTTGTTGCCACGCACCCTGTTCGCCGCGCTGTGGTTAATATACCGATCATCCGGCATGAGGTAGAATCAGCGGGAAAATCATATACATATAAATTGCTGGAACAATCTATAAAAACCCCACCCGAAACCGTCAATAATCAGCCCTGTCTATATATCAGAGCGTTGCATTATGCGGATCATATTCCGCATGCACTGGAAGAACGCTGGATTAATCATCATATCGTGTCAGAAATTCTGGATGCCGATTTACATACCATCAGCGCAAATGAGTGGCTTGTCCTTAATGCCCCTTTTTCTTCTGGGCTAGTTGGTTTTAGTGCGGCTAATGCTAATCCTGAGCAAGCGAAAATTCTGGGCTTGCAAGACAAAGACGCTGTCTTTGTTGTTAATCGTGACACATGGCAAGATGGTGTATTTGTTACCAGTGCCAATATTATCTATACAAGCGCTTACAGGGTAGAAAGCTATCTATAAATATAGCTATTGCCGTCCGCATGACGGGCTGATTTATTTGATGTGTACTGATGGCCAGAATGGAAATGTCAGCAAGAAAAACAATAAATGTTGTTCAATATTATATAGTGCTAATAAAGCGTGCTGTCATTTACTGGTCTAAATTTTGCATAATAATTAAGTAATTTATTGAGTGTTTTATAATGGTATCTAGAGCAAATTTTTTTCGTAAAGTAGGATTTGGCTTAAAAGCAGGTGACGTTATCCCATCTGATCCGCTTGGCTGGGCGAAGGCACAAGTTGATATTGCTCCGGATATGGTCTGGGATGCGCCTATACCGACTGATGCAGATATGCAGGATAATTATGCTAAATTTGTGGTGACAGACAGGAAAGTCCTAAGAGAAAAGTATAAAGGCGATAGAGATGGTTATGAAGCGGCAAAAGATAAGCTGCGTTACGAAACCGGAGAAAAATATTATGAAAATCTTGAACTCTGTATCCGTCATAATACAGCACTGAAAAGCGGCGCCCCTGTATTTGAACGGCTCTGGATGTTCTGGTGTAATCATTTTGCCATTATAGAAAAAGACTTTCTACCGCAGTTTTCAACAGGCCCTTACCACAGAGAAATTATCCGCCAACATATGACAGGTCAATTTGTTGATTTGGCAAAAGCCGCAACCACAAGCTGGGCAATGATCCACAATCTGGATAATTCGGAATCTGTTGGTCCGAATTCAGAACAGGGACGGTGGCGCAAAAAAGACGGACGAGTTGCTACCGTAAACGAAAATCACGCGCGCGAATTACTGGAATTGCATACTGTATCCCCATCAGCGAAATATACGCAGGATGATGTTGTTGCGCTGTCATATATTATGGCAGGGTGGGAACATAAATGGTCAAAAAAACGCGAAGAATGTAACCCTGTCAAATTTAATCAGAAAAAGCATCAGCCCGGCACACATAGCGTGCTAGGAATAGCCTATAAGCAGAAAGGGCTAACGTCCAAAAATAAGCTGTTTGATGCTTTGGATGATCTATCAGAAAACCCGCATACTCGGCGGTTTATTGCCTTTAAATTATGCCGTCATTTTATTACTGATGAGCCAACTGATGCGATGATCGCGCCAATCATCAAAGCATGGGAAGACACAGATGGCCATTTGCCATCTGTCCATAAAGCGTTGATTGCGGTTATTTACGACCATACGAATAAAGAGCTGAAGTTTCAGAATCCGGAAGTCTGGTTACTGCAAATGGTAAATATGGCGGAAATGAACTGGCCGCCGCAAGCAAAAGACATGAAATATAATTTTAAAACAAAACCAAGTTATCTGAAGCGTCGGGCAGAAAATATCATGCGTGAGCTGGGGCATAATCCTTACCGGCCGATTCAGCCAAATGGATTTTCTGATCTGGAACGCGACTGGATATCGCCTGAGCTCCTTATCAGACGGTTAGCACTGCCGCAAGAGTTCAGCATGTATATGAAAAGCCAGCTAAATGTGGAAGCCATCATTGAGAAAAATTGTAGTTTTCCAGATGAGCCCCTAAAGCAAATGTCAAAAATGAAGACGCAATTACATAGACTACAATATCTTTTCCCTAGTTACTGGATGTTAAAAGCATGATGAACAGACGTGATTTTATTCTTGGGTCGATAACACTGACCATGTTGGGCTCACCTTTATTTTCTGCCAGAGCGGAACAGCTGGAGAAACGCAATCTTGTTGTTATCCTGCTCAGAGGTGGCATGGATGGACTTACCGCTGTTCCGCCTAGAGACCCTATTCTAGCTAGTCACCGTCCAGACATTATGGTTGAAAATACATTACCGTTGAATGCGGATTTTGATCTTAACCCCAGATTGCAGGAATTTCATAAATGCTGGAAAGAAGGCAAGGCATCCATATGTCATGCAACTAATATTCCATACACGATGCGATCACATTTTGAAGGTCAGGATGTGATGGAAAGTGGCGGCCGTACGCCGTTTGCTTTATCAACAGGCTGGCTTGGCCGTGGTATTCATGCGGCAAATCTGGATGGGCTCGCCATTTCACTACCTATGCCATTATTGTTGCGGGGCCCGACAAGCGTTGATAATTATTATCCGACCTATCTGAACGCGCCATCATTAGATATGATGCAGTCGGTTCACGCATCCTATCCGGCGGATTCTTTACTTGCACAAACCATGGGCAAAGTAATTTCCCGGCCAGTATCAATGATGAAATCAACTTCATCCCGTGACGCGCATGATCTGGCCAGAGCCGCGTCCCGGATGTTGGCGAAGCCGGATGGCCCCCGTGTGGCCGTATTTGATATTGAAGGTTTTGATACTCATGCTTCACAAGGTGGCGACGAAGGAGAGCATGCTGATAAACTGGCTGATTATGATCTTATCCTGAGCCGTTTAAAACAAGGCATGGGTGACGCGTTTGATAATACAGTGATTGTTACTTTAACCGAATTTGGCCGGAAGCTGGATCAGAATGGCGGCAATGGAACCGAGCATGGATATGGAACGGCGGTTCTGCTGGCTGGCGGATTGGTCAAGGGCGGCATGGTGCATGCGGACTGGCCCGGATTACAAAAAAAGCATCTCTTTGAAGGTCAGGATTTGAACGCTACGATGGATGCACGGTCGATATATTGTTCGGCTATGGCTACTTGCTTTCAGGTCGATTTTGAACAATTAAAGCGTGATGTATTCTGGAATGAACCGCTTGTGGATTTAACTGACCAATTGTTTGTGTAATGTTCTGAATACCCACCGCATGCGGGCGGCGTGACAGGCGATTATTCACAAACGGTTTCCATCGACACAAAAGTCGATGTGGATGCAACATGCGGAAGCGATGATATCTTTTCTGCTAATTCAATCCGGTATGTCCGGATATTTTTTGTCCGCACTTTAAGCAGATAGTCAAAATTACCGGCAATCATGTGGCATTGCTCAACTGATTTTAGCTGACGGACGGCATCATTAAATGTGGCCAGTGCATCTGCCCGTGTATCGGATAAGGTCACCTGAACAAAAGCGATATGATCCTGCCCGATTTTGGTAAAGTCGAGATTCGCCACATAACCGCGAATAAATCCGTCTTTTTCCAGTTTCTTAATTCGTGCCTGCAAAGGTGAGGGCGATAGTCCAACATGTTCAGCCAGTACTTTTAATGTTGATTTGCTGTTCTGTGAAAGCAGGTTCAAAATTCTGGCATCAATTGCGTCCATAGATAATTATCCTGTTATTAATATAATATTAAAAAATATATCTTATTATATATAAATTTAAGGGAAATAAAATTGTAATTTTCTGATATGCAGAAAAAATATAAACCCTTTAAGTGTATAATTAAAGCATGAGTCATTTGCAAAACGCGAGGCCATACATGAACATGCATGATCACATATTATCAGAAAACGATTGGGCGGCTGATCTGTTTCCAGTATTAGCGGCTGTCCCGGATGAAATTGTACAGGTTGATTTGTTCCGTGGGTATCCTGCTCTGACATCCGATCAGCGCACCACTTCGCGGGACAAAGCCATGAAAATCGCCGCAATAGCAAGGCGCACCAGTCGTCTGTTTTCGGCTGAAAAGATCATGACTATTTATAAATTATCCACTGCCGAAGGCCGGATGATTATGGAACTGGCAGAAGCCTTGCTTCGGGTGCCAGATAAAACCACGCGTGATTTTCTGATATTTGACAAATTATCGCCGGGTCACTGGCTAGATGGTAATGCCCGTGGTTTCTTAAAAGGCATGACTTCAGCCTTAGCGTTGGCGGGTGGCATTGTCAGTGGCAAGCAACATCGTGGTCTGACAGCAATGGTATCAAAACTTGGGGTGCCAACGGTGCGCCGCGCCATAGAAACCGCGATGCGTCAGATGGGTGGGCAATTTGTATTTGCCGAAACAATAGAAAGGGCCGTTAAAACCCTTAAACCGGATGCGTCATTATTTTCGTTTGATATGCTGGGTGAAGCCGCACGATCAGTTGAGGATTGTGACCGTTATCATGCCGCTTATGAACATGCAATTAACATTGTTGGTATGAAAGCATCCCATGATGAGGTTAATAAAAACTCTGGCGTATCAATAAAACTATCTGCATTGTCTTGCCGTTTTCAATCACGGTACTGGCCATCAAGCCACCTAGACTTAATGCAACGGCTTATTAAGCTGGCTATCATGGCGCGTGGTTATAATATTCCGCTTACCATTGATGCAGAAGAATTCGGGCGGCTGAAGCCCAGTCTTCACATCTTTGCACAATTACTGGCGCATCCGGAATTACGCGGCTGGGACGGGCTTGGCATGGTTGTTCAGGCTTATGGGCGGCATGCCGGTGCGGTTATTGACTGGCTAGAGCATCAGGCAAAAATCAATCAGACACGCAT
>JAHEII010000113.1 GCA_024639485.1 Alphaproteobacteria bacterium
CATTTCGCCCAATCCTTTAAACCGGCTTACCTCAATCTTTCCGCGCTTATTGAAATCATTTTCGATAAATGTTTCCCGCTGGTCATCATCCAGCGCATAACGCACCTTATCGCCTTGAGACAGCCGGTAAAGCGGTGGTTGCGCCAGATAGAGATGGCCTTTTTCGATCAGCTCAGGCATCTGCTGATAAAAATATGTCATAAGCAAAGCGGCAATATGTGCGCCATCAACATCAGCATCGGTCATGATAATAATGCGATCATAACGCAATTGATCCAGCGAAAACGATTTCCCCGGTTGCACGCCAAGCGCAAGGGCTAAATCTGACAATTCCTGATTCTGGCTGGCTTTATCATCGCTGGCTGACATGACATTGAGGATTTTCCCGCGCAAAGGCAGAACCGCTTGTGTGCGGCGGTTGCGTGCCTGTTTTGCGGAACCGCCAGCGGAATCGCCCTCAACAATGAAAATTTCCGTTTCTTCGTTGCCAGATGCGCTACAATCAGCAAGTTTCCCCGGTAGCCTGAGGCGTTTCGTTGCTGATTTTCTGGCAACATCACGATCACGGCGTTTACGCTTGCGTTCTTCCATGCGGCTAATGGCGGCTTCCAGTAAGAATTGCGCTCTCTCTTTGTCGGCGGCAAGCCATGTTTCAAAACGATCTCTAAGCGCGGTTTCAACCAGTTTTGTTGCGTCCTGACTGACCAGCTTGTCTTTTGTCTGGCCTTGAAAATGTGGCGATTTGATAAATATGGATAGCACGCATCCGATTTGTGTCATGACATCGTCAACGGTCAGATCAGCGGCTTTTTTCAAACCGGCAATATCACCATAATTACGCATGCCGCGAACAACCGCTTGGCGTAAGCCCTGTTCATGGGTGCCGCCATCAGGGGTCGGAACTGTGTTACAATATGACCGAACAAAACCGTCTTCGTGATCATGAAACCATGTCATCGCAAACTCAATCTTTTCACCATCAATCATCACATGATCAAAAAAAGGCTGGCTGATTAACACGTCATGATTACTGGTGGTATCAACCAGAAAGTCTTTCAGTCCATCCGGATAGGAAAGGGTGGCTTCATCAGGAATTTCAGGGTCTTTGGCGGTAAGTGCAGGCGCGCATGACCATCTGATCTCAACGCCGGCAAACAGATAGGCTTTTGATCGGGCAAGTTTATATATGACCGCTGGTTTAAGGCGGGCATGATCACCGAATATCTCCGGATCAGGCAGAAACCGCACTTGCGTGCCACGGCGATTGGAAACCGCGCCCAGCTGTTCCAGTTTTCCCATCGCTTTACCGCGAGAAAAGCTTTGCCGGTAAAGAGATTTGTTGCGAGCAACCTCAACCGTCATTTCTGCCGCTAACGCATTAACAACAGATGCACCAACACCGTGTAAACCGCCAGAGGTGGAATAAGCCTTGCCGCCAAACTTACCGCCAGAATGCAAGGTTGTCATAATCACTTCAAGAGCAGATTTATCAGGGAATTTGGGATGCGGATCAACAGGAATACCACGGCCATTATCGCTAATTACCAGATGGCCGGTTTCTTCTAGCCGAATATCAATGCGGGTGGCGTATCCGGCCACGGTTTCATCCATGGCGTTATCCAGCACTTCAGAGGCCAGATGATGCAGAGCGCGATCATCTGTGCCGCCAATATACATGCCCGGACGTTTGCGGACTGGCTCCAGTCCTTCTAGGACTTCGATTTCGGAAGCAGAATAATCAGATGCATCAGCATCAAATAGGCTGTTCATTATTTAAACCACATCTAGATAAAGTTAGGTCAACTTATCACAATATTTTGTGTTGTGAAGCACCACTTGTGTATCTGATCAAAAAAAACCCCCACAGCAAAACCGTGGGGGTTTCTCACTCAAGAGGAGTTCAGTTAGCTAGAATAATACATCTGGAACTCAATAGGATGTGGTGTGTGCTCAAATGCATACACTTCTTCCATTTTAAGTTCGATATAGGCATCGATCTGATCATTGGTAAAGACATCACCGCTGGTCAGATATTCTCTATCGGCATCCAGACTTTCCAGTGCTTCACGCAAGCTGCCGCAAACCGTTGGAATATCTTTCAACTCTTCTGGTGGCAGATCATAAAGGTCTTTATCCATGGCTTCACCTGGATGTATCTTGTTACGGATACCGTCAAGTCCGGCCATCAGCATAGCTGAGAATGACAAATACGGATTTGCCATCGGATCAGGGAAACGGACTTCTACGCGCTTACCTTTCGGGCTGTTGACGAATGGGATACGGCATGAAGCGGAACGGTTACGCGATGAATACGCCAATAGCACAGGGGCCTCAAATCCGGGGATCAAACGCTTGTATGAGTTTGTTGACGGATTGGTGAAAGCATTGAGTGACTTGGCATGCTTGATAATGCCGCCAATATAATGCAATGCCATTTCAGATAGATCAGCATAGCCATTACCAGCAAATAGCGGTGTGCCGTCTTTCCACAAAGACTGATGCACATGCATGCCTGAACCGTTATCACCAACGATTGGCTTTGGCATAAAGGTCGCTGTTACGCCATAAGCATGGGCAACCTGATGCACGCTATATTTGAATAGCTGAAGGTTATCAGCTGTTTCAATCAATGTTCCAAACATCATGCCAAGCTCATGCTGTGATGGGGCAACTTCGTGGTGATGCTTTTCAACCGGAACGCCCATTTCGCTCATGACAGATAGCATTTCGGAACGAATGTCCTGTCCGCTATCAACTGGCGGTACAGGGAAATATCCACCCTTTACGCCGGGGCGGTGTCCCATATTGCCTTCTTCGTAATCGCGGCCAGTGTTATAGGGGCCTTCGACCGAATCCACCTTATACATGCCTGTGTTGGCGCCAAGTTCATACTTAACGTCATCAAACAGGAAAAACTCGGCTTCTGGGCCGAAATAAGCGGTTTCAGCGATGCCGGCAGATGCCATATGGGCTAAAGCGGCTTTGGCTGTTGAGCGTGGGTCACGTTCATATGGCTGCATGGTAGCCGGATCAAGAACGTCACAGAATAATGCCAGCGTAGGCTGGGCAAAAAACGGGTCAATGTAAAACCGGCTCAGATCAGGCATGAGTGTCATGTCTGATTCGTTAATAGCTTTCCAGCCAGCGATAGATGATCCGTCAAACATAAAGCCTTCGGTTAAAGATTCTTCGTCAATGGTGTCAACATGCTGTGTCACATGCTGCATCTTACCACGAGGGTCAGTGAAGCGAAGATCGACATAATTGATGTCATTATCCTTGATAAAATCAAGTACGGTTTTCATGTCAGTCATATTGGTATTCCTCTCAAGTTTGTGTTGTGGTGGAAATAATCAGATAGCGTCAGAACCACGTTCACCTGTTCTGATGCGGATCACTTCCTCAATAGGTGATATGAATATTTTTCCATCACCAATACGGCCGGTAGATGCTGAACTCAAAATAGCATCAACAGCCTGATCGACAAGATCGTCTTCTAAAACAATATCGATTTTAACTTTGGGCAGGAAATCAACAACATATTCCGCCCCACGATATAATTCGGTATGGCCTTTCTGACGGCCAAATCCTTTGGCTTCTGTTATTGTTATTCCTTGAATTCCAACTTCATGCAGCGCTTCTTTTACTTCATCAAGTTTGAATGGTTTAATAATGACTTCAAGTTTTTTCATAACAACCTCCATAACAAATAATAAGCAATAAAGGTTCTTAAATTTGATTAAATTATATAAGTCATTGAATATAATTAATAAATAATTTTAAAAATATCTGTTTAATTATTGAAAAGGCATTTACACAAAGATATTTGACTATATTTTAGGCAATATTTTTCTTAGTGATTAAAAAATAGGCATGATAATCAGGAAAGCATCATTCATGCGCGTAAACATGTATCAAAGCGAGCTAAAGCCGACATAATGGCTTCGTCAGAGTTCGCACATGAAAATCGCAAATATCCTTCACCCATCTGGCCAAAGCTGGTGCCGCTAATAACAGCAACCCCATAATCTTCGAGCAACCGCGATTGCAAATCTGCCGATGTAAGCTGAGTGCCGGTAATATTACAGAACGCATAAAACGCACCAGTCGGGGCGGCACATGTGACGCCGGGCAGGGCATTCAGCCCGTGATGCAATAACCCGGCGCGCCGCTGAAAAGCCTGCCGCATGTCTTCCACACAGCTCTGATCACCGGTTAATGCCGCTAATGCCGCAAACTGGGCGGCGGCGTTGACGCAGGAATGGGTGTTGACGGCTAGCCGGTCAGCGGTTTCTGCCAGCGATGCAGGCCAGATACCATATCCCAGACGCCAGCCAGTCATGGCATAGGTTTTTGACCATCCGTTGAGAACAATCAGCTGATCCCTGATTTCCGGAAAACTTAGGCAACTGGTCATTTCTGATCCGTCAAAGACCAGTTTGTCATATATTTCATCAGACATGAGGTAAATATGCGGATGTTTGGTTAATCCATGCACCAGTTTTTCAATCTCAGCCCGTGGGGTAACACCGCCGGTCGGGTTTGCTGGCGAGTTAATAATGATCAAGCGTGTTTTATCGGTGATCTTTGATAGAATATCATCAGCATCAAGAGCAAAGCCTTTATCTTCTGATAAGGAATAGGGGACAGGCGTTGCGCCACTAAAACGAATGGATGAAGCATAAATGGGAAAACCGGGGTCTGGATAAATGATTTCTGCGCCCGCTTCGCCCAAAAGCTGAGTTGCAAAAAACATGACAACTTTGCCCCCCGGCAGGATTTGCACATGATCGGGGTTTATTTCCGCATGATAACTATGATGCAGGCTTTCAGCCACAGCTTCACGCAAGGAAGCGATGCCTTTTGATGGGGTGTAGCCATGATGCCCATCACGAAGCGCCTTGATGCCGGCCTCAACTATATGTGGCGGTGTAGGAAAATCAGGTTGGCCAATGCCCAGATTGATCACATCCCGCCCTTGTGCAGACAGCTCAGCGGCACGGGCAAGCACGGAAAAAGCGGTTTCAGTTCCTAAATTAGCGGCGCGTGTATGCATTATGTTATAGCCTCTATAATCACATTATTAATCATCAAATAAACTGGAGTATTAAAAATTGTCCAGAAATATTATGGAAATCCATCTTCTTCTTTATTCAGATGCTTGACGACAGCACGGCTTGTCTATATGAAAATGTTTTATGGCGGGTGTAGCTCAGTTGGTTAGAGCGCGGGTTTGTGGTACCTGAGGTCGCCGGTTCAATTCCGGTCACTCGCCCCAATTTATTACGGCTTTTACCCATAACAAATACGATCAGCAAAGAGGCTTTTATATATCATGGCTATTACGCAAACACTGGAAGACGGGCTAAAACGGGAATTCGAAATTGCGTTAGATGCCGCTGATATCGAAACACGCATTGATGCGCGTATCGCAACTATGGCTCAACAGGTTAAAATGCCGGGGTTTCGTCCCGGTAAAGTGCCAACCAGTATCGTCAAAACACGTTATGGCAAACAAGTGCTGGGTGAAGTGATACAGGCCGCTATTGACGAAGCAACCAACTCAATCATTAAAGATAATGATTTTCAGCTAGCGGCAAATCCGTCACTGAATATCACCGAATATGACGAAGGCGGCGATCTCAAGGCGGTGATGGCATTTGAAATCATGCCTAATGTGCCAGATGCCGATTTGTCCAGCATTACTGTTGATAGATGGAAGCTTGATATTTCAGCTAAAGAAGTCGATCAGGCGATGGAACAACTGGCTAACGAAAACCGCCCGACCAAGCCTATTGAAAAGCCGCGCGCTGTCAAAGCAGGTGATACTGTTGTTATTGACTTTATTGGCCGCGTTGACGGAGAAGCTTTTGAAGGGGGAACTGCCGAAGGGCATCAGCTCAAAATCGGATCAAACAGCTTTATTCCGGGATTTGAAGATGGCTTAATTGGCGCCAAGGCCGAGAAAACCATTGATGTTAAGGTTACATTTCCTGCCGAATATCCAGCCGAACATCTGGCCGGAAAAGATAGCGTTTTCGAAGTAAAAGTCACTGAGATTCGCGAAGATGATGACGTGAAACTGGATGATGAGTTTGCCAAAACATTTGGCATGGATGATCTGGCCGCTTTAAAAACGGCTTTATCTGATCAATTATCACGCCAGCATGAAGCGGCGTTGCGTAATCAGACGAAAACCTCATTGCTTGATGCGCTTGATGAACTCTATGACGACATTGATGTGCCGGAAACCCTGTATAGTCAGGAATATGCCCAAATTTGTCAGCAATTCTATAAATCTGACCAAGAGAATGATCACGACCATGATCACGACCATGACCATGACCATGATCACAAACCAGATGAAAACATGACAGATGAGCAAAAAGAAGAAGCTAATCTGATTGCTATCCGCCGGGTTAAGCTTGGTATTGTTCTAACAACAATTGGCCAGAAAAATAACCTTCAGGTATCCGAAGAAGAAAAGAACCGCGCTATTTATGCCGAAGCCCAGCGTTACCCGGGGCAACAGCAGGAAGTGCTTGAATATTTCTCCAAAAATCCGGAAGCCGCACAACAACTGGCTGGTCCTATTTTTGAAAACAAGGTTGTCGATTACATTCTTGATCTTTGTCACGTTAATGATAAAACCGTTACCGCAGAAGAGCTTTACAAGAATGATGAGTTCGAAGACCTGAAAGCCAAAAGCAAATCTTCATCAGGTAAAGCCAAAGCGAAAAAAGCGCCTGCTAAATCTGCTGCTAAAAAGCCAGCTGATAAAAAACCAGCCGCCGCTAAATCTGACGAAAAGCCTGCTACCAAGGCAAAAGCGACTAAAAAGGCACCTGCTAAAAAAGCACCTGCCAAAAAAGCCGCTTCAAAAAAGGCAGATAGCTAATCTTGCAAGATGCATCGGGAAACCCCAATTCAATACAGGTAACCCAAACACAGGATAATCAAATGACGCATGTGACCGAAACAATGTCCGCTTTAATCCCGATGGTTGTTGAACAATCCAGCCGGGGGGAAAGATCTTTCGATATTTACTCACGGCTATTAAAAGAGCGGATCATTTTTGTTAATGGCCCAATTGATGATGCTGTTTCTTCGGTGGTTTGCGCACAGTTATTGTTTCTGGAAAGCGAAAACCCCTCGCAAGATATCTCCATGTATATTAACTCGCCGGGTGGAATTGTGACTTCTGGTCTGGCTATGTACGATACCATGGAATATATCCGCCCAGATGTATCAACGGTTTGCATAGGGCAGGCGGCGTCTATGGGATCATTGCTATTAATGGCCGGTGCGGCGGGAAAACGGTATAGCTTGCCGAACTCAAGAATTATGACGCATCAGCCATCAGGCGGATTTTCAGGGCAGGCGGCTGATATTGAAATTCATGCAAGAGAAATTCTCAACTTGCGGGAACGTCTAAATGGCATTTATGTCAAACATACTGGCAAATCTATGAAAGATGTCCAAAAAATCATGGATAGAGACACTTTTATGACCGCAGACGAAGCCAAAGATTTCGGTCTGATTGATCAGGTTGTTGATAAACGCCCGACTCCTAAAAAGTAATCAGGGTCAGAACATGTAATGTCTGTTTCTGGCATGTATTTTGCGACATGACAAAAAACACATTGATAGGACAAAGGTTTCCTGTCTAATATAGGATGATTAAGGAGCTATTTGTTATGTCTTCAACTGGTAATTCTGAAAAAAGCACTTTGTTTTGTTCATTCTGCGGCAAAAGCCAGCATGAAGTAAAAAAACTTATTGCTGGCCCAACAGTTTTCATTTGTGATGAATGTGTTGAGCTTTGCATGGATATTATCAAAGAAGAACATAAATCGTCTTCTGCCCGATCAAGCGAAGGCGTACCCACTCCGGCTGAGATTTTTGAGTTTCTTGATGAATATGTCATTGGCCAGCAGGGTGCTAAAAAGGTTCTTTCGGTTGCTGTTCATAATCATTACAAGCGTCTGGCGCATAACGATAGCCCTGACGATGTTGAAATTTCCAAATCCAATATCATGCTTATCGGGCCAACTGGTTGTGGCAAAACGCTGTTAGCGCAAACCTTGGCGCGGGTTCTGGATGTTCCGTTTACCATGGCCGATGCCACCACGCTGACCGAAGCTGGTTATGTTGGTGAAGATGTTGAAAACATTATTCTCAAACTGCTGCAAGCGGCTGATTATAATGTTGAACGGGCGCAACGCGGTATTGTTTATATTGATGAGATTGATAAAATTTCACGCAAATCCGACAACCCGTCTATCACACGGGATGTATCAGGTGAGGGCGTACAACAAGCTTTGCTTAAAATTATGGAAGGAACAGTCGCATCTGTTCCGCCACAAGGCGGCCGTAAGCATCCCCAGCAAGAGTTTTTACAGATAGATACCACCAATATCCTGTTTATCTGTGGTGGCGCTTTTGCCGGCCTCGATAAAATTATTGCTAATCGCGATAAAGGAACCGGCATTGGTTTTGGTGCAGATATTGAAGCATCAGATGACCGGAGTACTGGCCAGCGGTTAGCTGAGATTGAACCCGAAGATTTGCTTAAATTCGGCCTAATCCCTGAATTCGTAGGCAGATTACCGATTCTTGCTACACTGGAAGACTTGGATAAATCCGCATTAATCCGCATTCTTACTGAGCCTAGAAATGCTCTTATCAAGCAATATCAGTCATTATTTAATATGGATGATGTTAATCTTGAGTTTCGTGATAATGCACTTGATGCCATTGCAGAAAAAGCCATTGAGCGCAAAACCGGTGCGCGTGGGCTACGGTCTATTGTTGAACTGGTGCTTATGGACACAATGTTTGATATTCCAACCAAAGAAGGCATCAAG
>JAHEII010000005.1 GCA_024639485.1 Alphaproteobacteria bacterium
CGCTTGCAAGCCAAGCAGGAATTGATGGATGAGCTGGCTAAAATCAACCGCGTGTTAGGAAAAAAAGATATTGCCGCCCCGCATGCCACTATTCTGGTGCTGGATGGCACAGTTGGCCAGAACGCCATATCACAGGTCAAGGCCTTTCATGAGGCGACGCCATTAACCGGATTGATTGTCACAAAGCTGGACGGAAGCGCACGCGGCGGCATTGTGGTCGCGCTAGCCGAACAATTCGGCTTTCCTGTTCATGCGGTCGGGGTTGGAGAATCCAAAGATGATCTGAAACCGTTTGATGCACTGGATTATGGCCGGGCATTAGCCGGATGCGATGATCCGTTTGATGATCAAACCAACCGTTAAGGGCATTTTTGTGCTATTGTCCTGATGTGGCTTTATTCTTGACAAACCGGTTGTTTTGCCGCATGACCAGCATAACATTTTATGGAAATCCATAATATTGTTGAAAAGGCATCATGATATTTATGCCACGACCAGACCCTAGCGGGTTACGCATGTCCCTGAAATCAGGCACAGGCGCCGTTTCTGTTTGGTAAGGTTTTGGATCAAGATGACGAATGAATAACACGGTATTACGACAACGGCAGGTGACATGTTTGAGGGCTTAAGCGAAAAATTAGGATCGGTATTTGATCGCCTACGGGGGCGCGGTGCGCTTACCGAAGCGGACGTTGATACCGCTTTGCGCGAAGTCCGGCTCGCCTTGATTGAGGCTGATGTTGCGTTGTCTGTGATCAAGGCTTTCATGACAGTGGTCAGAGAAAAAGCCGTTGGCAGTGATGTTCTGAAATCAGTCACCCCCGGCCAGATGGTTGTCAAAATTGTTAATGACGCGCTGATTGATATGCTGGGGCCGGATGATGCACCGCTAAATCTGAACGCGACACCGCCGGCGGTTATTCTGATGGTTGGCTTACAAGGTAGCGGTAAAACCACCACCGCTGGTAAACTGGCCAGACAGCTATTCAAGAAAGATAAAAAATCAGTCATGCTGGCATCGCTTGATGTGACCCGTCCGGCGGCGCGTGAACAATTGCGATTGCTGGGCGAAGAAGCAGGCGTTGGCATTCTGCCGGAACAGGATAACGAAACGCCGGTTGCGATTGCCAAACGCGCCATGCAGGCCGCAAAGCTTAAATCCGCAGATGTGCTGATCCTTGATACCGCTGGCCGGACAACGGTTGATGCGGCTTTGATGGCAGAAGCACAGGACATAGCCAAACTGACCAAACCGGTTGAGATTTTGCTGGTGGCTGATGCTATGACCGGACAGGATGCGGTCACAACGGCCACGGCATTCAATGAAGCGATGGATGTCACCGGTATTATTCTTACCCGTGCCGATGGTGATCAACGCGGTGGGGCGGCGCTATCCATGCGGCATGTCACGGGATGCCCGATCAAGTTTCTGGGCGTTGGCGAAAAACAGGACGCACTAGAACAGTTTAGCGCAGATCGGATGGCCGGCCGGATTCTGGGCATGGGTGACGTGGTCGGTCTGGTCGAAAAAGCGGCTGAGAATATTGAGGCAGAAGAAGCCGAACGCATGGCCAAGCGCATGGCCAAAGGCCAGTTTGATATGACGGATTTTCTGTCACAATTGAAACAGTTGAAAAAAATGGGTGGCATGGGTGGCTTGTTAGGCATGCTTCCGGGGATTGGGAAAATGCAGAAAGCCATCAAAGCGGCTGGCATTGACGATAATTATTTTAACAAACAGGAAGCCATTATCCTGTCGATGAATAAAAGAGAACGCCGTCAGGTTGCCTTGCTGAACGCGTCCCGACGCAAACGCATTGCCGAGGGCTCAGGTACGTCTGTTCAGGATGTTAATAAGCTGGTCAAGCAATATCAGGATATGGCCAAGATGATGAAACGTCTGGGTAAAGGCGGCGGCGGTGATCCGGCGGCATTGGCATCCATGTTCGGGGGTGGAGCGCCAGGCGGTGATGCAGGCGCGTCAGGTTTACCACCGGGTGAGATGCCGGATTTGTCAAAACTGGGCGGCATGCCGGGTTTGGGCGGTGGTATGCCGGGACTTGGTAAAGGTGGATTTCCGGGGCTAGGCGGTATGTCGCGCCTCGGCGGGAAGAAGAAAAAACGCTGATCAACGGGATCAGTGTTAACTAACGGAATACGTCATATGTTTGAAGGAAAGGAAACAACATGGCACTGAAAATTAGACTAGCGCGTGGTGGTACTAAGAAAAGACCATTTTACCGTATTGTTATTGCCGAAGCATCATCCCCACGGGATGGCCGCTTTGTTGAAAGAATCGGATCATATAACCCTATGCTTCCAACAGGTCATGAAAACAGACTTGTGCTTGATGGTGAGCGGGCAAAATACTGGATGTCCAAAGGCGCCAAGCCAACGCTTCGGGTGCATAAGATGATGGCTGGCATCGGCCTGCTTGACAGCCCTGAGATCAGAGAACAGCCAAAGAAATCAGCATTTGGTAAAAAGCGTCAGGAACGCGAAGATGCTGCTGCTGAAGCCGCTGAAGCCGCTGCAGCAGAAGCCGCAGAAGTAGCAGAAGCTGCTGCCGCCGCACCAGCTGAAGAAGCCGCTGCTGAAGAAGCCGCTGCTGAAGAAGCACCAGCTGAAGAAGCCGCTGCTGAAGAAGCACCTGCTGAAGAAGTACCGGCTGAAGAAGTACCGGCTGAAGACAAAGCGGAATAACATATGTCAAAGCCGGGACGTGACCATAATCATGAAGATACTCATGATGCCGATACCATGTCCCGGCGTATTCTACTGGCGGTTATCACTGGCGCGCATGGCATCAGGGGCGCGGTAAAGATCAAGCCATTTACCGAAAGGCCGGAAAATATATCGGCCTATGGTGCGTTATGCGATAAAACAGGCAAGGCCTATGAAATCCGGATAGAGCGACAGGCTAAAGACCTGCTAATTTGCCGGATTAAAGGGATAAATGATCGTAACGCCGCAGAAGCCGTAGCAAAAACCCAGCTTTACATTGACCGGTCGCGTTTGCCCGAACAGCCAGACGCGATGTATCAAACAGATATGATCGGGGCTGATATCAAAGACGCAGATGATAATCTGATTGGAACGGCCACCGGTTTTTTTGATTTTGGTGCTGGTGAAATGATAGAAGCCGCGTTATCTGGCGGCCGGCGCGTTATGCTTCCTTTTGCAGAAAGTCATAAAATTATGCTGGATACAGATAACCGGTTCATCCAGATGCATATTGATCCTGTCTGGCTAGAACAGCCCAAAAAATCAGACCCTGAAAAATCTGATATCCAAAAATCTGATATCAAAACATCAGATAACGATACTTCATCAGGGCAAGACTAACTGGCAAAGGCGCATGTCATGACAGAACAAAACCAATCCATATCTGCCCAATCCGCACAAACAAAACCGTGGCAAGCGGCGGTTCTCACCTTGTTTCCGGATATGTTTCCGGGGGTACTGGGGCAATCGCTGGCGGGCAAGGCCCTGCAATCTGGTATCTGGTCACTTGATGTGACTGATATCCGCGAGCATGGGGTTGGGGTTCATCATAAAGTGGATGATCCGCCATTTGGTGGTGGCCCCGGCATGGTCATGCGGCCGGATGTGATGGCGGCGGCCATTGATTCTGCGGCGCAAACCATGCCAGCTGATACGCGCCGCATATATCTGAGCCCGCGTGGAAAGCAACTGGATCAGGCGCTTGTGCGTGAATTGTCAACGGCATCAGGCGTGATGCTGGTTTGTGGGCGATACGAAGGGCTGGATCAGCGCATTATTGATCAATCCGGTCTGATGGAAATCAGTATCGGTGATTATGTTCTGTCAGGCGGTGAGATGGCGGCACAAGTTTTGATAGATGCTGTGGTCAGATTATTGCCCGGCGTGATGGGAAATCCGGATGCTCATCATCAGGACAGTTTCGAAGACGGATTGCTTGAACATCCATTATATACCCACCCCCGCGAATGGTCAGGCGTGACGGTGCCAGATATCTTGCTAAGTGGGGATCATGGACGCATTGCCACTTGGCGGCATGAACAGGCCAAACAGATCACCCGCGACAGGCGCGATGATTTATGGCAAAAATGGTTGTTATCACAGCCATCTTCTGATGATGGCGGTAAAAACAGTAATAAAAAACCGTTAAAATAGCGTGACATATGCGGTAAGTGGTGCTATATGACCACAATCCTAACGGATAGTTTATAACAGTTTAATTGATGGCGCCATTAATGGCCGCCCATAACGTGGAGAATGTGTCATGAATATCCTTGACCAGATTGGCCAAATCGAAATGAACAAAACCCTTGCTCAGCGCGACATTCCCGTGTTTGGAGCTGGCGATACTGTTCGTATCGATGTTAAGGTCGTGGAAGGCACACGCGAACGTATTCAGGCTTTTGAAGGGGTTTGCATTGCCCGTAAATCCGATGGAATTAATTCATCATTTACTGTTCGCAAGATTTCTTATGGCGAAGGTGTTGAACGTATCTTCCCGTTATATTCCCCGCGTGTGTCCGGCATTACGGTTATTCGTCGTGGTAAAGTCCGGCGTGCAAAACTGTATTACCTGCGTGGACGCACAGGTAAGGCGGCACGAATTGTGGAAAGCACACGCGATCGCAATAAGCCTACCGCTAAAGGGGCTAAAACTTCCGCTACTGCCTAATTTCTGGCGGTTTCTGCTGACCCTCTTTCCATACAACAGGCATTACCATGTTGACGGGTCAATTGACCGCCGGACATAATGCCTGAAGTATTTCTGGAGAGAATCATGTCAGAACCAAAAACACTCTTTGATAAAATCTGGGACACCCATCTGATCCAGCGTGACGATGATGGCTCCTGCCTTATTTATATTGATCGCCATCTGGTGCATGAAGTCACTAGCCCGCAAGCCTTTGAAGGATTGCGACAGGCTAATCGTGATGTTGCCAATCCTGAGCGGACTCTTGCGGTGGCTGATCATAATATTCCAACCAGTGACCGGTCTGAAGGGATTACAGACGAAGAATCCCGCATCCAGATCGAAGCGCTGGAAAAAAATGCCAAAGATTTTGGCGTTCCATATTTTGCCATGGATGATATCCGGCAGGGCATTGTGCATGTGATTGGCCCTGAACAGGGTTTCACCCAACCCGGCATGACGATTGTTTGCGGGGATTCGCATACCGCTACCCATGGCGCATTCGGGGCGCTGGCATTTGGCATTGGCACATCGGAAGTCGAACATGTTCTGGCCACCCAGACATTGATCCAGCAACCGGCAAAAAATATGCGCATCACGGTTGATGGCTCGCTCCGTCCGGGGGTAACCGCCAAAGACGTTATTCTTGCCATTATTGGCCAGATCGGAACCGCTGGCGGAACCGGCCATGTAATTGAATACGCGGGTGAGGTAATTCGTGCGCTCAGCATGGAAGGCCGGATGACCATATGCAATATGTCAATCGAAGCCGGTGCTCGCGCAGGCATGATTGCGCCAGATGAAACCACTTTTGCCTATCTCAAGGGTAAGCCAATGGCGCCATCTGGCGATATGTGGGATAAAGCGGTGGCATGGTGGTCACAGCTAACATCAGACGAAGGCGCCCGTTATGATCGCGAAGTCGTGATCAAGGCAGAAGATATTGTCCCGACCGTAACATGGGGAACCAGCCCCGAAGACACCGCACCGATTACCGGATATGTGCCTGATCCGGCAAAAGAAAAAGACCCGGCACGGCAGGCAAAAATTGAACGCTCTCTGTCTTATATGGGGCTAACCG
The DNA here is from genome assembly GCA_024639485.1 of Alphaproteobacteria bacterium. Lineage (GTDB taxonomy): Bacteria > Pseudomonadota > Alphaproteobacteria > Puniceispirillales > UBA1172 > UBA12202. The sequence continues at coordinate 5,775 of JAHEII010000005.1, forward strand.
GTGGCATGAAAATTGAGGATATCAGCATTGATACCGTATTTATCGGATCATGCACAAACAGCCGGATAGAAGATTTACGCGCCGCCGCTGATGTTGCGAAAGGCCGTAAAGTTGCCGCCAATGTTCGGGCAATGATTGTACCGGGGTCAGGGCTGGTAAAACAGCAAGCCGAAGAAGAAGGCCTGGCTGATATCTTTATTGCGGCCGGATTTGACTGGCGTGAAGCCGGATGTTCCATGTGTCTGGCCATGAACGCTGACCGGTTGAGCGAAGGTGAGCGTTGTGCCTCAACGTCTAACCGGAATTTCGAAGGCCGGCAGGGACGTGGCGGCAGAACCCATCTGGTAAGTCCTGAAATGGCTGTGGCCGCCGCTGTATCGGGCCGGCTTACCGATGTCAGATCACTTTAGGAAGGGGTAAGCTTATGCAGAAATTTGAAACTCATAAGGGCATTGCCGCGCCGATGGATATCATGAATATCGATACCGATATGATTATCCCGAAGCAATTTCTTAAAACTATTAAGCGCACCGGACTTGGCGTAAATCTGTTTGATGAAATGCGCTATAATAAAGATGGCTCAGAAAATCCGGATTTTATTCTGAATCAACCAAGCTACCGGTCAGCCAGTATTCTGGTAACTGGTGATAATTTTGGTTGTGGGTCTAGCCGTGAACATGCGCCCTGGGCTTTACAGGATTTTGGGGTCAAAACGGTGATTTCCACCAGCTTTGCTGATATTTTCTATAATAACTGTTTCAAGAACGGGATTCTGCCAATTGTTGTTTCTGCCGCAGAACGCGAAGCATTAATGGCTGATGCTAAAGATCCAGAAAACCCTGAACTTGATATTGATTTACCGAATCAGCTGATCCGCCGCCCGAATGGTGCTGATATTTCTTTTGAAATTGATCCGTTCCGCAAACAATGTCTGTTAGACGGACTTGATGATATTGGTTTGACCATGGGGAAAGCCGAGCAGATCAGCACATACGAAGATCAGCGCAAAAATACCCATCCGTGGCTGTAAACTCTGATCACTCAGATCATTATATAGGCCAAATCAGGCCATAACTTTTGAGCAAATAAGGATAGTAAGATGAGCAACCGCAAGATTATGATTATGCCGGGTGATGGCATTGGCCCCGAAGTTATGGCCGCAACCATGAAAGTTGCCGACTGGCTGGCAAAGCACCGGTCATTTTCATTTGATACCATGCACGGTTTGTGTGGCGGTGTATCCTATGAAAAACATGGCGTGCCACTCACGGATGAAACCATGGCAGATGCGATGGCATGTGACGCGATTCTTTTCGGGGCGGCGGGTGATCACCGCTATGATAATCTGCCTTTTGAACTCAAGCCTGAACGTGGGCTTCTGCGGATGCGGAAAGAGCTAGACCTTTATGCCAATCTACGGCCAGCGATTGTATTTCCGCCATTGGTATCATCATCAACGCTGAAAGAAGATGTGATTTCAGGGCTGGATATCATGATCGTGCGTGAGCTGACAGGCGGCACTTATTTTGCCGAACCGCGTGGCCGCGAAGAAAGAGACGGCGTGGTATATGCCTATGATACCAATCTGTATTCTGTTCCGGAAATTGAGCGCATTGGCCGAGTGGCTTTTGATCTGGCGCGTAAACGCGGCCAGAAAATCACCAGTGTCGAAAAAGCTAATGTGATGCATTCCGGTGTGCTTTGGCGGGAAGTCATGACCGCGCTTCACGCCGCCGAAGGCGATGGGCTGGAATATGAAAACATGTATGCTGATAACTGCGCCATGCAGCTTGTCCGCCAGCCAAAGCAATTTGATGTGATTGTCACCGATAATCTGTTTGGTGATTTGTTGTCGGATTGCGCCGCCATGCTGACCGGATCACTGGGCATGCTTCCATCAGCATCGCTTGGTGATATTGATCCGGCCACTGGTGTTCGCCGGTCGTTTTATGAACCGGTTCATGGTTCTGCCCCTGATATTGCAGGCAAGGGCATTGCTAATCCGCTAGCCCAGTTATTGAGCTTTGCCATGATGCTTCGCTATTCATTTGATATGGGTGAAGACGCTGATCTGGTTGAAAAGGCTGTTGAAAAAGCATTGGAAAGTGGTAAGCGGACAGGTGATATCATGTCACCGGGCGCGACCGAAACAGGCACTGACGGCATGGTGGCTGAAGTTATTGACGCGCTAGATCATCTGGCAAGATAGGAAACAAAATGAGCTATAATGTTGCTATTGTTGGGGCTACCGGTGCGGTTGGCCGTGAAATGATAAAAACTCTGGCCGAGCGTGAGTTTCCTGTTGATAAAGTATTTGCGCTAGCGTCAAAAAACTCTGTTGGTAAAGAGATTAGCTATGGTGAAGACGAAATTTTAACTGTGCAGTCTGTTGATAAGTTCGATTTCGCCAATGCTGACATTGCGCTGTTTTCTGCCGGATCAGAGCTGGCCAAACAACTAGGCCCCAAGGCGGGTGCCGCCGGGTGTGTTGTCATTGATAATTCTTCCGCTTTCCGGATGGATGAAGACGTACCGTTGATTGTGCCTGAGGTAAATGGTCATGTGCTTGAGTCGTATTTCAAGGATCAGGATCGCCGCAACATTATTGCCAATCCTAACTGTTCGACGGCTCAGCTGGTGGTTGCGCTGAAGCCGCTTCATGAAGCCTACGGGATCAAGCGGGTTGTTGTGTCAACATATCAGGCGGTGTCCGGTGCCGGAAGTCCTGCTATGGATGAGCTGTTTGAACAGACACGCGGCGTTTACGTTAATGACTTCAAAAAACCGCAAAACTTTACCAAGGAAATTGCGTTCAACGTGATCCCGCATATTGATATGTTTATGGATGACGGTTTCACCAAAGAAGAATGGAAGATGGAGGTCGAGACCAAAAAGATTCTTGATCCGGCCATAGAGGTGGTTGCCCATTGTGTTCGTGTTCCGGTTTTCATTGGTCATAGCGAAGCGGTGTTTATTGAATGCGAAAAACCACTTGATGAAGATGCCGCCAGAGATATTCTGCGTGAAGCCGAGGGCGTGGCAGTCATTGATCATCGTGTTGACGAAGGGTACGTTACGCCGAAAGAAGCCGCTGGCGAAGACGCGGTTTATATCTCACGCTTGCGCCGTGATAAAACGGTTGATCATGGGCTGGTGTTCTGGTGTGTGTCCGATAATCTACGCAAAGGCGCGGCACTTAATTCTGTTCAAATAGCAGAAGAATGTGTGCGGCGCGGGCTTTAATTCCGGTGCTTTGCATCAGATTGTTTTAAGGCATGCCGCAATCGCCTGACGGGTGACATCGCGTTTTTTCTGTTTATCCAGATAGCTCAGGATGCGCGCAGTCTGATCAGCGGTTTTAGCAAAAGCCACGTCCATATCATGGCCTTGCATGTGATACGTTGACAGCAGTGATGCAAATAAATCACCGCCACCGGCAAACCCGTTTGCATTATGGGCAAGCCGTGGGGCGTGGTGTTGCCGGATATGATCAGGCTGGATCAATATATCTGTACAAGACTTATCCTGAACAATACCGGTAATAATCACAGCAGACATTTGTGGATTATCCGCTAGCAATGCTTGACCGGCGGTGGTTGCTGACGCGGCATCGGTGATATCAATATCGCTGAGGAAACTGGCTTCAAACCGGTTCGGGGTAATAATATCGGCAACCGGAAGCAATTGATCACGAATGGCATGGGCAATGCTGGTATCATTATAATGCCGGCCATGATCACCAAATGCCGGATCAATCAGCACCGATAGCGGCGTGATGGCTTTGCCGGCATCTATGGCATCACGGGTTAATCTGACCTGTTCGGCTTTAGCCATGTATCCGGTTGTTACCATGCCGATGTGATCCCACAGATCAAGCGCAGATATCGCGTCCAGCATAGCCGCCATGTCATCATCATTTATTGCCCCGCCAGCGCGAATACCATATCCCGGATGTGCAATCAGGCTGATTGTATTGATGGTGGCAATATCACTATTCATCACACCGGCGACCATAGTTGCTAATGTGTTACCTACGGCACCGAAGCTCACTTGTGACTGAATGGATAAAATAGTTTTCATTATACTCAACATGATGCTGGACGGATATGCGATTAGATTTGTATTCAGGTTTTCCAAAAATGGAATGCGACGTTTTAGTACGGCAGTTTTATTGACGCCTGACCACATAAGGTATTATGATAAAGACAATCACAACACTCAAGCATTTCACCCGTTTTGGCAAGCCATAGGCATTTTGACTGGGTTTAGTTAAGAATAATCGATAAGAGGCATTATGACACAGAAAAGACCATTATCGCCGCATCTGATGATTTATCGTCCGCAATTGACATCCATGATGTCGATAACGCACCGGCTTTCCGGGGTTGCGCTGGCATCCGGCTCTATTTTTCTTGTCTGGTGGCTGGTTGCTCTTGCCTATGGCGGCGATTATTACCAGATGGTGCAGGGGATAGCCGAACATATTCTTGGCCGACTGGTTCTGCTCGGCTTTTTCATTGCGGTTAGCTATCATATGGCGAATGGGATCAGGCATCTGTTCTGGGATTTCGGCATTGGGTTGTCACTGGATGGCGTTTATCGCGGTGGCTATATTGTTATCGGCTTCACGGCGTTGTCTGCACTGGCTGGCATTGCCATTCTTTTTCTGGCCTAGATGAGCATCTTCAGGAGCATATGATGAGCAAAAATACATCAGCACCACAATCATTACGCTCACCACTTGGGCGGGCAAGAGGGCTAGGGTCATCGCGGTCGGGTGTATCGCATTGGTGGGTGCAGCGTTTAACCGCTATGGGTATGTTGCCGCTGGTTTTATACTGTCTGATCAGCTTTATTCTGATTGCCGATGCTGATCTGGATACGGCCAGAGCATGGATTGGACAGCCATTTAACAGTGTCGCCATGATACTTTTGCTTGCTGTTGGCTTTTATCATGCCAGCTTGGGGTTGCAAGTTGTGATCGAAGACTACATATCAACTAAGACAAGACGAATTCTCACATTAGCATTCACAAAGATGATCATGACGGCATTTGCGGTTATGTCCATATACAGTATTTTACTTATCGCCTTGGCTGACGGAGTCTGACATGCCTTCCTACGAAATTACAGATCACTATTTTGACGTTGTTGTTGTTGGTGCTGGCGGTGCCGGACTTAGAGCCACGCTTGGCATGGTGACATCCGGCTTGAAAACCGCTTGCGTCACCAAAGTATTCCCGACACGCAGCCATACGGTAGCGGCGCAGGGCGGTATTGGTGCCGCGCTGGATAATATGGGGCAGGGCGATAACTGGCGTTATCATATGTATGATACCGTCAAAGGCTCTGACTGGCTGGGCGATCAGGATGCTATCGAATATATGTGCCGGAATGCCATTCCATCGGTGATTGAGCTTGAACATTATGGTGTGCCGTTTTCGCGTACCGATACGGGCAAGATTTTCCAGCGGCCATTTGGCGGCCATACTGTTGATTACGGAAAGTCACAGGCTAGACGCGCATGCGCGGCAGCCGATAGAACCGGCCATGCTATTCTGCATACGCTTTACCAGCAATGTCTGAAACATGACGCTGAGTTTTTTATTGAATATTATGCGCTTGATCTGTTGATGGATGATGATGGCGTTTGCCGGGGCATGCTGGCATTGAAACTGGATGATGGCACGCTTCACCGGTTTAATGCACATCGTGTGGTGCTGGCTACTGGCGGTTATGGCCGTGTTTATTTTTCATGCACATCGGCACATACCTGCACCGGTGATGGTAATGCCATGGCTTTACGCGCCGGACTTCCGCTTCAGGATATGGAGTTTGTTCAGTTCCACCCCACCGGCGTTTATGGCGCGGGTGTTCTCATCACCGAAGGCGCACGCGGCGAAGGTGGATACCTCACCAATTCCGAAGGCGAGCGATTTATGGAACGCTATGCCCCGACCAGCAAAGATTTGGCTAGCCGTGATGTGGTGAGCCGTGCCATGACAGTTGAAATTAACGAAGGCCGTGGGGTTGGGCCTAATAAAGATCATATCTTGTTGCATCTGGAACATGTTGATCCTGCCACATTGCATGAACGCCTGCCGGGGATTACCGAAACCGCGCGGATTTTCTGTGGGGTGGATATCACCCAGCAACCAATACCGGTTCTGCCGACCGTGCATTATAATATGGGCGGCATCCCGACCAATTATCATGGTGAGGTGTTATCCCCGAATAAATCGGATCAGAACGCCGTTGTTCCCGGATTGATGGCCATTGGTGAGGCGGCATGCGTGTCTGTTCACGGGGCAAACCGGCTTGGCACCAATTCGTTGCTTGATATTGTTGTATTTGGACGGGCGGCGGCTTATCGGGCGGCCGAAACCGTGCAGGCAGGGGCAACACATGCGCCTATTCCGGCAAAGGCCACCGAAAAAGCGCTTCAGCGGCTTGACCATATCCGTCAGGCTAAAGGCAAAAGCACAACAGCAGAAGTCCGGCTTCAGATGCAACATGCTATGCAGCGTCATGCGGCGGTGTTCCGGTCGAGCCAGTCGCTGACCGAAGGCGTGGAAAAAATGGATAACGTATCTGCTGGTATGCAGGATATTGGCGTTCAGGATCAATCACTGATCTGGAACACAGACCTGATCGAAGCGCTTGAGCTTGATAATCTGATGAGCCAGGCGCTTGTTACGATGCGTTCGGCCGAACACAGAACCGAATCCCGTGGGGCGCATGCCCATGAAGATTTTCCTGATCGTGATGATAAGGACTGGATGAAACATACGGTCATGTGGCTGGATGAAAATAACAAATCCCGCATTGATCACCGGTCGGTTATTCTGAATACCCTAACAAATGAAGTGGAAAGTATTCCACCTGTTGCCCGTGTCTACTAATCAGTAAGGATAATTCTCATGGCTGAGTTTACGTTGCCAAAACATTCCAAGGTTCAAAAAGGTAAGATACATCCCACCCCCGAAGGCGCGGAACGGACAAAAACCTTTAACATTTATCGTTGGTCACCGGATGACGAAGATAATCCCCGGATGGATAGCTATACCATTGATCTGGATGAATGTGGCCCCATGGTTCTTGACGCACTGATCAAGATCAAAGGTGAGCAGGATCAGACTGTGACGTTCCGGCGGTCATGCCGTGAGGGGATTTGCGGATCATGTTCAATGAATGTGGACGGGACGAATACCCTAGCCTGTTTGAAGCCTATTGATGAAGTCAAAGGCGATGTAACGATAACACCATTACCGCATATGCCGGTCATCAAGGATTTGGTGCCTGATCTCAGCCATGCTTACGCTCAGTTGCAATCGATTGAACCATGGCTAAAGTCAGACACGCCAGCACCTGAAAATGGTGAAAGACTACAAACCCCGAAAGAACGCGAAGAGCTGGACGGAATGTGGGAATGTGTCCTGTGTTTCAGCTGTTCGACAGCATGTCCTAGTTATTGGTGGAATGGTGACAAATATCTGGGGCCGGCGGTTCTTCTGCAAGCCTATCGGTGGATTGCCGATAGCCGTGATGAAAGCACAGGCGAACGTCTGGACGCGCTAGAAGACCCGTTCCGGCTTTATCGCTGTCATACCATTATGAACTGCACCAAAACATGCCCTAAAGGATTAAATCCGGGCAAAGCCATTGCCAATATCAAAAAGCTACAGCTAGAACGTCATTAACCATTCGCGAAGCCACTGGCGAATTATTACTGGCGATTTATTACTGGTTTTTATGATTTTCTGCCACGCATCAAATGGATAGCGTCACCGCTATGTGATTGCTTTGAAAAATGCTGCGCCGAAAAACGGTTAAGCATATCTTGCCGTGCATCAACGGTCATGTCAGCGGTATTTATGATCAGATGCCGCAACGCCAGCGGGATTAATGTATCCGCCAGCCGGACAGCCATATCGCTCTGGTTAATCAATATCACCGTATATGGTCTGGCGCTGATCAGATCAAAGCTGTCTTCTGGTGTGCCGTCTTTTTGGGATATAATAAGGAATTGTAAGTGATTGAGATCAGCAATTTTATGGATATGGGATAGATCAGTCGATTCTTTTTCACCAGAATAATGATAGCTGACCGGATTGCTTTTCAAAGCTGTATGAAAGGCATAATGCAACTGGTTTCCACCCAATTCCAGAACAGAATCATATGGTTTGATCAGCCGACTAGCCAAAGTATACAAAGGATGTTCAATCCATCCAGTAAGCAGGCTCAATGCCATTGCCGGATGCAAATCACTGGATTTAACCAGCACCGGTTTGCCGGAAATAGGCGTAACCAGCGTCATTGGGAGCTTAATGCTTTTGATGCGATTTACCATATCATTCTGTAAAGTATCGCGGGATAATAGCCCCATGCGGAAGCACAGCCGTTCAACCATATTCATGCTGATATGACTTACCTGTTCCGGATCACGATGATTTTGTTTTTTTGGTAGTGGTTTTAACTGGGTTTCCATGTTTACACTCATTCTGGATAAAATAATTTCTGGATAAAAATAACAATGGGTAAACCTTATCAGACACAAGTTAACAAAAAGTTAACGGAAAGCATTTTTTCGAATTTGCATGATGATTGTCAAAAAGCCGGTGGTGATTTAAAACTATTACCATGACTGCAACAGCCTCGTCTGAACATTCGGTTAACACGCTGACCAATTCCCTTGATCGCCAGATCAGATCTGGCCATCTGGCCGTGGATATGGCGCAACGTGATATCGCTATCCGGCTGGATATGCTGATTGATGCGCTGGCAGTAAAAAAACCGGTTGGGCTTTTCGGGTTTGGCCGGAAAAAATTGCCCGTAAAGGGGCTATATCTGTGGGGCGGGGTTGGGCGCGGCAAATCCATGCTTATGGATATGTTTGTGCAACTGGCTAGTCGGGAACACGGCATACATGTCTGCCGGTATCACTTTCATGATTTTATGACAGCGGTACATGCTATCGTCCATAAAGAACGGGAAATGGGCAATGCAGACCCTACGGCATCGGTCATGGAACAATTGACCAAAGGCGCGGATGTGATCTGTTTTGATGAAATGGAAGTGCGGGATATCGCCGATGCCATGATTATTGCCCGTGTGATGGATGGCTATATGCGGCGTGGTGGGGTGCTGGTGGTAACATCAAACAGGCATCCGGATGATCTTTATCTTGATGGTCTGCAACGTGAGCGATTCCTGCCATTTATTGCGGCATTGAAAGAATATAATGCTGTAGTGGAAATGGGCGGTGATACCGATTGGCGCCAGCGGGTGCTGGATAGTGTTTCGGGGTGGTATTATCCGCTGGATGATAAGGCTGATGATGCGATGGTGGCGGTGCTGGATCAACTCACCGGCGGGGTAGAACAACAACCAGTTACAGTCATGATTGCTGGTCGTGAGGTGACTATTCCGGCGGCGGCAAACGGGGTGGGGATGATTGATTTTTCTGCCATATGCGGCGTTCCATTAGCGGCGGCAGATTATCTGGTGCTGGCAGAGCGCTTTGCCGGATTGTTGATCTGTCATATTCCGCGCCTATCCGATGCGCTTCAAAACGAAGCCAGACGGTTTATCTGGCTGGTTGATGCATTTTATGATCGCAAGCGGTTTCTGATTGCGTCTGCTGAATGTGATATTGATCAGATATATACAGGCAATCAATGGCAAGCGGAGTTTCCGCGTACGGTATCACGGCTAGGCGAAATGACCCGGTTGATGCACCGGTCATAGCCGCTTATCCGATCTATGGTTTAAGTTGCAAAGGATGTTCTGTTTTTGTTGCGTATCCTATGATGATTGACTATGGTTAGGCATTGGCGGCGTGGGGCATCTGCGCTGGTTTTTCAAATATTGCGACAGCTCATATTTTTATTTACAACAGGGCTACTCGTATAGGGGGATGTAATGGCTAGGCATAAGATTGGGTTGATTGGCGCAGGTAATATTGGTGGCACACTGGCGCTACTGGCAGGGATGAAAGAGCTGGGCGATATCGTTTTATTCGATATCATGGAAGGCATCCCGCAAGGAAAGGCTCTTGATCTTATCGAAGCCAGTCCAGTCGAAGGTTTTAACGCAAATATTACTGGCACGCAGGACTATGCTGATCTCGCTGGTGCTGATGTGGTTATCGTTACTGCCGGTGTAGCCCGTAAGCCGGGGATGAGCCGGGATGATCTGGTTGGCATTAACACAGGCGTGATGGAACAGGTTGGCGCCGGCATTAAGGCGCATTGCCCGAACGCTTTTGTGATATGTATCACGAATCCGCTGGATGCCATGGTTGGCGTCCTGCAACAGGCATCCGGATTGCCAGCTGAAAAAGTGGTTGGTATGGCCGGTGTTCTGGATAGCGCCCGATTCTGTTATTTCCTAGCTGAAGAATTCGGCGTTTCGGTCGAAGACGTGAACGCTTTTGTTCTTGGCGGGCATGGTGACAGCATGGTGCCGTTGGTACGGTATTCTACGGTTGCCGGAATTCCTGTTCCTGATCTGGTTGCCATGGGATGGAGCACACAGGAAAAGATTGACCAGATTGTTCAGCGCACGCGTGATGGTGGTGCTGAAATCGTCGGGCTTCTGAAAACAGGTTCTGCTTTTTACGCGCCAGCCTCATCAGCTATTGATATGGCTGAGGCTTATCTCAAAGATAAAAAACGTGTTCTGCCATGCGCTGCTTATGTTGATGGCGCTTATGGGCTAGACGGGCTTTATGTTGGCGTACCAGTTGTGCTGGGTGCTGGCGGTGTTGAAAGAGTGGTCGAAATTGCCCTTAATGCAGACGAAAAAGACATGTTTGATCACTCGGTGGCCGCGGTTCGTTCGCTGGTTGAAGTGGTAGAAAATGTTCGCGCTAATAAATAGATTTTTTATGTGATGATGTTTTAACGATAGACACGATAGAGGTATCCCCATGGCGGCCCCAAATGAGGAATCCAATCCTGAGCATGAGTTTCTTTCAGGTGCAAACGCCGTATATATTGCACAGCTCCAACAGAAATGGCGACAGAATCCTCTATCGGTTGATCAGGAATGGTCACGCTGGTTTGAACAGCTTGATCATCTGGCAACAGAAACTGCACAGGGCAAGGCAACCGATGCCGCCGAACGCCGCCCGTCATGGGGGCTAAACGGTAGCGCGGTTATTAATGCCGCCAGCCAGACCGATGAAGACAGCCACCATCCATCAACGGTAACAAGCTCAGTCGATATTCGTGCCGCTACCATGGATTCGATTAAGGCGATTATGCTGATCCGTGCTTTTCGTATTCGTGGCCATCTGCAAGCCTCGCTTGATCCGCTGAATCTGGTAGAAAAAACATATCATCCCGAACTTGATCCGGAAACATACGGCTTCACGGATGCCGATATGGATCGACCGATTTTCATCAATTATGTGCTAGGGCTGGAAGTCGCCACCCTGCGGCAGATTCTAGATATCGTCAGAGAAACCTATTGTGGCACCATTGGTGTTGAGTTTATGCATATTCAGAATCCGGAACAGAAATCCTGGATTCAGGAACGCATGGAAGCGATACGCAATCACACAGAGTTTACCAGTCTTGGCAAGAAAACCATTTATGAACGTCTGGTATCGGCTGAAAATTTTGAACAGTTTCTTCATAAAAAATATGTTGGCACCAAGCGATTTGGTATGGACGGGGCGGAGGCTATTGTTCCGGCACTGGAACAGATACTGAAACGCGGCACTCAACTGGATTTGAAAGAAGTTGTGATAGGAATGTCACATCGGGGGCGGCTTAATGTTCTGCACAATGTATTGAGCAAGCCTTTTCGCGCTATTATTTCAGAATTTCTGGGCAATCCGGCACATCCCGAAGACGTGGGCGGGTCAGGTGATGTAAAATACCATATGGGCGCATCTTCGGATCGTGGATTTGATGATAATGAGGTGCATTTGACGCTTAATGCCAACCCATCCCATCTTGAAATTGTTAACCCGGTGGTGGTCGGACGTACCAGAGCAAAGCAGAAACAGCGTCAGGATACCGATGGCACAAAGGTCATGGGGCTTCTGATACATGGTGACGCGGCCTTTGCTGGTCAGGGGATTGTTTCAGAAACCTTTGCGTTTTCGGCATTGCGCGGATATCGCACTGGCGGCACCATGCATATTATTGTTAATAACCAGATTGGCTTTACTACTGATCCGGCTTATTCGCGGTCATCACCATACCCTACCGATGTGGCAAAAATGGTGATGTCGCCTATTTTTCATGTCAATTCGGATGATGTTGAGGCGGTGGTTCATGTGGCGCGTATCGCCACAGAATTCCGTCAGAAATTTAAAACCGATGTTGTCATTGATATGATCTGCTATCGCCGTTTTGGGCATAATGAGGGTGATGAGCCGATGTTCACTCAGCCAAAAATGTACCAGAAAATTGCCGCCCATCCATCGGTACGGAAAATGTATGCAGATAAGCTTGCCGCAGAAGGCGTGATGAGCGCCGAAGAAACACAGCAAATTGTTGATGATCACTGGGCGCATCTGGAAGCAGAGTTTGAGGCAGGCACAAGCTATAAGCCAAACAAAGCCGACTGGCTGGAAGGCAAATGGGCAGGTTTGCGCGCCGCCCATGGTGATGATCGCCGTGGCGCAACTTCAGTTAGTAAAGATGTTATTGATAATGTAGCCAGAGCAATGACAACAATCCCCGATGGTTTGACCATTAATTCCAAATTGAAGCGGGTGATTGAGGCACGCAAGACGGCCATTGCGTCAGGGGCAAATATTGACTGGTCAACCGCTGAACATCTGGCTTTTGGCACGCTTCTGGTTGAGGGGAATATTGTCCGGCTGTCGGGGCAGGATTCGTGTCGGGGGACGTTTTCACAACGGCACGCGGTATTTGTTGATCAGGAAACGAATGAGCGTTACACCCCGCTTCATCATATTTCGCCTGATCAATCCACTTTTGAAGTGATTGATTCGCCACTATCAGAAGCCTCAGTGCTTGGTTTTGATTATGGTTTTAGTCAGGCAGAACCCAAAGCGCTGGTGATGTGGGAAGCGCAATTTGGCGATTTTGCCAATGGCGCGCAGGTGATTGTTGATCAGTTCATTTCATCGGGTGAGGCAAAATGGCTCCGTATGAGCGGCTTGGTCATGTTACTCCCACATGGTCACGAAGGCCAGGGGCCGGAACATTCATCTGCACGGCTGGAACGCTATCTTCAGCTTTGTGCCGAGGATAATATGCAGGTGGTTAATTGTTCGACTCCGGCTAATTATTTCCATGTGTTAAGGCGGCAGATGCGGCGTGATTTCCGTAAGCCGCTTATCATTATGACCCCAAAATCGCTTTTGCGGCATAAGGCATGTGTATCAAAAATAGATGATTTTCTGGAAGGCTCATCCTTTCATCGGGTTATCGAGGAATCCGATGCCAGTATCTCAACATCACCTAAGCGCATCGTGCTATGTTCAGGTAAAGTCTATTATGATTTGATTGACGAAAGACAAAAGCGCGGCATCACGGATGTTGCCATTGTTCGTGTGGAACAGCTTTATCCGTTCCCGAAAGGGCCGCTAAAGCGCGTGTTTGAAGCCGCGCCGGATGCACAGATTGTCTGGTGTCAGGAAGAACCCATGAATATGGGATCATGGGATTATATCGACCCAAGACTGGAAAAATTACTGGTATCTATGGGCACCAGTAAACATACACGGCCAATTTATGTTGGACGAAACGCGGCGGCCTCACCAGCAACAGGCAGTTTATCCAGACATTTAAAAGAACAGCAGAAACTGGTTAATGACGCGCTTGACCTGAATGCCGAAGGCGTTCGGTTTGTGGCAGAGTAACGATTAGGATTAGCAATCAGAAAGGCGTATCCATGAGCATGGAAATCAAGGTTCCCCCACTTGGCGAATCAGTCACAGAAGCCACGGTTGCCCGCTGGACAAAAGCCGTTGGCGATCATATTGGCAAAGATGAAAATCTGGTTGAACTGGAAACCGATAAAGTCACGCTTGATGTTCCATCGCCCGTTGATGGCAAGGTGATCAGCCTTTCTGTTAGCGAGGGCGAAACGGTTGGGGCTAATGCCGTGCTTGCGGTTATCGAAGAAGGCGCGGCGGCGGATAAACCAGCCGAAAAACAGCCGGAAAAACAGCTGGAAAAACCAGCAGCGGCGGCTACTCCGGCATCTGCTCCGGTATCGGCACCGGCATCTGAAGCCCCATTATCACCAGCCGTGCGGCGGTTAGTTGATGAAAATAATCTTGATCCGAACGCTATCGCCGGGACAGGAAAAGACGGTCGTCTGACCAAGGGTGATGTGCTTTCAGCAATGGAAACGCCATCTGTGGCAGTTTCCGCACCAGTAACCCCACCGGCTCCGGCTCCGGCCGCTTTAGCGCCACGAACGGATCAGCCGCGCGAAGAACGCGTGCCTATGTCACGTTTGCGGCAGGTGATTGCCCGCCGGCTCAAAGATGCCCAGAATACCGCCGCCATGCTCACTACCTTTAACGAAGTGGATATGAGCGCGGTAATGGCGATCCGCGCCGAATATAAAGACAGTTTTGAAAAACGCCACGGCGTGAAGCTTGGCTTCATGAGCTTTTTTGTTCATGCAGTGATTGAGGCATTGAAAGACTATCCTGCGGTTAATGCAGAAATCCACGGGACAGACATTATTTATAAGAATTATTATAATGTTGGTGTTGCCGTTGGCACGCCGCAAGGATTGGTTGTTCCCGTTCTGAAAGATGCCGATCAGATGAGTTTTGCCGAAACCGAAGCCACCATCAACAGCTTTGGTGAAAAAGCCCGTCAAGGCCAGTTGAGTATGGCGGATATGTCTAACGGCACATTCACCATATCAAATGGCGGGATTTATGGCTCAATGCTATCAACGCCTATTCTGAACCCGCCACAAAGCGGCATTCTGGGCATGCATAATATCCAGAAACGGCCGGTGGTTGTATCTGGTAAGGATGGTGACAGCATTGTCATTAAACCGATGATGTATCTGGCGCTTTCCTATGATCACCGTATCATTGACGGGCGTGAGGCGGTATCATTCTTGGTACGCGTCAAGCAATCCATCGAAGACCCGAAACGTCTGTTAATCGGACTATAACCAGATAAGGATATGTGACCGTTATGAGCGATGCCGAAAAAACTGATCTGGCCATTATTGGTGGTGGGCCGGGGGGCTATGTTGCCGCTATCCGTGCCGCCCAGCTTGGGATGACTGTTACGATCATTGAAACGCGGTCAACGCTTGGTGGTACTTGTCTGAATGTGGGGTGCATCCCGTCAAAAGCCTTGCTTAATAGTTCCGAAAAATATGCAGAACTGGCATCTGGTGGCTTGGCTGATCTGGGGATAACGGCTGGTAAGCCAAAACTTGATCTGGCACAGATGATGGCAAATAAAGATCAGATTGTGGCCGGTCTGACCGATGGTATCCGGCTATTGATGCGGAAAAATAAAATCACGCATATCGAAGGCAAGGGCGCAATTACCGCCGCCAATACCGTCACGATAACGGATCATGCTGGCAATCAGCAAAATCTTCATGCCGACCGGATTCTGATTGCCACTGGCTCAGAGGTGCAACCGCTCAAGGATGTTCCGATTGATGAGATACAGATTGTGTCTTCGACAGGTGCGCTGGCATTGGCGAAAGTGCCAAAACGCATGATTGTAATTGGTGGTGGATATATCGGGCTTGAAATGGCCACTGTCTGGCGGCGGCTTGGCGCAGAAGTTGAAGTGGTAGAATATCTGCCGCGTATCCTGCCGGGGATGGATGCTGATCTGGCCAGTAAGTTTAAAACCATCATGGAAAAGCAGGGCATCACATTCCGCATGGGAACGGCGGTGACTTCTGCTAAGGCCAATAAATCTGGCGTTGTGCTGAATATTATGCCGGCTGATGGTGGTGACACCGAAAAGCTAACCGCAGATGTGGTGCTGGTGGCGGTTGGCCGCCGGCCATATACCGATGGTCTGGGGCTGGAAGCTATGGATATCCAGACCAATGAACGTGGCCGCATTGCCGTAGACGCGCATTTTGAAACCTCAGTCAAAGGCATATTTGCCATTGGCGATGTCATAGACGGCCCGATGCTGGCGCATAAAGCCGAAGAAGACGGCGTCGCCGCAGCAGAAATCATGGCCGGTCATAGCGGACATGTGGATTATGATCTGGTGCCGGGGATTGTTTATACTGATCCGGAAATCGCGACACTGGGCAAAACCGAAGAACAGCTGAAAACCGCTGGTATTGATTACCATAAAGGCGTGTTTCCATTCATGGCAAATAGCCGCGCGCGTGCCACTGGCCATAACGAAGGCTTTGTCAAAATCCTTGCTGATGCCAAAACCGATCAGGTGCTTGGCGTGCATATCATTGGCCATGATGCCGGAACATTGATCCATGAATGCGCTATCGCAATGGCGTTCGGGGCATCATCCGAAGATATCGCCCGCACATGTCACGGCCATCCAACATTGAGCGAAGCAGTAAAAGAAGCCGCCCTAGCCGTCGAAGGCCGCGCCATCCATATCTAAAAATTGTTGCTTTAATAATACTATTTTTTAGCAGGGGTTTTTGGTGAATGGGCGCGGGGATGTGTGGCGCGGTGGATGTCTGTTAATGTGCTTTCGTCAACATGGGTGTAACGCTGTGTTGTGGTCAGGCTGGCATGGCCTAGTAAGGCTTGTATCGCGCGCAAATCTCCTCCACCGGCCAGCATATGCGTGGCAAAGGCATGGCGGAGAGCATGGGGCGTGGTATGGTTTTCCAGCCCCAGTTGATAGCGCAGGGTTTCGACTAGCCGTTGCACCGCCCGCGCATGTAAAGGCCCGCCTCTGTTTGCAATAAAAAGCGGTGCATCCGCCCGCTCGCTCGCTGGCGATAGGGTCAGCCAGTGATCTGTGGTTGCCCGAACAATATTCAGTACCGGCACATCACGGGTTTTGCCACCCTTGCCAGTAATCCGGAGCCACTCACCAAATGGCGCATCATTGCGGGTCAGGCTCAATGCCTCAGATATCCGCAAGCCAGTTCCATATATTAATGTCAGCACCGCGATATCTCTGGCTTCCATCCATGCTGGTTGCCCTAGTGACTGGATGGAACGGATCATATCTTTGATATCTGGCGCGGCAATGCTTTTGGGGAGAGGCGGTTTTGCCCGTGGGGATTTTAGCGGAGTCAGATCAACATCGCCAAAAAACTGCTGGCGCATGGCAAAACGGTAATAGCTTCTGATTGATGATAATTTGCGTGCAATGCTTGTGGCGGCCATGGTCTGATCGGCCAGATGCCCCAGATATTCGCGGGCATGTTTGCGATGAAACTGATCAGGCGGGCATGATTGTTCATCCAGAAATGCCAGCCATGCTTTAACGTCACGGCCATAAGCCTCACATGTTTTTGGTGATGACCGGCGTTCCCGTTCCAGCCATTCCAGCCATGCATCAATAACAGGTCTGGATACATCCGAGCCGGACATTATGTGTCTGATACTGGCCGTGCCGCCAGCGCAACAGCAATTTTCATGACCAGTTGTTCTAGCAATTCCGTGCCATGACTGGCGGTAAAGCTGTCTTTGTTTTTGCCGGTCAGCATCAGCAAAGCAGCACCGTTAGTGCCGGGCAAATCATCAGGCAGACGGACACAGGCTATGCTATCCGGTTTTGTGATATTTGCCGCCGCACAGATCGCTTGCTGAGCCGGATTAGCAGGCCCCAGAAAAATACCATTCATGCAGGTCAGTTCATGAAAAGCATCCATGGGAATCACATGAACATGACTGGCATTGGCACATGCGCTTTCTGGCGTAGATATCAACCTTGCCGCTGCCACATCCAGAATATCCGGCAAAATAGTGGCAATGGCATTTGTGATATCATTCTGGCTATGGGCGGCCAGCAGAATCAGATCAGCATGATACAGCCGCAAAATAGCATCCCGATTAGCCACGCTGTTATCAACCAGCATTTTATGCTGGCGTTTGACATTGCGCATATCTTCTTGCGCTTTCAGTGTCAGCGCATGATTTAAATCAATGATGCGGTTTTTATCGGTATCGGTCATTCGCATATGATCTCAAATCTGGGGATTTAAAGGATAGACTGTCCGGTTTTTTCCCAATCGGTAAGAAACGCGGCCAGACCTTTATCGGTTAACGGATGCTTGAACATGGCTGATATGACTTGCGGGGGAACGGTGGCAACATCTGCGCCCATCATGGCCGCATCAACCACATGCTGAACCCCGCGAACCGATGCAACCAGAACTTCGGTCGGCATGTCATAATTAGCATAAATAGTGACAATTTCTTCAATCAGGGTCATGCCGTCACTGCCGATATCATCTAGCCGTCCGACAAAAGGCGAGATGAATTTTGCACCTGCTTTGGCGGCTAGTAATGCCTGTGCCGCTGAAAAACAAAGCGTCACATTTACCATTGTGCCTTGATCGCTTAATGTTTTACATGTCATGAGCCCGGCTTCGGTTAGCGGCACTTTGACCGCCACATTATCAGCAATAGCAGCCAGTTTCAGACCTTCTTTCAGCATGGTATCTGCATCTGTTGCGGTGACTTCGGCGCTAACAGGGCCAGATACTAGCTCACAAATTTCTGCGATAGTATCCATCAGATCATGTCCCGATTTTGCAATCAGTGACGGATTTGTTGTCACGCCATCAACGAATCCGGTGTCTTTAAGCGCTTTGATTTCGTCTATATTGGCAGTATCAAGAAAAAGTTTCATGCGTTCAGTATCCTTCGATTTACACTATTACTATTGTTGCGTGCTGTTGTTGTGGCTGTTAATGACGGCGGGTATTCATCAGGATGTCACCCATTTTCTGGATTGCATATTAGCCCAAGACGACAGAAAGTGCTAGCCTTGCATCCATAACGATAAAGACACATAAATTGAGAATCATAGATTGAGAATCATAACCATTCATGTCACCTATTGATGCCCATATCCCGAAAGATACGCCGATTAAAGTTGTGCCAGCCACCGCGCTACCACATATTGATGGGGCGTTGAGTTATCGGGCAAATGCACCCGTGCGTGTTGGTCAGCTGGTATCAACGCCGCTGGGCAAGCGCGAGGTGGTGGGCATGGTTATTGGTGCCGCTAATGATACTGATATCAACGGCATGACATTAAAAACCGTCACGCCATATGATGCTGATTATCATCTCACCCCCGACATGCGGCAATTCATGGATTGGGTGGCGAAATGGTATCTGGAAAAACCGGGGCTGGTTTTGAAAATGGCCAGTTCCGTGCCATCAGCATTGAAACAGGATGCTTTGACCATGGGCTATCATGCTGTGGCAACCCCTGATCAGGCGAATACTGTGCGGCGGCAGAATATTCTCAAAAACCTATCCGGAAAGATGCCGGAGTCACTGGCCGCTATCCGTGAATTGACAGGCGCCACTGCCAGCACGATTAAAGCCATGTGTAAAGACGGCTTGCTGGCGGCTGTTCCGATTAAACCGGATCATGATCAGCAATATCAGGCTGATAGCAACTTGATCAGCGGCCGCCAGCAAAAGCTGACTGTTGAACAGGCCGCCGCCGCAACAACACTGGCCGATGCTGTCACGGAACAGAAATATACGGCGTTTCTGCTTGATGGCGTGACTGGATCAGGAAAAACAGAGGTTTATTTTGAAGCCGTGGCAGAAGCCTTGAAAGCCGGACGACAAGCGCTGATTTTGTTGCCGGAAATCGCTCTTTCGCAAGCGTTTGAGGCACGATGCCATGAGCGATTTGGGTTTCGTCCGCATCTATGGCATTCGGGGTTGGGGGATAGCCGTCGCCGCGCTGTCTGGCGTGAGGCGATACGCGGTACTCCGATGGTGGTAGCTGGTGCCAGATCAGCGTTATTTTTGCCGTTTCGCAACCCCGGTGTTGTTGTGGTGGACGAAGAACATGAGCTTAGCTATCGTCAGCAGGACGGGGTGCGTTATCATGCGCGGGATATGGCCGTCCTACGCGCCAGATTAAGCCGGATTCCGGTTATCTTATCCTCAGCAACACCGTCCCTCGAATCGCTGGTTAATGTTGAACAGGGCAAATATCAGCATATCCGGCTGTTTTCACGGTTTGGATCGGCCGGCATGCCGGATATCAAGCTGATTGATCTGGGTAAGACGCCGGCAGAACGCCGCCGCTGGATATCGCCGCCACTGGTTGATGCTATTGGTAAGGCGCTGGAAAAAAAAGAACAGGTGCTTTTATTTTTGAACCGGCGCGGCTACGCCCCGATGTCGCTTTGTCTGTCTTGTCGGGAACGTATTGTCTGTCCGAACTGTTCGGCATGGCTGGTCACGCATAAATCCGCAGGGGAATTGCGATGCCATCATTGCGGTCATAACAGCCGGTTTCCAACGGTTTGCCCATCTTGCCAGACCGAAGGCATGATCATGCCATGCGGGCCCGGGGTCGAACGATTATCAGAAGAAGTCGAGTTGCGGTTTCCAGATGCGCGGCAGGGGATTTTTTCTAGTGATGCGATCACAACACCAGCGCTGGCCGAACAGTTTTTCAATGCGGTATATAATGATGAGATTGATATCATTATCGGCACACAGATGGTCGCCAAAGGCCATCATTTCCCTGATCTAACGCTGGTTGGGGTGGTGGATGCTGATCTGGGGCTTGGTGGTGCGGATTTGCGTGGAGGTGAGTTAAGCTGGCAGTTGTTGACGCAAGTCGCTGGTCGGGCTGGTCGGGAGAGCCGTCCGGGGCAGGTGCTTTTGCAAACCGCCATGCCAGAGGCAATGGTGCTACAAAGTTTGATCCATGACGATAGGGAAAGCTTTATTGCGGCCGAAAAAGCCGCACGCAGGGAAGCCGCCATGCCGCCATATGGCCGTCTGGCCGCGGTGATTCTGTCTGGCCGTGAGGAAGCCCGATTGATGATGATGGCAAAACAGATGGCTAATGACTGGCCACATTTTGAAGGTGTGACGCTGTTGGGGCCGGCACCAGCCCCATTGCGTTTGTTGCGCCGGAACTATCGCGTGCGATTCTTGCTCAAATCCAGCCGTGAAGTGAACTTACAGCGCGTGATTTCATCATGGCTGGACAGAATAACCATTCCATCGGCTATCAATTGTCAGGTTGATATTGATCCGGTGAGTTTCTTTTGACGATAATCTTGGTTTTTTTTAATTTTTTATAAAAAGAATGCGGTCATTTTGCCGCTGATAGCGTAAAATTAACGCATTGATCTTGCTTTAGGGTTTTTCCTATGATAGCAACCTTCTCAATATGTATTTTATAACAATCAGGTTGTGTGATCGATGGATATTCCATCCAGAAATTTACTAACCATTTTGGCCGGGGGATTACCGCTCCATGTCATCTAGTGCTAGTATAGCCAAACGATATGTCAAAGCTCTTTTTGAGCTTGCTGATTCCATGGGCAAAATAGATGTTATTGCCCGTGACCTTTCTGATCTGGATGCCATGATTGGCGCATCTGATGACCTGCGTGACGTCATTAAGGCCTCTGCTATGAGCCGTGATGATCAAGCTAAAATCATGGAGTCTATTCTGACAAAAGCCGGGGCAGATGATCTGATGGTCAAGTTTGTTGGAACAATATGTATGAATGGCCGGCTTTTTGCCCTGCCACAAATGATTAAGGGTTTCTTGGCCGATCTGGCCAAACGCCGGGGTGAGATTTCTGCTGAAGTCATCTCGGCTGTTCCACTTGATGCGTCGCATCAGGCTGACGTCATGGAAGCAATTGCAAGCGTGACCAAGAGTGATAAAATTGCCTTGGAAACATCTGTTGATCCTTCTCTGATTGGTGGTCTGGTGGTACGCATCGGATCTCGCATGATTGATACATCGATCAAAACGAAACTGAACCGGCTAGAAGCCGCTATGAAGGGTGTTGGGTAATGGACATTCGCGCCGCTGAAATTTCAGCTATTATTAAAGAGCAAATCACCAATTTCGGAAGTAAGGCGGAAGTCGCCGAAGTTGGACGCGTATTATCGGTTGGTGATGGTATCGCCAGAGTATACGGACTTGATGAAGTGCGTGCCGGTGAGATGGTGGAATTTGACGGTGGCATCAAGGGCATGGCGCTAAACCTAGAAAGCGACAATGTCGGTATCGTTATTTTCGGTGATGACCGCGAAATTAGCGAAGGCACAATTGTCCGCAGAACAGGCGCTATTGTTGACGTGCCAACCGGCAAAGGATTGCTGGGACGGGTTGTTGATGGTCTTGGTAATCCGATTGATGGCAAAGGCCCAATCGAAGGTGGTGAACGCCGCCGGGTAGAAGTCAAAGCCCCCGGAATTATGCCACGGAAATCAGTGCATGAGCCGATGCAGACAGGTCTCAAGGCAATTGATAGCCTTATCCCGATTGGCCGTGGCCAGCGTGAGCTTATCATTGGTGACAGACAGACAGGTAAAACAGCTATTGCTATTGATGCGTTTATTAACCAGAAAGCAACTAATGATGCGGCTGGCAAAAACGATGTGGATAAGCTGTTCTGTATTTATGTTGCGATTGGCCAGAAACGGTCAACAGTGGCACAGATTGTTCGGACGCTAGAAGAAAACGGCGCGATGGAATATTCTATCGTTGTTGCGGCTACCGCATCTGATCCAGCCCCGCTTCAGTTTATTGCACCATATACGGCTTGCGCAATGGGTGAATATTTCCGCGATAATGGCATGCATGCTGTGATCGTTTATGATGATCTATCCAAACAAGCCGTGGCCTATCGTCAGATGTCACTGCTTCTTCGTCGTCCTCCGGGTCGTGAAGCTTATCCGGGTGACGTGTTCTATCTGCACTCACGTTTGTTAGAACGTGCCGCCAAGCTTAACGAAGATAACGGTCTGGGTTCACTCACAGCATTGCCAGTGATTGAAACACAGGGCGGTGACGTATCAGCCTTTATTCCAACTAACGTAATTTCAATTACAGATGGTCAGATTTTCCTAGAAACAGATCTATTCTATCAGGGTATCCGGCCAGCGGTGAATGTGGGTCTATCGGTTAGCCGAGTGGGTTCTGCCGCACAGATCAAAGCCATGAAACAGGTAGCTGGTTCGATTAAGCTGGAACTGGCCCAGTATCGTGAAATGGCCGCGTTTGCACAGTTTGCCTCCGATATGGATGCCTCAACCAGACAATTGCTGGATCGTGGTGCGCGTCTAACCGAACTGCTGAAACAGCCGCAATATTCACCAATGCCAGTGGAAGAACAGGTTGTTTCCATCTTTGCCGGTGTGAACGGTTATCTGGATAAAATTGCATTATCAGATGTTGGTCGTTTTGAAGAAGGCTTCCTCAATCACATGCGTGGTGCAGGTGCCGCTATCCTCAATACCATCCGCGAAGAAAAAGCCGTGTCAGACGGAACCAAAGAAAAGCTGGTTGCCGAACTTGACGGTTACACCAAGAGTTTCGCATAGGTCGGTGCTTTAATAATCAGGATTTTGCCCAATGGCTAATTTGAAAGATTTAAAGAACCGGATCAAAAGCGTTAAGTCGACGCAAAAGATCACCTCTGCCATGAAAATGGTAGCGGCGGCTAAATTGCGGCGGGCACAAGAAAACGCTGAAGCATCACGGCCATATTCCACACGCATGTCAGCTATCATCAATAGTCTGGCTAGCAAAGCGTCACCGGAAACCGCGCCAGCATTGCTGGCTGGAACCGGCAATGATAACCGCGTGCTTTTGATTGTTCTGTCTGCTGATCGCGGATTATGTGGCGGCTTTAACGGTAGTATTATCCGTTCCACCAGACGGCAGGTCGAAAGCCTCAACAAAGAAGGCAAAACCGTTGAATTGCTGATGGTTGGCCGGAAAGCGAAAGACGCGTTACAACGGGAATTCCGTGACATTATCGTTGATACCAAAGAAGGCGTGCAAGGCACGGCCGTATCATTTGCCGATATTGACGGCATTTCTGATATCATCATTCAGCGGCTGGAAAATGGTGATCTTGACCGTTGCCAGATTATCTATAACCGCTTTGTGTCTGCTATCGCACAGGAAGTCACGATTGACACGTTGATACCTATAACAATTGAACAAGACGTAGACGCTGGAACAGACGATATGGCCGCCGCGCCATATGAGTATGAGCCAGACGAAGCGACTGTGCTGGAAGACTTGCTACCACGCAATCTTAGCACCCAAATCTATGCAGCTGTTCTGGAAAGCTCTGCCAGCGAACTGGCAGCCCGAATGACTGCAATGGATAACGCCACCCGTAATGCCGGTGATCTGATTGATCGTCTGACTATGGTTTATAACCGTTCCCGTCAGGCCGCTATTACGACTGAATTGATTGAAATTATTTCTGGGGCAGAAGCGCTGTAACCCGATTAACTGGAAGCTGGAGCATCGTATCATGGCCAATAACGCAAAAGGTAGACTGACACAGATTATCGGCGCTGTCGTCGATATTGAATTTGATGGTGAACTACCAAAAATTCTTAACGCTATTCATGCCGAAAATGGCGGGCAGAGACTTGTGCTGGAAGTAGCACAGCATCTGGGTGAGCAGACGGTACGTTGTATCGCCATGGACTCAACCGAAGGTCTGGTTCGTGGACAGGAAGCCGTTGACACAGGTGAGCCAATTCGCGTTCCTGTTGGCCCTGAAACACTTGGCCGTATTCTGAACGTTGTGGGTGAGCCGGTTGACGAAGGTGAGCCGGTCAAATCAAAATTGACATTCCCTATTCACCGTCCGGCGCCTGAATATATTGATCAGTCCACCGAAGCCGAGATTCTGGTTACCGGTATCAAGGTGGTGGATTTGCTAGCGCCATATGCCAAAGGTGGTAAAATTGGACTGTTTGGCGGTGCTGGTGTTGGTAAAACCGTTCTTATTATGGAATTGATCAACAACGTGGCGAAAGCCCATGGTGGTTATTCTGTTTTTGCCGGTGTTGGTGAACGGACGCGGGAAGGTAACGATCTGTATCACGAAATGGTTGAATCCGGCGTTATCAAAACGGATGGCGAAGGTTCAAAAGCAGCGCTGGTTTATGGCCAGATGAATGAACCTCCGGGTGCGCGCGCGCGTGTTGCTCTGACCGGTTTGACGCTGGCTGAATATTTCCGTGACGAAGAAGGCCAGGATGTGCTGTTCTTTGTCGATAATATTTTCCGCTTTACGCAAGCCGGATCAGAAGTGTCAGCATTGCTTGGCCGTATTCCATCAGCGGTGGGATATCAGCCAACACTGGCAACAGATATGGGTGCGTTGCAGGAACGGATTACAACTACGCGTAAAGGGTCTATTACATCTGTGCAGGCGATTTACGTTCCTGCCGATGACTTGACTGATCCGGCACCGGCCACATCATTTGCGCACCTTGATGCGACAACCGTGTTGTCACGTCAGATTGCCGAACTGGGGATTTATCCAGCGGTTGACCCGCTTGATTCAACATCCAGAATGCTTGACCCACGGATCGTTGGTGATGAGCATTATGGCGTTGCCCGTAATGTTCAGGAAGTGTTGCAGCAGTATAAATCACTGCAGGATATTATTGCCATTCTGGGCATGGATGAATTGTCTGAAGAAGATAAGCTGGTTGTTGCCAGAGCGCGGAAAATTCAGCGCTTCCTGTCACAGCCATTCCATGTTGCCGAAGTCTTTACCGGATCACCGGGTAAGCTGGTTTCACTGGAAGACACAATCAAAGGCTTTAAGGGCATTGTTGATGGTGAATATGATTATCTGCCAGAAGCAGCGTTCTATATGGTAGGTACCATTGAAGAAGCGGTCGAAAAAGGCAAAAAGCTGAACGCCGAAGCGGCCTAAGCATCTGGATAGAGATTGAGAACAGGGTTGGAACATGGCTGAAACCACTGCATTTGAACTGGTTACACCAGCACGCATCATGATGGCAATAGATGCCAGCATGGTTGTTGTGCCCGGAAGCATGGGGCTATTTGGCGCCATGCCACGTCATGCGCCAACCATCTCAACGCTTCAGCGTGGTGTGGTTGAGGTTTATGTCAATGGGAACGTTAGCAACCGGATTATGGTTGATGGCGGCATTGTTGATGTGACCGAAGATCGTTGTACTGTGCTGGCTGAACGGGCTGTTAATCTTGATAACGCTGACCGCTCAGATCTGGAAGCCCAGCGTCAGACCGCAAATAATAATGGCAATGCAAGAGAAGAAGAATTTCTTGATGCCGCTATTTCAGCGCTATAATCAATTTGCAAAGATATCTTTGAAATCAGCAATAATTTTGCTGTAAACCGGCCGTTTGAATGGAACCGCCAGTTGATGCAGACTGTCAACTGATGACCATCGCCATTCACAAAACTCAGGCTGTTCAGTGGCAATATTGATATCTGCATCATCACCCATATAACGAAACGCTAGCCATTTCTGTGTCTGGCCACGATACTTGCCATCCCAGAGCTGGTTGGCCAGTCCTTCCGGTATATTATACGATAGCCAATCCGGATGCTCACATAATAATTCGGCTTTATTCGTGCCAATTTCCTCATACATTTCGCGAAAACCGGCTTCTATTGGTGTTTCGCCAGCATCAATACCGCCTTGCGGCATCTGCCACGCGTCACCATGATTATCAAAACGCTGGCCAACAAAAATCTGATTGATCGAATTAATCAGCATGATGCCAACGCAAGGGCGATAGGGGCGACTGTGATAATCGATAGGCTGGCTCACTGCATCACTCCTTTAAATACCTTCAGACCATTGAGCAAATCGACGGCGCGGGCAAGTTGATAATCCTTGATGCCTTCTTCTTCGTCATTATCATCATCATCATCATCCGCCAGTTCTTCTTCAGACGGTAATTCTGTTGCATCCTGATTTTCCAGTGAGCCTTTGAGGTCTTCCTCACGGAAGGCGCCATCGTCAATATTTTCAACAATGGCCAGCTCAACAATAATATCGGGTGTAATGCCTGTCCCCTGAATGGAAACGCCGGATGGGGTGTAATATCGGGCGGTGGTTATCCGCATGGCGGCATCTCTGCCAATGGGTACGATGCTCTGGACTGATCCTTTGCCGAATGACCGTGTTCCCATGATCAAGGCACGTTCATGATCTTTCAACGCGCCAGCAACAATTTCAGACGCGGATGCCGACCCTGAATTAATTAGCACAACGATAGGCATGCCGTTTGATATATCACCTTCGCGGGCAAAATAACGCGAGGCTGAGCTTTCGTTGCGGCCACGGGTGGATACAATCTCACCCTGATCAAGAAACGCATCAGTAACAGAAATGGCCTCGCTCAGCAATCCACCCGGATTATTCCGCAAATCAAGCACAACCCCGATCAGCTTTTTGCCATGTTCTTCGCGCAAATCTGTCATAGCTTTTAGCAAGCCGGGGGTTGTTTGTTCGGTGAAGTTGGTAATCCGGATATAACCAACATGCCCATAGCTATCAGAACGTACGCTTCGCATTTTGATCACATCACGTTTAAGGGTGACATCAAATGGTGCTATTTCACCACGTTTGATGGTTACCGTGATTTCACTGCCTATTTTGCCGCGCATCAAATCAACGGCTTCTGTTAGTGTCATGCCAAGCACATTCTGGCCATCAATCCCGATAATCAGATCGCCGGATATGATGCCTGCCCGCGCGGCAGGGGTATCATCAATGGGGGATACAACTTTGACGAACCCGTCTTCCATGGTGATTTCAATGCCTAAGCCGCCAAACTCTCCTTTTGTCCGTTCCTGCATCTGATCAAAATCATCAGAAGTAAGGAAACTGGAATGCGGATCAAGTGAGGTCAGCATGCCATTAATAGCCGAATGTATTAATTCTTTATCATCGACAGGTTCTACATAATTATTGCGGATGCTTTCAAACACTTCACCAAAAAGCGATAAATCCTGATACACCTGATCGCGTGATGTCTGGCTATTGGATGGCGAAGACATGATCGTTACCACTCCGACCATCATGATAACGCCCAGAAGCGTCAGATAGAGATATCGTGATGATGTTGGTGATTTCTGTGGAGTAACGGTCATATCAATTGGTCCAGACTATAAAAGGTATCTATTACTTATGTTGCCAATAGAACATGGCAAGATCAAGACAGGAAACATTAATTAGGTTCAATAAGGGAGTGGCCAGTCATTTCAGAAGGCACGGGCAATCCCAGTAATTCAAGCAAAGATGGTGCCAGATCGCTCAATCCGCCATCACGAAGATGATAATGTGGCGGTGCACCAATCCAGTAAACAGGAACCGGATTGGTGGTATGGGCGGTATGCGGGCTATTGCTTGCTTGATCCCACATAAGCTCACAATTGCCGTGATCTGCGGTTAGTAACATAGTGCCGCCGCATGTGTTCAGTGCAGATATCACCTTATCCAGTGCCTGATCTATCACTTCAACAGCTTTAATCGCGGCTTCTAGTACACCGGTATGGCCGACCATATCCGGATTGGCAAAGTTAACAATGATCAAATCATGGCTCTGGTTATGAATTGCATCCAGAAGCGCGGATAGCACTTGATCCGCGCTCATTTCCGGTTGCAAATCATAGGTCGCAACTTTGGGTGAGGGGATTAGGCATCTATCCTCACCTTTATGGCTATCTTCGTTACCGCCATTCAGAAAAAACGTCACATGGGGATATTTTTCTGTTTCGGCTAGCCGCAATTGGCGTAATCCTGCCGCCGCCACAACATCACCAAGCGTATGTGTTAGCGCAATGGGCGGAAACAGGATATCACAAACGGCATCCAGTTTTTCTGAATATGATGCCATAGCAACAGCGGTACTGATTGTGCCTTTGGCCAGAGGCCGATTAATAGGCGTATCACAAAGCAGAAGCCCATCAAGCAACTGCCGGACACGGTCAGCGCGGAAATTCGCCATGATGATACCATCACCACTGGATATACCTGCATAATCACCAATGATTGCCGGTAAGAAAAACTCATCCGTCTCACCCCGTTGATAGGCATCAGCAATAGCCGCGTTCGCATCAGCAAAATGATAATCCGCCTGCGCATAGGCGATAGCATCACTGGCAAGTCCTGTGCGTTCCCAGCGCTGGTCTCTATCCATGGCGTAATAGCGGCCAGTTACTGTTGCTATTTTAGCACCAGCCGGAGAGGTTTTGATAAACTGGTCAAAATGCTCAGTTGCGCCCCCCGGCATGGTATCACGGCCATCGGTAAACAGATGCAACCAAACCGTAATGCCGCGATCACACATGGCGCTAGCAAGCGCCAGAATATGGTCAGAATGGCTATGCACGCCGCCATCGGATGCCATGCCAAGGATATGAACAGCCGCATGATTTTGCCGTAACTGGCTAGCCATATGATCCAGAATAGGGCTTGTTTCGAACATGTTATCAGCAACCGCATCACCAATCCGAACCAGGTCCTGTTTGAGGATACGGCCAGCCCCGATGGTCATATGCCCGACTTCGGAATTACCAACCTGTCCGGATGGAAGCCCAACGGCGGATTCCGATGCGTTTAGAAATGCTTTTGGTACTGTGCTGTCCAGACGATCAAGCACAGGTGTTCTGGCCTGTTTGACCGCGTTATATTGATTGTCTTCGCGGTGCCCTAGCCCATCCATGATAGCTAGCACAACAGGCAGATGTGTTGAAGTCGGCATAGGTGTAGAAGTCATGTTATTTTATACGCTAATCAGGGGTATTTTGCCAAGCCGCTATCATTCATACAAATGGTCAGGCGTGGTGATAGGGGTGACGTGCCAGAATCATTTCTGCCCGATAAAGCTGTTCGGCCAGCATAGCTCTGACCAGCATATGCGGCCATGTCTGCACGCCGAAAGCCAGCGTTTTATCAGCGGCAGCCAATACGTCTTCGCTATGGCCATCAGCGCCGCCGATAGCAAATACCGCGTCCCTTATGCCGGCATCACGCCAGCTGGAAATCTGTTCTGCCCATTTTACAGATGACAAATTAACCCCGTTTTCATCAAGTACCACCAGCTTACACTGTGCTGGTAATGCCGCAAGCAAACGCTTGCCTTCGTCACGTTTGCCGGCAAGGCCTGATGTTTTTGAGCTATCACGTTCAATTAGCGCCCCTTTATGGGGCAAGCGGTTAAAATAGCGGTGAACAAGGTCATGTTCAGGAGATTGTCCGGATTTTCCAATGGCGGCGATGCTGATGCGCATAATCGGGTTCTGGTCTAAATACCAGCGGTCTGATCAGCGGATTGGCCAGATGCCGCCCCAGTTGATGAATTGGTGGAATTGGTATTTGGTTCCAGCCACATTTTTTCAAGCTGATAAAAATCGCGTACTTCCGGCCGGAACAGATGAACAATAATGTCACCGGCATCAATCAATATCCAGTCCCCTTGCTGGGCGCCTTCTGTGCCAGTGCTTTTAACGCCATTGTCTTTGAGCGTCTTTCCCAAGTGATCAGCCATAGCCATCAATTGCCGCGAGGACGTTCCTGAGGCAATGACCATGTAATCAGCAATTGAGGATTTACCAGCAAGCGGTATGGCAACAACGTCCATTGCCTTATCGTCGTCTAATGATGACAAAACCATCTGAAGCAGATGATCGCCGTCTGTAATGTGATGATCAGAAATAGGTTACTCCTTCACGCTGAACATATCTGACACTTATATAACCTAAAATAAGATAGATATAGTGATATTCCAATATGTATTGATAAAGATAATTGTTCTGTCCGGGTTATTATTGGGTTATTTTTGGCGTGATTCCCGAATAGCGGTGGCAGAAAGCGGATTTAATCTGGTCTGAATAAAGCTCCAGTAATGGTGGTGCTTATGGCGAAATGGTTTATGCCGTAACCGACGGGCAGGACAGCGTGTCATGCGATGGGCTATCCGGCTGGCTAATGCTGATGCTTGATATCCGGGGCGATTAACCACAATCAGATGGGCGTTCCGGATAATATCATCGGTTCGGTGCCATTGATGAAATGTTGCCATATTATCCGCGCCCATTAACCAGTAAAATGTCATGCGCGGGCAAGTTCGGGCAAGAAAACGGATGGTATCTGCGGTATAGCGCATCTGTGTGATATGTTCTAACGCGCTAACCTGCATGCGTTTATGGTGCTTGCAATGCTGTGATATGGCTTCAGCGCTGGCAAAGCGGTCGGCAAATGGCGCCATATCATGTGTCGGTTTATGGGGGTTTTGTGGGCTTGCCAGCCATATGACCTGATCCAGCTGTAATTCGGATATGGCTACATCCGCTATATGAGCATGGCCGTGATGCGCCGGATTAAATGATCCACCCAGCAACCCGATATGCCCATGCCGTCTGGCGCGCAATCGCGCCAATAACATATGGCTGGTCGGGGTCATAGCCGGGGTCATCACGGGGGTCATCATGGCCGCGTCTGTCCGTTGCCTCTGACAATATATTTAAAACAGGTGAGCTGTTCTATGCTAACAGGCCCCCGCGCATGGATTCGGCCGGTAGCAATGCCTAGCTCCGCGCCCATGCCGAACTCACCACCATCGGCAAACTGGGTTGAGGCATTTATCATGACAATGGACGAATCGATTTGCGCCACAAAATATTCAGCCACTTCATTATTCGCGCTTAGGATGGATTCGGTATGATCGCTACCATGTTGGCGGATATGGGCAATGGCGGCATCCACATTATCAACCACCTTAACGGCAATGACAGCATCCAGAAACTCATGTCCGAAATCATCAGAACTGGCGGCATCAATCCATGGGCAAGCGGTTTTAGCGGCCGCATCGCCGCGAATCTGGCATCCGGCATCACGCAATGCGGCGGCAATATCCGGCCAGATCGTATGAACAACCGCCTTATCAATCAGCAATGTTTCTGCCGCGCCACAAATCCCCGTGCGGCGCATTTTGGCATTTACCACAACGGATATGGCCAGCTGCGGGTCAGCATCGGCATGTACATAAATATGGCAAATGCCTTCCAGATGGGCAAAGACAGGGATTTTTGCTTCTGCCTGAACACGTTCTACCAATGATCGGCCACCTCTGGGGACAATCACATCAATGCCGCCTTGCGCCCGCAACATAGCACCAACCATAGCGCGATCTGTATTCGTGATAACCTGAACTGTGTCTTCGGGCAGGCCAGCATCGCGCAAACCGTGGCGCATCATATCACCCAGCATGATAGCGCTATTAATAGAATCGCTTCCCCCGCGTAAAATGACACAATTGGCTGATTTTATAGCAAGCGCGGCGGCATCAACGGTCACATTAGGGCGCGATTCGAAAATGACTCCCAATACCCCAAGTGGCGTGCTGATTCGGCTGATATCCAGCCCATTTGGTCGTGTCCACCGCGCCAGTTCAACACCAACCGGATCATCAAGTCCGGCAATAACATGCAAGGCTTCGATCATGCCGGCAATGCGATCTTCGGTTAATGTTAGCCGGTCAATATAGGCTTCGGTTAAGCCATTAACCCGTGCTTGCGCCACATCTGTTTTATTGGCATCCAGCAACGCGCTGATCCGGGTCTTCATATGTCCGGCCGCCGATAGAAGCGCCGCGTTGCGCTGATCTATATCGGATTGATACATATGCTGTCTGGCCAGATGCGCCTGATCTGTTAATGCGGTCATGGCCGCTTTGGCATCGTCTTCTGTCATGTTTTACATGTCCTTTTTTTGTGATTGTCTTGCTACCGCATCAACCACCAGATCATCGGCATGGATCACTTCATCATGATCACGATAACCCAGTATGGTTTCAATCTCACCACTATTATGTCCCTTGATCAGCTGAATGTCACTGGCGCTATATCGGGTTAATCCCCGCGCGATAGTGGCATTTGATTGATCAGTAATAGCAATCAGATCACCTTTATCAAAGTCGCCTGTGACGGCGGTGATGCCAGCGGCCAGTAAGCTTTTGCCCCGCGATAAGGCCAGACTTGCACCATCATCAACCATAATCGTGCCTTTGGGGGTCAAGCCGCCATCAATCCATGTTTTGCGGGCTTGCAAAGGCTGGCTATTGGCGCGAAACCATGTGGCGATACCGCCATCATATAATTGCTGAATAGGGTGATCATCCCCACCATGACAGATTGCCATATGGCAACCGGCGCTAGTGGCAATGCGTGCAGCTTCCAGTTTCGTGATCATCCCACCACTGGAAAACGCATGCCGGGCAGGGCCGGCCATCGCCATGATATCCGAAGTCATATTGGTGACTTCGGGGATATGTGTAGCGGTATTATCGCTATTGGGATCACCGGAATAAAGTCCATCTACATCGGATAATAGAATAAGCGCATCGGCGCTGATCATCTGGGCGACTCTGGCGGCCAGACGGTCATTATCACCATAACGGATTTCAGCGGTGGCAACGGTGTCATTTTCATTTACTACCGGAACGATTTGATGTTCTAGTAATGTGATCAGCGTGGCTCTGGCATTTAAATGCTTGCGGCGGGTTTCGGTATCATCCGGAGATAATAAAATCTGTGCTGTTGTCATATCATGCTTGGCCATCGCCTGTTGCCATTCGGTGTTCAATCTGATCTGGCCAATAGCCGCCGCCGCCTGTTTTTCGGCTAGACTGAGGCGGGCGTTATTGCGTTGTTGATCGGCGCCTATAATCATGTTCCGGCCAAATGCGATAGCACCGGATGAAACAATCACAATGTCATAGCCACGGCGTTTTAATCCGGCCAGATCATGCGCCAGACCGTCAAGCCAGGCGGCACGCAAGGTGCCATCCGTATTGACCAGAAGCGCTGATCCAACCTTAACAACGATGCGGCGGGCAGATGTCAGATAGGTTAGGGCTGCCATGGCTCTGGCTCACTATTAGCGGCGATTTCGGCGGCATAGTTCTGATCAATTTCCTGTTGCAGTAAGCGCAGGGTTTCGGCAACGCCATGCCCGCTAACCGATGATAGCGTCACCACATGATTGGCACCGGCCTGTTCCAGTGCCGTTTTGATTTCTGCCATCCGTTCGGGATCACAGGCATCAGCTTTGGATATTGCCGTGACTTCTTTCCGGTAGGCTAGATCAGCATCATATGCGGCTAGCTCATTGCGGATCACGCGCCAGTTTTCCACCGGCTGTTCGGATGTAGCATCCACCAGATGCAATAATACCCGACACCGTTCAACATGCCCAAGGAACCGATGCCCAAGCCCGATGCCTTCATGCGCGCCTTCTACCAGTCCGGGGATATCGGCCAGCACAAACTCACGCTGGTCATTGCGGACAACGCCTAACCCCGGATGCAGGGTGGTGAAAGGATAATCGGCAATTTTCGGCTTGGCTGATGACACGCTAGACAGAAAAGTTGATTTGCCAGCATTGGGCATGCCCAGTAATCCGGCATCGGCGATTAGCTTGAGCCGTAACCACACCCACATTTCCTGTCCGGGAAAACCGGTTTCATGGCGGCGGGGGGCTTGATTAACTGATGATTTGAAGGACGCATTGCCGCGCCCGCCATCACCGCCTCTGGCCAGAACGATTTGCTGGCCGACTTGCGTCAGATCAGCAATCACCATGTCATTATCGTCATTCAGAATTTGTGTGCCGACCGGTAATTTGAGAATGATATCTTCGCCGCTAGCGCCATTTTTATTGCGGCCAGCACCGGGGCGTCCGGCCTGTGCTTTAAAATGCTGTTGATAGCGATAGTCAATGAGCGTGTTTAATCCGTCCACACATTCGGCCAGCACGCTTCCACCACGGCCGCCATCACCACCATCGGGGCCACCGCGTGGGACATGGGCTTCGCGCCGGAAACTGACAGAGCCGGGGCCGCCATTGCCGCTTTGAATAAAGATTTTAGCCTGATCAAGAAATTTCATATCGATTTCAAAAGAAAAGCGCACCCCCGATCATTTGAGGATGCGCCGCAAAAAAGTGACTGCAATAATGACCGGGAAGCGCGTTTACTCAGCTGCCTCGGCATTCGGGACGACATTAGCAAATGTTCTGCCGCCGGTTTTGCGGGTGAATGCGACCTTACCGTCGGTCAATGCAAACAGGGTGTGGTCTTTACCCATACCAACATTACTGCCGGGATGGAATTTTGTGCCACGCTGGCGAACAATAATGTTGCCGGGGATCACGGCTTCACCACCGAATTTTTTAACGCCTAGGCGACGACCGGCGGAATCACGGCCGTTACGGGAGCTACCACCTGCTTTTTTATGTGCCATCGTGCTATTCCTTCTCTGATCTCAACTCGATTTATTTAAGCATCTTTGCTTTTGCTTGTTGATGCTTTTTTGGCCGGCGCTTTTTTAGCCGCTGGCTTTTTGGCTTCGGTTGCTTTTGCCGGTGCTTTTTTAGCCGCTGGCTTGTCTGCCGCTGGCTTTTTAGCTTCGGCGGGCTTTGCCGCTGGCTTTTCTGCCGCTGGCTTCTTAGCTTCTGCTGGCTTTGCCGCTTTCAGCTTTCCGTCAGGGGCGATATCAGTGATCTGCAACAAGGTCAGGTCTTGACGATGGCCTCTGATCCGGCGAAAGTTTTTCC
Organism: Alphaproteobacteria bacterium; assembly: GCA_024639485.1. Lineage (GTDB taxonomy): Bacteria > Pseudomonadota > Alphaproteobacteria > Puniceispirillales > UBA1172 > UBA12202. The sequence goes on from JAHEII010000005.1 coordinate 41,307, forward strand.
GGCGCTTACGGCGAAATACCATAATTTTGTCGCCGCGTGTGTGACGCAGGACAGTTGCACCAACAACCGCATCTTTGACGGTAGGCGCGCCAACATCAACCTGATCACCATTGGCGACCATAAGAACCTGATCAAGAACCAGATTTGAGCCGGCTTCAGCCTCAAGCCGGTCAACGACAATCTTGTCGTCTTTGGCTACTTTATATTGCTTGCCGCCTGTTTTTACCACAGCATACATATTCAATCATCCGTTACAGGTGATGGCATCAACCGGAAAAACGTTGTCGTTCTGGCAATGCTTCATCACAATATGTTTCATCACGATAAGTGGGGACAGCATAAGCTCACCTGTCCCAATAAAGTTATCAGACTGGCGAAATATAGACACAAGCCACGTTTTGTCAAGGCGATTTACGGCCTCTGGCCTGATTTTCTTCAACGCGCCAATAGGTCGCTTTATAAGGCATTACATAAGGCGTTACATCCGCCCCGTAATCCAAACGTAATCTACACGTAATCCAGCCCATATTCGGCAGTATATATAGTATAGCCGGTTTCAAGATGACTTGCCAGCCCGCGATTGCCGCGCTAGACAAGACATGTCGCAGGAGAGGTGGCAGAGTGGTTGAATGCGCCGGTCTCGAAAACCGGTATGGGCGAAAGCCCATCGGGGGTTCGAATCCCCCTCTCTCCGCCACTATCTATTATCTTTAATTCTAATTACTGCTTTTATTCCTCTGTTTAATCCCTGTATTTATGGGATAATACTTGATTATCTGTGCATAAAA
>JAHEII010000033.1 GCA_024639485.1 Alphaproteobacteria bacterium
GTTGAATAACCTGTTGATCGTGATCATCAAGATTATCATCATGACTGGCATTATCATTATCATCATGACTGGCCGGACGAACCGGTGTGACTATACGCAGGCTGTCTTTCAGCCGGTCAATGATAACAACCACGGATGGCCGCATCAGACAGGCATCAGGCGTGCCTAGTTCATCCGGATTAGTGCTGGCTATGTTTTCCATATACTGGATCATTTCATAACCGAAATAGCCAAATAGCCCTGTTGACATTGGCGGCAAATCATCAGGGATATTGACCGCTGTATCTGCCATCAGACGGCGGAGCGATTCAAAAACATCACCAGTTTCACGGCCAATAATATGACCCTTGCCGTCTTCGATAGTGATATCTTCGCCACGCACTGTCCATATCAGATCAGGGTTGAGCGCAATAACGGAAAACCGGCCTCTTACATTACCGCCTTCAACCGATTCAAGTAGACAATGATAAGGTTGATCAACCCCTAATTTAAGCATAATGGAAACTGGCGTTTCCATATCAGCGACCAATTCTGTATGTAACAGAACGGTTTCGCCTTTTTCAAGTAATGCCGTGGCATCGCTATGTTCGGGGTGGACGCGCATTAATTTGTTGATCCCACTAGCAACCGTATGGCGGCGTTAGGGTTCGCCGTAACGCTGTGAATGGATTGAAGCCCGGACGCAATGGCCGCTTCGCTATCGGTTGCCATATGATCGGCAAATTCTGCCATCATCTGTTCAGACCGAAGCCCAATGCTTTCTTCGTCACCATCAATGATTGCATCCATTTTGAGGACAATCATTTTATTATCACCTGTTTCAACCAATGTGCGATCACCGATATTTATAGCAAAGCTGGCAGAAGCCATTAAACTGGCGGCTTCGTGATCAAGCCCGCTACCATTTTGCAAAAACTCGGGCGAAGTCATTAGCTCAAGATCAAGATCAGCAACCGCCGCTTGATAATCAGTGGCGGCTATCAGGCTTTCTGCTGTGGCGCGTGTTGTTGAAATGGCCTGTTCCTGTTTCCATGTAGTGATGGCGGCGGCTCGAACTTCGTCCAGCTGTCGCGCACGGATATCGGTTTCGCTATCAACTCTTATAGCAAAAAAAGTGTTGTTTTCATCAGTAATCAACATGCTGGGCACGCCAATATTCTGTTGCCATGCGGTTGAACGGAACGCTGTGCTTGATGCAATACCATCCAGCCATTCACCGTCAATATCACGCCCAGTCTTGCTAAGGGCAGGGATAGAAAGCAGCTTTGCGCCTGCTTCTGCGGCGGCTTCTTCTAATGTTGCGCCAGCGTCTTGTGATGCTTCAAATATTTGAATACTGTCATAAACCATATTAATGGCTTTTTCATTTCTGATTTCATCAGCCAGGGTTGCTTTGATATCAGAAAACATAGGCACTTCAGCAGGTGAGATATCATTAACAATAAACAGATATACCCCGAATGATGTTTCCGCTGGTGCCGTCACCTGATTAGCGTCAGCCGCAAAGACAATATTGGCCAGATCATCAGGCAGATCATCGCGTGCGATATTTGTAAAAGTAATATCTTCTTCGCTATCACCAAGCATATCATTGGCGACACTGGCAAAGTCTTCACCAGATTCTAGCCGTGATAATGCATCATTGGCCTGATCAAGATCAGCCAGCACCATTTGATAGAAATTACGGCGCTCAGGAATGGATAGCGCATCTTTTCTTTCTTCATATATATTTTTAACTTCATCGTCTGTAATATTGATTTCATTAATAAAATCATCAGGCGAAAGAACAGCCGCCACAATTTGTCTTGTTGCAGGCGCATCAAACATGCCGGCGTTATCGGCGTACCATGCGGACAGGATATCATTGGCTGGATCATCAATCTTATCTGGATCAATTAGCAATTCAGCGTAAGAAATGACTCTTTTCTGGGCAAGCCATTCTGCCATGCTTCGTGCAAGGCCGGGTGAATATTCCGCGCCTGATGCTATGGCGGCAATGATCTGATTTCGCCGCTCTGCATAGCCAATACTGGCGACCAGATCATTTTCTGTCATGCCACGACTGGCCAGAATATCTCTGAATAAAAGCGGGTTGAATTGTCCGGTTTCATCCATAAACATGGGGTTTCTGCGGATAGCGTCTTTTGCCATGTCACGAGTCACGGTCACGCCTAGCCGGTTTGCTTCTGCATCGAATAATGCCCGCTCAGCCATTTCTGCAATAATCTGTTCCATCAAACCTATGGAAACAGCTTCGTTATTATTAAGGTTCGGATAATAATATCGGCGCGTCTGATCAAAATATACGGCAACCTCTTGTGCTGTGATGGTGATATCACCAACCGTAATCGCATCTTCGTCATTAGGGCTGGACCGGAATATATCACCGATGCCCCACATGCCAAAACCGACCACCAAAACCATAAGGAAGGCGCGCATTAAGTTTGATTTTGTGCCATTACGAAGGGTCTGCAACATGGGTTTCACCTTATATTGAGTAATATGTTATTTGATATTGTTTCTGCCTAGCATGCGAAACCACCATTGTCACGGCTGAGAATCGCTTTTCTGTTGCTTCATGATAGCAAATCAGATTAGAAAATACACAACTCAAATTGTTGTTCACGCTAATATTTTTTCGGAATTGCCATTTTATGATTATCGCTTGTAACTGGAAAATGAATATGACCACCGAAACAGCGCTTGATCTGGTGGCTGATATGGCCACGCAAGTGGCAGTGACAGGGGTTCAACGGATTATTTTTCCGCCGTTTCCATTGCTAGCCGCTATTCATATGCGAGTTGCAGGAACCGATATTCTTATGGGTGGTCAGGATTGTCATACCGAACAAAAGGGCGCTTTCACCGGTGATGTGTCTGCATCCATGCTTTCTGATGTTGGGTGTAAATGGGTTATTATTGGTCATTCTGAGCGCCGTCAGCTTCATCATGAAACTAATGATCTGATCGCAGCTAAAGTAGCCGCCGCGCAATCGGCGGGATTATCCGTGATGTTATGTGTTGGTGAAACCGAACAAGACCGGCGCGCTGGTGCTTCTGATGCGGTTGTGCTGGATATGCTGGCATCGTCGCTACCGGCAGATATTGATCCCACGCGGCTAGCTATTGCGTATGAGCCGGTTTGGGCTATTGGCACGGGTCAGAATGCAAGTGAAGCCGAAATCTCAGCCATGCATAACAGAATTGGGGGTTTTCTGGCCGCATCCAATATGAAACATGTGCCAGTGCTTTACGGTGGATCGGTTAAACCAGATAACGCTGCCGCGATTATGGCAATGGCATCTGTTGATGGCGTGTTGGTGGGTGGTGCTAGTCTGGATGCTCATAGCATTAAGGCCATCACTGACCAATCGGCACCCAATTAACGTATTAGGCGGAAAGTATTTAGGGTGCTATAAGTTCTAATGATTAGTGGCCTGATGAAAAGGCGTGGCAATTTTCTGATTTTTGTCTGGAAGTTTACGCGGCCTTGCATTATAGAATGATCAAACGAAAGATTATAAACATGCAAGCTTTATTCTTAACAATACATATTCTGATTGCTCTGGCGCTGGTTTTTGTCATTTTGCTACAACGTAGCGAAGGTGGCGGACTTGGTATTGGCGGCGGTGGCGGTGGTCAAGGCGGCGGCTTTATGACTGCTCGCGGAACCGCTAACCTGCTTACCCGTGTCACTACTTTTCTTGCCATCGGTTTTTTTGCAACATCTATCACGCTTGCGATTCTTAGTGGCAGAACATCGGTAACGTCATCTATTCTTGATGAGGTCGTTAGTGAATCGGAAACTTCAACAGTAACCCCTTTAATTCCAACAGTTCCGGCTGATCAGTAAATTTTTTATTGATCTTTGTCTAGAAAGTTGGGGTTAATATTGGTATAGGTATTTCCCATGCCGCGTTTTGTATTTATCACTGGTGGTGTGGTCTCTTCACTTGGTAAGGGACTTGCTTCTGCCGCTCTAGGCGCTTTGTTGCAAGCTCGTGGCTATAAAGTCCGGCTTCGTAAACTTGACCCTTATTTGAACGTTGATCCCGGCACGATGAGCCCGACACAGCATGGTGAGGTGTTTGTCACCGATGATGGGGCGGAAACAGACCTTGATCTGGGGCATTATGAACGCTTCACCGGTGTTGATGCCAAGCAATCCGATAATGTTACCACTGGCCGTATTTATTCTGATGTGCTGGCACGCGAACGGCGCGGGGACTATCTGGGCGCAACCATTCAGGTTATTCCACATGTCACCGATGCTATCAAAACCTTTGTTACGTCAAATCTGGATGACGAAGATTTTGTACTGGTAGAAATCGGTGGGACGGTTGGCGATATTGAATCACTGCCATTTCTTGAAACTATTCGCCAATTAGGATATGAGTTAGGGCCTCGAAAAACCTGTTTTCTGCATGTGACTTTACTGCCTTATATTCATGTCGCGGGTGAGCTGAAAACAAAACCGACGCAACATTCTGTTAAAGAATTGCAATCTGTCGGAATTCAGCCTGATATCCTGCTTTGCCGGAGCAGCGAAGATATCCCGAATGATTTAAAAAGAAAGATTAGCCGTTTCTGTAATGTCCGCGAAGAAGCCGTGATTAGCGCTCTTGATGCGAAAAGCATTTATGACGTGCCGCTGGTATATCACCGCGAAGGGCTGGATATGGAAATCTGCCGTCATTTTGATTTGCCGCTGAATGAACCTGATCTATCGGTCTGGCAAGATATTGTTCACCGCATGGGAAACCCCGAAGGCGAAGTGAATATTGCGGTTGTCGGCAAATATACCAGCTTGCTTGATAGCTATAAATCACTGGCCGAAGCGCTAATACATGGTGGGCTTGATAATAATGTCACGGTACGGCTGAACTGGGTCGATAGTGAAATATTTGAAGGTGATAACGCCGATATGTCAGCGCTAAAACAGGCTGATGGTATCATGGTTCCGGGCGGCTTTGGTCAGCGTGGATCAGAAGGCAAAATCAAAGCCATTCAGTTTGCTCGCGAAAACCAGCTTCCGTTTTTTGGTATCTGTTTCGGTATGCAGATGGCTGTGATTGAAGCGGCGCGGAATTTGGCCGATCAGAGCGAAGCCAGTTCCAGTGAGTTTGGCCAGATTGATAATCCGGTAGTCGGATTAATGACAGAATGGACAAGCGGCAATGCGCAGGTCACACGCGATGCGGAAAGCGATTTGGGCGGAACGATGCGGCTTGGCGCTTATGATTGTGTTCTGGGGGAAGGTACGCGTGTTCGTGATCTTTATGGCGTAAAGAATATCAGCGAACGTCACCGCCACCGCTATGAAGTGAATGTATCATGGCGGGACATGCTAGAAGAAAAAGGGCTTATTTTTTCAGGACTTTCGCCTGATGGTGCATTGCCTGAAATTGTAGAACGTCCGGATCATCCGTTTTTTATTGGTGTGCAGTTTCATCCTGAATTAAAATCACGACCGTTTCAACCGCATCCATTATTTAGTGGGTTTATTAAAGCCGCGCGTGACCGTTCACGTCTGGTATAGGAACAAAACCATGACAAATCAGCATCATATTTCGATTGGAAAGCATTCCATCGGCAATGATTTGCCTATGGTATTAATTGCCGGCCCTTGTGCTATTGAAAGCCATGATCACGCTATTGATATGGCCTCCCGGCTGGATAAAATGGCCACGGAATTGGGGATTGCTTTTATTTACAAATCCTCTTTTGATAAAGCAAACCGAACATCCATCCATTCGCATCGCGGGCTTGGTATGGATCAGGGACTGGCTATTCTGGATGCGGTGAAAAAGCAAATTGGTTGCCCTGTGCTAACTGATATCCATTTGCCGGAACAATGCGAAGATGTTGCCGTCGTGGTGGATGTGATGCAGATACCGGCTTTTCTTTGCCGCCAGACAGATTTGCTGATCGCCGCCGCCAAAACGGGCAAAGCAGTTAATGTCAAAAAAGGCCAGTTTCTAGCCCCGTGGGATATGCAACATGTGGTTAGCAAGATTGCCGATGCTGGAAACAGCAATATTATGATCACTGAACGTGGCACCAGTTTTGGCTATAATACGCTGGTAACTGATATGCGCGGCTTGCCGCAAATGGCGGCTACCGGCTATCCGGTCATATTTGATGCCACCCATTCGGTTCAACAACCGGGCGGTCTGGGCGGCGTTTCTGGTGGGCAACGTCAATTTGTGCCAACGCTTTCGCGGGCGGCGGTTGCTATTGGTGTGGCCGGGGTATTTATGGAAACTCATGAAAACCCTGACAAAGCGCCTTCTGATGGCCCTAACATGATCCCGCTGGATCAGATGCCAAACTTGATAAAAACCTTACTTGATTTTGATCGGCTTGCTAAATCGCATGGCGATAGCACGTTGTCGGATTAGACCGTTTACCAGTTTTAAAGGATATCACCCTATGAGTAGCATTTTGGATATACATGCCCGTCAAATCTTGGATAGTCGCGGAAACCCGACGGTTGAAGTTGATGTTGTTCTCGAAGATGGATCAATGGGGCGCGCGGCAGTGCCTTCTGGGGCATCTACTGGCGCGTTTGAGGCCATGGAACGCCGTGATGGTGATAAATCTATTTATCATGGCCGTTCGGTTCAAGGCGCGGTTGAAACCGTCAATGGTGAGCTAGCAGACGCGCTGACGGGGCATGATGCCTATGACCAGCATGGTATTGATCATGCCATGATCATGCTGGATGGTACGGAAAACAAATCCCGTCTTGGTGCTAATGCGATCTTGGGGGTGAGTTTAGCGGTTTGCCGTGCCGCCGCCATGTCTGCCGAACAGCCGTTATGGCGCTATATTGGTGGCATGCACGCGCATATTATGCCAACCCCTATGATGAATATTCTGAATGGCGGGGCGCATGCTGATAATGGGCTAGATGTGCAAGAGTTCATGATTATGCCGGTTTCCGCAGAAAGTCTGAGCGATGCCGTGCGTGTCGGTTCTGAAATTTTTCATAGCTTGCGTAAAATACTGATTGATAAAGGGCTTTCTATCGCGGTTGGTGATGAGGGTGGTTTCGCACCAGCAATCAACACCACGGGTGAAGCGATTGACAGCATCATGATGGCGATTGAAAAAGCCGGATATGTACCGGGTGAAGATGTCATGCTGGCGATGGATGCGGCGGCAACCGAATTTTATTCTGATGGTAAATATCATCTGAAAGGTGAGGGCAAGTCATTGTCTAGCGAAGACATGGTGGAATACTGGCGCAAGTTTATTGAGGCCTATCCCATTAGCTCTGTCGAAGACCCGTTTGCCGAAGAAGACTGGACAGGATATGTGCATATGACATCAGAACTTGGCGATAATGTTCAAATTGTCGGCGATGATCTGTTTGTCACTAATCAGGAACGTCTGGTTAAGGGGATTGAGCTGGAAGCCGCAAATGCCATTCTGATCAAGGTGAACCAGATCGGCACACTGACCGAAACCATGGATGCTATCATGATGGCGCAACGGGCGGATATGGGGGTTGTGATTTCTCACCGGTCAGGTGAAACCGAAGATCACTTTATTGCTGATCTGGCGGTGGCTACCAATGCCGGACAGATCAAAACCGGTTCTGTTTCCCGTTCTGACCGAACCGCGAAATATAATCAGCTGATCCGTATCGAAGAAATGCTGGGCATGAACGCTACCTATTCCGGCATGCAATTCCTGCGCTAATATCGTGCTGTGAAAACAAAACAATGACACGCCCATTGCTGGATGTGTCATTGTTCCGAGCAAGTGGTTATTATCCACTTACCTTAGGTATGTTTAGTCACATAGATAGGCTGTGGTCTTGCTATACGCGCGAAACAGCTATCGGATGCTTTGACTAATTCTGCGGATAAGCAGGGGCGTTAGCAAAGTTCAGGAACCCTAAACCGCTGATAACAGTTCCATTTTTGTTATCACCAGCGTCCAGATCAACATAGCTCATATCAACAATATGCCGCTTACCGCTGCTTTTGAAGCCGCGAAGACTAAGGATATGGTCAAGGGACTGATTAAGTGCAGTATTGGCATAACCCTGTGCTGTTGCCAGACCCGGATTATCCGGATAGATGCCAACATACTCAGCCACATAGCCACCGACTTCGTTGCCCTGATCATCCAGAACACCCAGTTCCATACCAATACAGGCACCGGCGGCTTTAACCGCATCGGTGGTTTCGATAGCCTTTTCATATCCGTGGTGACGGAACCGGACATTGGTTTTGCCTGTTCCTTCGGAATATGTTGCCCCGACCATGGCATAAATCACCTCAAGCACGGCACCATGAAAAAAGTATGGCGCGGCTTGATCGATATCTATCATGCTCAAATCTTTGGGCAGAACAGATGAATAAGGCACAATATTAAAATCCGCAATCTTTGCGTCATAAAGCGCCACATCATAAGAAAAGGTTTCGTATGGTTGTGGGGGTTGACCTAAACTACTAGTC
>JAHEII010000041.1 GCA_024639485.1 Alphaproteobacteria bacterium
GGTGATAGCTGTCATGCCGTGTTTGCTTTCCTGTTCATATAAGCCGCCATTTCATTAGCGATAATATCCGCTATTAATGCCGTATCTGCCAGATCAAAGGTAAGCGGAATACGCATATCAACCGTTTTTTCCAACACCGCAAGAGTGCGTGGCAAATGCGGCATATCCGCTATATATTGCCAGCTATCATAGCGGCTAGTAAATGCCCTGGGTTCATCATCACCAAACCATTTTAGCTCAACCCCGCGATTGGCCAGTGTTCCAATTAGTGCCGGAATATCCATTTTATCAACCGCATCACATCTGAACTGGATAGACGACCCGACATAAGCTTCGTCTTGCTTTCGGGCTGGAATTGTTAACCCGGGGATCATATCTATCCGGCGGTGCAGATCATCATATAAAACATTCCAGCGATTAACATTCTGCTCCAGATGCGGCATTTGCGACCGAAGCATTGCGGCACGCAAGTGATCCATGCGGCCGGAATAGTTCGGCGCATCGTATTTCACCGCATCAAAATATTCTTGTTCGGGAATAGCACCATGCCGCGCATAAAGCATATATGATCCGGATGAAATCACCGCACGCGCCGCCAGATCAGGATCATTAGTTGTCAGAAATCCGCCCTCGCCTGAGTTCATATGTTTATAGGTCTGGGTTGAAAATGCCGCCACTTTACCAAAATTACCTGACCTGATGCCTTGCCAAGTCGCCCCCATGGTATGTGCGCAATCCTCAACCAGCGTAATATCATAGCGGCCGCATATATCCATGATGGCGTTCATATCCGCAATATGTCCACGCATATGTGACAGCAACAAAACCTTTGCTCCTGAGGATTTGGCTTTTGCTTCAAAATCAGCGCAATCCATATGATAGTTTTCATCTATTTCAATAAAAACCGGCTCAGCCCCGACATTATGGATAGCCCCCGGAACAGGTGCCAGCGTATAGGCATTGGCAAGCACCCGATCCCCCGGCTTCACACCAACCAACCGCAACGCCAGCGCAATAGCATAGCCGCCCGATGTACAGGCAACGCAATATGTGCAGCCCTGCCATTCGGCATATTCCTTTTCCAGCAAACTGACCTCGGATTCTTCGCCTTCGGCCAGATTATAGCGATGCAACCGGCCGGTGCGCATAATCTCAACCGCGCGGGCAATACCATCTTCGGGAATGCTTTCCTGTTGGGTAAATGTTTTTTCAAATGATTTCATCAAAATAAACTTTCAATATCCATTCATCCTAGCGCGTTGGCATACAGCAGAAAAGCAAAACCTTATTCCTGATAAGAAATAACAGTATATATAATGTTTTACATTAATATATGACTTTAAGTTATTGATTATATTATATTGATTTCTTTAATGCTATGTCAAGCTTATCTACCAGCTCATCTATCTGATCATCAGTAATAATAAATGGCGGTGCCAGCAGAACATGATCACCGTGCTGACCGTCAATTGTTCCACCCATGGGATAACAGATTAATCCAGCCTCAAACGCGGCGGCTTTAAATGTTTTATTTACGGCTTTTGCCGGGTCAAAAGGCGTTTTGCTTTCACGATCTTCGACAAACTCCATGCCCTGAAACAGCCCCCGACCTCTGATATCACCAACATGTGGGTGCTGGCCAAAACGATCTGTTAATGCCGCCTGTAAACGCTTGCCTTTGTTGCGGACTGTTTCCATCATGTCATCGGTGCCAATAATATCTAGCACTGCGCTTGCACCGGCGGTGGCTACCGGATGCCCTAAATAGGTATGGCCATGTTGAAAAAAGCCTGAGCCATTGGCAATGGTATCAAAAATTGCGGCACTGGCTAACATAGCACCTATGGGTTGATAGCCAGCGCCTAATCCTTTCGCAATGGTGAGGATATCCGGTGCAACGCCGTCTTCTTCGCAAGCATAAATATGCCCTGTCCGTCCCATCCCGCACATAACTTCATCAAGGATTAATAACACGCCATACTGATCACAAATCTCACGGATGCGGCGGAAATATCCTTCTACTGCCGGAACCGCGCCTAATGTAGCGCCCACCACCGGTTCCGCGATAAAGGCCATGACCTTATCTGCGCCCAGCCGCAAAATCTCGGCCTCCAGCTCATTAGCTACACGCTGGCCATAGGCAAATGTGGTTTCATCATCCCGCTGATCACGCCACGCATAACATGGCGAAATATGGCTTGTTTCCAGCAATATGGGCTGAAACATCTGCCGCCGCCACAAATTACCACTGGCCGATAAGGCGCCAATGGTATTGCCATGATAGCTCTGCCGTCGGGCAATCAGGATATGACGGTCATTATCACCACGCTCAACATGATATTGCCGCGCCAGCTTAATGGCGGCTTCCACCGCTTCAGACCCGCCAGATACAAAATATACCCGATCCAGTCCGGCAGGTGCATGTGCAATCAGCTTATCCGCCAGTTCTTCTGCCGGTTTTGAGGTAAAAAAACCGGTATGCGCAAATGCCAGATCATCAATCTGGTTTTTTACCGCGTCTTTGACTGATTGATTGCTATGCCCAAGACATGAAACCGCCGCGCCGCCAGACCCATCCAGATAGCGTTTGCCATCTGCATCAATCAGATAGCATCCCTCGCCGGCAACCGCGACTGGTGGAGTTGTTTTTGCATTTCGACCAAATACATGTGACATGGTTGTTTCCATTTTTTGCATAACACTATGCTGGTTTTTGCCGCATTATTTTTCCATCTGGATCAAAGGCGGGATGATGACTAATCGACCCGCTTGTTAGGTTTCCGGCAATATCAATATTTACCTTGCCGCCAGCATGGGCATATTCGGTTTTAATCAATGCCAGCGCCACCGGCGCCCCCACCCGATAGCCGAAACTGGCTGAGGTTGTTTTGCCTATAATCTGACCAGAATTATCAATAACCGGCTCATTGCCAATAGGATACACATCTGTCTGATCACATATAATCGTAATTAAGGTTTTTTCAGCTGTTTTATCCTGCCTTGCCATGATTGCCGCCAGCCCGATACAAGGCGTTTTCTTGTCAATGGCAAACATTAACCCCAATTGTTCGGGGGTATTATCCGTGTCGATATCATGCCCATAAGCTAAAAACCGCTTTTCGATCCGCATGGCTGATTGTGCAAATGCCCCGACCGGATTAACACCGGCGGCTTTAATTGCTTGATAAAGCATGCTGGCATCATCGCTTGCGCAAGTGATTTCCCACCCCGGCGCCCCAACATAGGATAACCGGCCAGCCAAAACATTAACGCCGGCGATATCACCGCTGGCATGACGAAAATAGGCGATATCATTAAGCCAGCCTGCCCCCATGGCATCAGCAATCTTGGCAGCATCACGCCCCATTAATCCCAAAGTAGCATATGATGTCGTCACGTCCTGAACAGACACGTCCCAATCATCCTGAATATGCTGTTTAATCCATGCCAGATCACGCTTACAAGCCGCCGTGCCGACATAGAGCCGGACATGCTGTTCTGCCAGACGGAACGCGGTTAAATCGCTCATGATTCCACCTTTATCGTTTAGCATCAGTGTATAGATAACAGAACCAACCGGACGATCCATGCGGTTGCTCATGATCCACTCAAGCGCGGTTAAGGCATCCTTGCCAGTAATATCAATTTTGCCAAAACTGGATAAATCAGTCACGCCAGCGCTTTCTGTGATATGCCGGACTTCCCGGCCTACCTGATCAAACCAGTCGGGCTTGCCAAATGTCATCTCTGGGGCGGTATCAGAGTTAAAATAAAGCGGCCGTTCAAATCCGTAAGCTTGCCCGAAACAGGCTTTTTCAGCTGTCCAGACATCATGCAGAGGCAAATGACGCAAATCACGGGCAGTCACCCATTGCCGCCCCGGATAGGTGATTTCATAATGTTTGCCCAGAACCTCCGGCACACGCGCTGATAACGCCGCTATGTCTGACCATGATGGATCAAACCGTTTGGGGTCTGCTTCGTGTAAATCCATTGGCGGTGCTCCATGAACAATATCATGGGCTAATGCCCAGCCTGCGCCGCCGCCAGTCGCCACCCCAACCGAATTCATCCCACACCCCAGATAAAATCCTTTTGTTTCGGCGGATTCTCCTAACAGGAAACTGCCATCAGGCGTAAAGCTCTCCGGCCCATTAAGAAGCATTTTCACTTCGGCTTCTGCCAGAACAGGCAGACGATGCATGGCATGTTCAAGCATAGGTTCGAAATGATCCCAGTCTTCGGGCAATAGCTGAAAGGCAAAATCCGTCCCCAGCCGGTCAGGATCAATGGACTTGCCCATAGGCTCAAAACAGCCGACCAGCAATCCCCCCGAATCATCCCTGATATATAAATGCCCATCATGATCCGATAAAGTCGGCATATTGCCGGAAATACCGTCAATAGGGCGGGTTAACAGATAGAAATGCTCACACGGCCAGACAGGAATCTCAACGCCAGCCATTTGCGCGGCTTGCCGGCTCCATAAACCGGTGCATAAGGCTATTTTTTCTGTTTGAATCACTCCGCGAGTGGTTTCAACGCCTTTGATTTTATTGCCTTCGGTAATGATGCCGGTAACGCCGGTATCTTCGAAAATGCGGCCACCATGTTTGCGTGCGCCTTTGATTAGCGCCGCGCATAAATCAGAAGGACTGACCCGCCCATCATCCGGCGACCATACCGCCCCTATCACATCATCGCTATTCATCAACGGCCAGCGTTCTTTGGCTTCATCAGCAGACACGGACAATGCTTCAACCCCATATAACCGCGCCAGTGCTTCCTGTCTGCGGATATGGGTTAACCGATCCGGATTTGTGGCAATGGATAATGAGCCTTTATTTATCCACCCTACCTGCTGGCCGGTTTCTTCTTCTAGTGACTGATAAAGTGAAATAGAATATTTAATCAGATTGGTCAGGTTCTGGGTTGAGCGCAACGCCCGCACTTGCGCGGCAGAATGCCATGTCGTCCCCGAAGTCAGCTGATTACGTTCTAGCAATACCGCATTACCTACGCCTTCTTTGGTGAGGTGATAAAGCGTAGAACATCCCATGATACCCCCACCAATAACAACAACATCAGCCTGTGACGGTAGCGCCAATGGGTCAGTAAAACGATTCATCTCTGGAACAGTCATAACAATAAATGAAAACTTTAAATAAAATAGGTAAGAAAATACATTGAAGATGAATATCAAGCATAGTCAAGGATATATTTATGTTTACTTATAATAAATCAAACTGATTAGCTATTGCCAAACTGCCTTATAAATTACATTATGGTTACTTGTTATTTTATGATTTGGTTAATGTACCAAGCTTAAATATAGCGTTGTTTTATAACGGAGGATTTTATGATTAAGAAGATTTTAGCTGGCGCTGTTGCGGCCAGCTTTGCCATGTCACCAATGGTGGCTACCGCAGAAAGTTGCTCAAACGACACATGGAACAAGATTATGTCCCGTGGCAAGATTGTTGTTGGCGTTAAGGCTGACTACAAGCCTTGGGGCTATCGTGATACCAGCGGTGATATCGTTGGCATGGAAATCGATATGGCTAATGATGTTGCCGCCAAAATGGGCGTAGACATTGAGCTGGTTGCCGTTCAGTCATCCAACCGGATGCAGTTCCTTGAGCAGGGCAAAATTGACCTTATGATTGCTACAATGTCAGACCGTGCAGACCGTCGTGAAATTGTTGGTATCGTTGGCCCTAACTACTACACATCCGGCACCAATGTCATGTCACCAAAGGCTCTTGGCCTAACCAGCTGGGAAGACCTGCGCGGTAAGCCTGTTTGTGGTAAACAGGGTGCATTCTACAACCAGATCGTTGAACAGCGTTATGGCGCACAGGTTATTGCCTTTACTGGTAACGCTGAAGCCAAACAAGCTCTACGCGACAAAAAATGTATCGCTTGGGTATATGATGACAGCTCCATCGGTTCTGATCTGAGCTCAGGTAACTGGGACGACTTTGAAATGCCTCTGAATTCCGAAGATGACAACCCATGGGCGCTGGCTGTACCAAGTGCTGAGCGGGATTGCGTATTCGGTCGTTTCATGTCCGGCATGCAGTATCAGTGGCATCAGGATGGCTCACTCGTTGCTCTGGAAGCAAAGTGGGGCATTAAGCCAACACAGTATCTTGCTGACAAAAAAGCACAATACGGTGACTGGTTAGCTGAATAATTCATTATGAACTTAATGGCATATCCCGTCATGGAAACATGACGGGATTTTGATATATAAATATGGAATTTATAGCTGATTTTTTCCGCCAGATGGCTGACGATTACCCCAGATGGAATTTCATCTGGATGTATGAACCTGTCCAGCAGGGCAAAATTCTTTCCGGCATCTGGATGACCATAAAACTGTCATTCTTCTGCTTAATTCTGTCTGTTGTCATTGGCATTATCGGAGCATTTGCCCAGGGTAGCAAAATCCGGATTGTTCGGTCATTTGTCCAAGGCTATATTCAGTTTTTCCGCAATACCCCACCTTATGTTCAGCTATTATTCTTTTACTTTGCGCTGGGTCAGTTTACCCCCACATACAGCCCCGATGGCTGGCTGGAATTGCCGATCATTTCCAATGTGGGATGGGCGATTATCTCACTGTCCTTTTTTGCAGGCGCATTTAATGTTGAAATTTTCAGAGCAGGCATAGAAGCCGTCGCCGATAGCACGAAAGAAGCGGCAGAATCGCTTGGATTTTCCCGTTTCCAAACCTTCCGCTATGTGATCTTTCCGCTAGCTATTCGCGTGTGTTTGCCTTCGCTCAACAATAATCTGATCAATCTGGTGAAAACAACGACACAGGCCTTTGGTATTGCTGTGCCGGAACTGCTTTATCAATCTGTTACCATCTGGAATGATTATCCGTCGGCTCAGTATCCGACCATGCTTTTAGTTTTTGTTGTCTATATTCTCTTGGTTGGCATTCTGGTGTTGAGCATGAACACATGGGAAAAGAATTTAAGGATACCGGGTTATGGCCAGTAAACGCCCCTACACTATTCCGGGCATAAACCGCAACGGAAGCACAGATTTACCTGTCCTCAAGCCATTTGCACCAAGCCAGCCGGTTGCCTTCCATACTAGCGCATGGCTGGCCAATATGCCGGCATGGACGGGGTTTGTTCTATTACTGCCGTTGATGCTATGGCCTTTTGCCAGTCACGCCGCCGGTAGCTTTACCATGACAGATGCCTTTTCCGCGTTGATACGATGGATGCCGTTTCTGTTAAAATCCGGTTTTCTGTTTAATGTCATCATATCGCTTTTTGCTATGCTGATTGGTACATCTCTTGGAATTATTCTCGGCCTTGGGCAAATTTCCAGAAACCGGTTTATCAAAAGGGTCAGCTGGTTCTTCACTCAGCTTTTCCGGAACTCACCATGGCTGGTTCTGCTGTTTATTGTGCTTCTTGCCTTCCCGTTTGAAGTCACTATTTTTGGCGTTATTATTCCCATACCAGACTGGATGAAAGCTGTTATCGGCTTGTCCCTGCCTATAATGGCAAATATCTCGGAAATTGTTCGTGGTGCTGTGCTATCTGTTCCAACCGCGCAATGGGAAGCGGCAGAAAGTCTAGCATTCAGCCGCCAGCAAATCCTGTGGCGGATTATTCTTCCACAATGTTTCAAGCGCATGATCCCGCCATGGATGAACTGGTACGCCATTCTGACTATGGCGACTCCATTATGTTCACTTTTAGGGGTTGAAGAAATCATTACGCTTTCGCGACAGGCGATGGAAGCCGAAAATAATCACCCTGAATTACTGGTTCCTTTTTACAGTTTTGCGCTTGGGCTATTCTTTATCTACTGTTACCCCATTGCCCGCGTGACCATGTATCTTGAACGCCGGTATTCGGTGAAAATCTAGAGGACGTTTTCTTATGCTTAAAAAAAATGCTGAAACTATTGTCTCTATTAAGGATGTCCATAAATCCTTTGGGCAACTCGAAGTCCTTAAAGGGGTTAGCCTTGATGTCAAAAAAGGCGAAGTGATCTGTGTGATTGGCCCATCAGGTTCTGGTAAATCAACGCTTATTCGCTGTATCAATGGTCTGAATGATATTCAAGGCGGCCAGATCAATGTATGCGGCATTAATTTAACCGACCCGAAACTTGATAAGCTGGAATTACGCAAACGCGTTGGTATGGTGTTCCAGCAATATAACCTGTTTCCACATAAAACCGCGCTTGAAAACATTATTATGGCACCCACGCTAGTCCTTAAACAGGATAAGGCAGCGTCCGAAAAACGCGCTTTTGAATTGATGCAGAAAGTCCGGCTAGAAGGCAAGGAACATGCCTATCCCGGTGAATTATCCGGCGGCCAGCAACAACGTGTTGCTATTGCGCGCTCATTAGCCATGAACCCTGATGTGATGCTATTTGATGAAGTCACGGCCGCGCTTGATCCG
>JAHEII010000047.1 GCA_024639485.1 Alphaproteobacteria bacterium
ACCATCATCAGGATTTGCAACGCATGGTGAAAGCATGGCAAAAACCGGAAACAATTATTGTTCATGAATGGTGCTGGAATGCTAATGCCAAGTTTGCCGATATCGTTCTGCCATGTACCACCACACTGGAACGGCAGGATATCGCCATGTCACCGCGTGATAATCATGTTGTTTCTATGGATCAGTCAGTAGCACCGGTGGGTCAGGCGCGTGATGACTATCAGATACTATCCGGCATCGCGGAACAAATGGGTTGCGCTGATGCCTTCACCGAAGGCCGGAATGCTGAAGAATGGCAAAGATGGCTGTATGATATGTCACGGCAATCGCTATCCCGCCATGGCAAGGTCATGCCGGATTATGATACGTTTCGGGAACAAGGCTGGTTTGTTCTGCCCGAACAGGATGAACCAATGGTTTTGCTCAAAGATTTTCGTGATGATCCCGAAAAACACCCTTTGCAAACGCCATCTGGCCGGATTGAGATATCGTCTGAACAGATAGCCGGTTTTGGGCTGGATGATTTTCCGGGCATACCGTACTGGCAAGAACCTGATGAATGGCTGGGCGCCGCTGATCTGGGGGGGCGGTTGCATATGATTAATAACCAGCCGCATAATAAACTGCATTCCCAGCTGGATCACGGCAAGGTAAGCGTGGCCAGCAGGATACACGGCCATGAACCCATGATGATCAATCCCGCAGATGCGGCTAGTCGCGGTATTAATGACGGCGATCTGGTGCATATATCAAACAATCGCGGTTCCATGATATGCGGTGCTGTTCTGGATGATGATATTATGGCTGGTGTCATACTGGTCAGCACAGGGGCATGGTATGATCCGGATTTTGACGGTGAACTGTCTTGTAAGCACGGCAATCCGAATGTTCTAACGCCAGATATTGGGACATCGTCATTAGCGCAAGGGCCGGCGGCACATAGCTGTCTGGTTTCTATCACCCCATGGACAGGCGGGGCAATTAACATCACTGCTCACCAACCTCCGGAAATCGAAGATGAGACAAAATATAGCAACTAGATGGCTTGCTTAATCTGTCCGGATTACCTACCTATATAATAACAGCTTTTATTATGGCTTCATCCCTTGAATAGGAGACAAATCCCATGGGCGCTTCATCATCCACAACACGTTTCGCGTTTATCAAAGCAAACTGGCATAGTGATATTGTTGATCAGGCATTGACCGGATTTCAGCAAATTATTCCAGCTGATCAGATTGATGTATTTGATGTTCCGGGTGCGCTAGAAATCCCATTAGTGGCCAAAAAGCTGGCAGAAAGCGGCAAATACGCGGCGATTGCCGGATGCGCCTTTGTTGTTGATGGCGGTATCTATCGCCATGATTTTGTATCTTCATCGGTTATTGATGGGCTGATGCGGGCAACACTTGATACTGGCGTTCCGGTATTATCGGTTGTATTAACGCCCCATAATTTTCAGGAAAATCCCGAAATGATTGCGTTTTTTGCAGAACATTTTGTCAAAAAAGGCGTGGAAGCGGCTAACGCGGCTATTGCTATCACCGCGCTTGATGCCACGCTTTAATTCGGCTTGACGGTTCAGTTAACGTAGCAATTTGATCAATGCCGAGGTGTCATTGCGGCCAAAGCCACGATCAGAAAGCTGGGCATAATATTGCGCGACTAATGCGGTTACTGGCAAGCTTGAGCCGTTTTTCTTGGCTTCTTCCATGCACATACCCAAATCCTTGATCATCCAGTCAAGGGCAAAGCCGAAATCGAACTCATCTGCTGACATGGTTGAGCCGCGATTGACCATTTGCCATGATTGCGCCGCGCCGCCGGAAATGACTTCAAGTACCTTATCCATATCCAGATCAGCGCGCTGACCAAAATTAATGGCTTCTGATAAGGCCTGAACTAATCCGGCAATACAAATCTGGTTGACCATTTTAGTCAGCTGTCCGGCACCTGATCCGCCGATCAGAATGACCTTGGCGGCATAACATGCAATGACAGGTTTTACTTTTTCAAAAATATCGGCGTCACCCCCACACATAACGGTAAGCTTGCCGCCTTCTGCGCCTGCCTGACCACCCGAAACAGGGGCATCAATCATATGCAGGCCGCGTTCTCTGGCGGCTTTGTCCAGTGTCTGGGCGGCTTCTGCTGATGCGGTTGTGTTATCAACAAAAACGCTGCCGGATGGCATGCTGGAAAAAGCACCATCCGCGCCAATGGTGACTGCATAAAGGTCTTTATCCGCGCCAACACAGCAAAAAACAATATCAGCATCTTTTGCCGCATCTGCTGGCGTATCCTCCATCTGGCCGCCATGTTCTCTGACCCATTCGGCTGCTTTCGTTTTTGTCCGGTTATACACCGTGACATCATGGCCGTTTTGCTTCAAATGTCCGGCCATAGGATATCCCATAACGCCTAGTCCTAAGAACGTGATTTTTGCCATGACTGATGCTCCTGCTTGAAAAATTGGGTTTGCAACCCGCACCTTAACGCGATCCTGCCAAAGGTGCAATCCGATGCTGGACAGGTATAGGAATTAGTGCCATGGTTCTAATCAAATTAATAACAAGGAGATATCATGATGATCCTAAGAACCTCACCGCCATCCCCCTTTGGGCGCATGGTAAAAATAGCTGCTGATGTGCTTGGCATGTCCGGTGATATGACTGTTGTGGCGGCAGATACCAATGATCCGGATGATGATCTGCGGCAGCAGAATCCGCTTGGTAAAATACCGACATTGCTGGTTGGTGATGACGTGATTTATGATACCCGCGTTATTCTGGATTATTTTGATCAGCTTTATACCGCCAAACACGGAACCAGTATCCTGTATCCCGGTACAGGGATGGAAACGATCCGTTTGAAAACAGCATTAGCCCGTGTGATTGGTATGCTTGATGCTGGCATCCTGATTGTCTATGAAGGCCGTTTCCGGCCTGAAAATATGCGGGTTGAAAGTTTTGTTGATTATCAACTGGCAAAAGTCACGCGCAGCTTTGCTGAGATCAAAGCAGAAAACCCCACTTATACAAATGGGGCAACGCCAACCGCCACGGATATTGCGCTGGCATGTGCGCTGGATCATTATGATTACAGAAAGCAACTGGACTGGCGTGATTACTGCCCGTCACTGGCATCATGGATGATGGATTTTTCCAATGCGGTGCCAAGCTATAAAGCGACTTTGCCAGATGATATCGAGCCTGCTGAATGGCGCTAAATTTTCGTTAATAATTGGCTTTATAAAAGCATAAAATACCAATTATTAATTTAATATGATCTTATGTATATAGCATGGTGAGAAATTTCCATGCTATATTTTTTGTTTAATTACATTTAGTAAAGTCATGATCCTATAGTAATATATTAGGCTATCCATATGTATTATCGACTCCTAATATAAACAATCAACTTCATTAAAAAGGTTAATTTATAATTAATCAATAATTGTTCAAGTTTGCATGTTTGCAGGCAACAGTGAGGTCAATTATGTCAGTACATGCGCTTATAAGTTCCCTTGATGAAATGGGAGACCATGATCTTGGTAAAATTTCTCATTCCGAAAATGGTCATTGGGTTCTGGGAGATGATAATCATTTTCCGATCCAGATTGATCCTCTGATCAGTATTGATGAAATCCTCATATATGGCACATTCATAAAAAACATCCGGTGAGCCGATTTACACGCCTATTATGACATCTATGATGCTGGAAAATATCATTGGAACAACTCTGGATGGATATGGCATTTGTCCGGGGCCGGTAACGTTTTCCATCTATTCCAAAATATCGATTTTTGCGATGACGCCAGAACAGATGATTGAGCTGATTTCCGGCATGCGGCAGTTGATTGACTATGTCCGGCTATCGACCGCTATTTCGGGCGATTATGGCGACCGTCCGGAACGTCCGGATACCGATGCTCTGTTACCGCCGGGGATGGTGCATTAATATTCAAACGATATATTAGCCAAATCATCTGTCAGGCATGACCACGTTATGGTGAAACGGCTGATTTTATGTTGGATTTTTTGGGGCTAGCCGCGTATCACTAGGCGTGTAGGAGATATGCCATGGCACCCATATATGATTTTGATCTGATTACCATAGGCGGCGGTTCCGGTGGTGTTCGCGCCAGCAGAATAGCGGCTGGTCATGGCGCCCGTGTTGCTGTTGTTGAAGAAGACCGGCTAGGCGGGACATGTGTTTTGCGCGGATGTGTACCCAAAAAGCTGTTGGTATATGGCGCCGCTTTTGCGGCTGATTTTGCTGATGCGGCCGGATTTGGCTGGCATATTGGCCAGCCTGTCCATGACTGGCCGGCATTGATCAAGGCCAAGAATGTTGAACTTGACCGTCTGGCCGGTATCTATCAGGGGTTGATGGATAATGCCGGCGTTACGGTTTTGCAAGGCCGTGGTGTGGTGACAGGCGCCCATGAAGTCACCGTTGATGGGAAAACCTATACAGCAGAGCGTATTCTGATTGCTGTTGGCGGATGGCCGCATATACCGGATATTCCGGGGTTGCGGGATCACGCCATTAGCTCAAACGAAGCGCTTGATCTGGCTGAACGTCCTGATGAAATTGTGATTATGGGAAGCGGTTATATTGCGGTAGAGTTTGCCGGAATATTTGCCGGTTTCGGGGCCAAGACGCATCTGGTATTCCGCGCGGATCAACCATTGCGCGGCTTTGATCAGGATATGCGGCAAGGATTGATGGATGCTATGCGGGATCGCGGCATCACGTTACATGCAGGCGCAAATATCATGTCTGTATCCGGTGCTGATGATACTGGCAAGCATATCGTAACGCTTGATAATGGCCAGATACTGCACGCAGATGCTGTCATGGCGGCTACTGGCCGTAGCCCGAATATTGCCGGAATTGGGCTGGATGCACTGGGTGTTTTGCTTAACAGTAAAGGTGCTATCAAAGTCAATGATGCGGCGCAAACCTCTGTTCCGTCCATTTACGCTATTGGTGATGTGACTGACCGTATTAATTTAACGCCAGTTGCGATTGCCGAAGGACATGGCTTTGCTGACCGGATTTATGGCCAGCAGAACCGCCAGATGGATTACAATAACGTTCCATCAGCGGTATTTAGTCAACCGCCACTGGCCACAGTCGGGCTAACCGAAGAGCAGGCCATAGAACAGGGCTTACCGGTTAAGGTCTATGCCGCGTCATTCCGTGCGATGAAAAACACCATTTCCGGCAGAGATGAGAAAACCGTGATGAAGCTGATCGTTAATACCGCTAATGATAAGGTGATTGGCGTGCATATGCTGGGTGCTGACGCGGCAGAAATTATTCAGGGCATAGCCATTGCTGTCAAAGCTGGTGCCACAAAAGCAGATTTTGATGCTACCATTGGTATTCATCCCACCGCCGCTGAGGAATTCGTCACCATGCGTACCGCCAGAGGGGAATAGCCTGAGCTATGTGACTTTTGCTAGACTGGTTATGCTAAATCATTGTCAAATCAGAAAAATTACTGCTAATATGATCTAATAATTATGTAATGGGGTTAATAATGGGCTGGACACCGAATTCCTGGCGTGAATTGCCAATTTTACAGGTGCCTGAATATGATGATCAGGAAAAACTGAAATCTGTGGAAGCAAAGCTGGCATCAATGCCGCCGCTTGTCTTCGCTGGCGAGGTGATGGCATTGCGGGAACGGCTGGCTGATGTGGCTATGGGCAAAGCATTTCTGCTTCAGGGCGGGGATTGCGCCGAAAGCTTTGATGATTTTTCTGCAAATCGCATTCGTGATACCTTCAAGCTGTTTTTGCAAATGGCTGTTGTGCTTACTTTCGGGGCTTCTATGCCGGTGATTAAAGTTGGCCGGATCGCCGGGCAATTCGCTAAGCCGCGTTCATCTCCGGTTGAGGTTATTGACGGTGTTGAGCTGCCCAGCTATCGCGGTGATATGGTTAATGGTAATGCCTTTACGCCAGCGGCACGGATACCTGATCCCATGCGGATGCTGGAAGGATATCACCAATCTGCATCAACCTTGAACCTGTTGCGGGCTTTTGCATCCGGTGGTCTGGCTGATCTGGAAAAAGTACATGGCTGGACGCTGGATTTTATCTCAGATTCCTCACAAGCCAAGCGCTATGAAGAAATTGCCAGCCAGATTGATGATTGTCTGAATTTCATGCATGCCTGCGGTATTTCCAGCAAGACAACATTGCCCTTGCGCGAAACCGAGTTTTATACAAGCCACGAAGCCTTGTTGCTGAACTACGAAGAAGCGTTCACTCGCAAAGATACGCTGACCAATGAAGGCGGATATTTTTCAACGTCTGCCCATATGATCTGGATCGGTGACCGGACACGGCAAATTGATGGGGCGCATGTTGAATATATGCGCGGGATCAAGAATCCGATTGGGTTAAAATGCGGGCCCTCTATGGAAATAGATGATTTGTTGCGCCTGATCGAAACCCTCAACCCTGATAATGCACCGGGCAAGCTGACGCTGATTAGCCGGATGGGTGCTGATAAGATCATGGATAAGCTACCCCCCATGCTAGAAGCCGTGAAAGCGTCCGGTTTTGATGTGGTATGGTGTAGTGATCCGATGCATGGCAACACGGTAAAAGCGTCATCCGGATATAAAACACGGCGGGTCAATGATGTTCTGGGTGAGGTTGCCGGATTCTTCAATGCTCATGATATGGTGGGTACGCATCCGGGTGGAATTCACTTTGAAATGACTGGCTCAGATGTAACCGAATGTGTTGGCGGTGATGTGCAGTCAGTAAGCGAAGAAGATTTATCCAATCGCTACCATACGTTTTGTGATCCACGTCTTAATGCCAATCAGTCGCTTGAGCTGGCTTTTCTGATTGCAGACCTGTTGCAAAAGCGGCGCGGCACCAAGGATGGACTGGCCAAGGCATCTTAGCATAGCTCATGATGCACGGCTGATATAAAAGAGCAAGTCAATGAAATCATCGTCACGTTTCCCGGGGCCACGCCCTGAACAGCACCCCAGCCTGACCGATAGCTATTTTCTGCGGAGCAAGGCCGTTGTTGAAAAGCATGGTGATGTTGATGTTACCTATGCGGTGTTCATGCGGCGGCCAGTGTTATCTGCCCCTGCCATGGCGATTGACTGGCTAGAAGCCATGATGGCGCATCGTAATATGAAGGTAGATATTAATCTGTGTCACCCCGAAGGAAACTGGGTCGGTGCTGGTCAGCCGATTTGTTATATCACTGGTGCCTTATCCGGTCTGGTTGATCTGGAAACGGTATTTCTGCAACGCATCGGGGCGGCATGTGTGGCGGCGTATAACGCCCATGCCATGTGCGCCAGTCTTTCTAACGTGTCTTTTCTAGCTATGGATGCCCGCCATTGTGCCGGAACAGATATGGCAGAATTAATGGCATATGGCGCATCTGTAGGGTCTAAAGTGGCACAAAAAAATGAAAATGCCATCGGTTTTATTGGATCATCCACGGATCATACTGCCCATTTATTTGGAGCAACACGCGGCCGTGGAACGATGCCACATGCGCTGATCGGATATGCCGGATCAACGCTGGAAGCCGCCAGATTATATCGCAAAACCTTTCCTGATCAGCCATTAACGGTGCTGGTTGATTACTTCGGATGTGAGATTAGTGACGGTCTGGCTGTCGCGGAAGAATTTTCTGATATGGCAGCGGCAGGTGAGCTATCGTTGCGGCTGGATACCCATGGCGGCCGCTATTGCGAAGGACTGGACGTGCAGGAATCCTACGCGGTACTGGATCGCAACAAGCCAGAATCCATTCGCGCCTATCGCACGGATAATGATCTAAAAAACTTGATCGGGACGGGCGTATCAGCGGCGGCAACATGGCATATGCGCGAACAGTTGGATAAGCATGGATTCAAAGATGTGAAAATCGTTTGTTCAAGTGGATTTGGCCCCGAAAAATGCAGGGTTTTTGCGCTCGCGGAAGCACCGGTTAATTTAATTGGCAGCGGGTCTTTTCTTCCTAATAAATGGGCAGAAACATATGCCACCGCTGATATCATAGCCTATGGCGATATTAGCCGCGTGAAAAAAGGGCGTGAATTCCTTATTCCGTAACGGCTTTTATCATGGTTTTGCCTTTGCCAGCGGTCATCTTTCCTGTTAGGAATCTGTTATGAAAACGCATCTTATCTGCGCTATTGCCCAATTAAATTTCAAACTTGGCGGGATAGCTGAAAATACAACTGCCCTGACCAGAGCGCATCAACAGGCGGCTGTGCAACAGGCGGATATACTGCTTGTGCCTGAAATGTATCTATCGGGATATCAGCTGGATGATCTGATACTGGTCGATGGATTTATGGATGACATAAATGCTGCGATTGCAACACTGGCTGATTTGACCGTTGATA
>JAHEII010000001.1 GCA_024639485.1 Alphaproteobacteria bacterium
TGAACCCGAAGCCGGATCAGACATTATGTCTATGCGGAGCTTTGCCAAACGTGATGGCGATGACTGGATTCTAAACGGTTCCAAGCATTTTGTATCTGGCCCTGTTATGCCGGATTTTGCCATTGTGTTTGCGGCTACCGGATATGATGAAAGCGGTTCATCCAAACGCCCACAAATCACCGCGTTTCTGGTTGATGTTGGTATGAAAGGCTTTGATATCGATATCGGATATAACTGTGTCAGCTATCGCGGCTATCTCAATTTCAAGCTGGATTTCAATGATGTCCGGCTTAGCAACGCGCATGTTCTGGGTGAGGTCGGTAAAGGACTTGAGCTGGCCGGTAAATGGCTGGGCATGGGGCGGATATGGGTTGGCGCGACCTGTTGCGGTAAAGCCGAACGGATGTATGATCTGGCCTGTGACTGGGCGGCAAACCGTAAACAGTTTGGTCAGCCAATTGGCCGTTTTCAGGCTACCGGATTCAAGCTGGCAGATATGGCAGTGGAAATTCGCGCCGGTAACCTGCTGGTTCAGGATGCTATCCATAAAGCCAATAAAGGCATGATGTCAGATGCAGATGCCGCTATGGTCAAGCTATACTGCTCAGAAATGCTGGGTCGGGTGGCCGATAACACAGTGCAGATTTATGGCGGCATGGGATTGATGGAAGAATTGCCCATCCACCGGTTATGGCGTGATGCCAGACTGGAACGGATATGGGACGGCACATCAGAAATCCAGCGGCACATCATTACCCGCTCAATCCTAAGACCGCTAGGTGCATGACCCCCGAACAGAAAGCAAATCTGAAACGGCTGTTTAAGCCGCGACATGTGGCGGTTATTGGCGGCACAGATGCGGTTACTGTTGCTACCGAATGCCGCCGCATCGGTTATACCGGCCCGTTCTGGCCTGTTAACCCGAAACGGGAACATATCGGTGAGCATCGCTGTTATGCGTCTGTTGATGATCTGCCTGAACCGCCAGATGCCTGTTTTGTTGCTGTCCCGATTGATGCCGCCATTGAAACCATGGCCAAGCTGAACGCCATGGGTGCAGGCGGGGCAGTTGTCTACACTGCCGGTTTTGGCGAGGTTGGCGCAGAAGGCGCAAAAAAAGAAGCCAAACTAGTTGAAGCCGCTGGCGATATGGCGTTGATCGGGCCAAATTGTTATGGATTGATTAATTATGTTGATCGCGTGGCGTTATGGCCATTTGCCCATGGCGGGAATTTTCCCGGATACGGCGCGGCGGTCATCACCCAAAGCGGCATGCTGTCCTCTGATCTGACCATGAGCATGCGGTCATTGCCGCTGGCCTATATGATGTCTATTGGCAATCAGGCCATGATGCGAATCGAGGATTGCATAGACACGCTGGTTGATCGGGAAGAAGTCCATGCCATCGGTATCCATATCGAGGGATTGAAAGATATCAAAGCGTTTGAAGCCGCCGCCATGAGAGCACTGGCCGCTGATAAGCCTATTGTTGTTCTTAAAACAGGAACATCGGCGATTGGCGCAGAGCTAACGATTAGCCATACCGGATCGCTTTCCGGCACCGATGATGTGTATCAGGCGTTTTTTGACCGGCTTGGCATTATTCGAGCGAAAGAACCGGGGGATTTTCTGGAAATATTGAAATATCTGACCGTCACCAACCGCCCGAAAGGTTATCGCGTCACCGGATTCACCTGTTCCGGTGGTGGTGCTACCATGCTGGCGGATTATGGGGAGGAACTGGGGCTGGAATATCCGCGTCCTGATGCCCGGCGGCAAGCAGATCTCTTACCTTTATTGCCGCATACCGCAACGGTATCCAACCCGCTGGATTATACGACCCCGATATGGGGCATGCCCGAAAAAACAGAGCCTGTTTTTGACACAATGGTTAAATCAGACACGGATATGGCTGTTCTTATTCAGGATTATCCGGCACCGGGGCTGGATGAAAGCCGCGTCTATTATTATAATGATGCCATGGCTTTTGTTCGGGCAACCCGGCGATATAATATCCCTGCTGCCGTCTGTTGCACGATTGCCGAAAATCTGGATCAGGATATCCGCGATGAGCTTATTCAGGCAGGCGTTGCCCCGATGCAGGGGATTGGTGACTGTATGAAAGCCATGAAAGCCGCCGCCCAATATGCGAGCGCCCGACAAAGCCTGCTTGCGGCACCGCCAGCCCAGTTGATGATAGCCCCAGATGATAATAAACTTGCGGATACGATTATGCTGGACGAAAAGCAAAGCAAATCCCTGCTGGCTCAAGCCGGTTTGCATGTTCCGCGTTCCGTGTTGATCACACATCCGGATCAGCTATCTGATCATGCGGTTCTGGCCGCTCTGGGGGAAATGGGTTTTCCAGTGGTGGCCAAGGCAGTGAGTCCGGATATGCCCCATAAAACAGAATATGGCGCCATTAAGCTGGGGCTTGAGGATCAGCAAGCGGTGATGGACGCTTATCATGACATTCATCATAACTGCGCACGGCTAGCACCGGATGCCCGTATCGAAGGCATCATGATAGAAGAATATGTGACCAATGCCGTAAGTGAGCTGATGATCAGTATTCGCCGTGATGCACAATTTGGCTGTATTCTGACCATTGCATCCGGCGGTATTCTGGTGGAGCTGGTAAAGGATGCGGTGACTGTTATCCTGCCCCATGATGATACGCGTATTCATCACGCGCTAAATCAACTGGCGGCGGCAAAGCTGATCAATGGCTATCGTGGCCATGGTGCCGGCAATATGGATGCCGTGGTTAACACCATCCGTATCTTATCTGATCTGATGGCTGAACAGCCCACGCTTCACATGATAGAAATCAATCCGCTAATTGTGACCGATACAGCCGCCATTATCGCTGATGCGGTGATCCACCGGCTTATCGCATGACAAACGGATTGCCAATTGGCGCATCCGAAATGTTGATCCATGCTGTTTTTGGGCGAGTGTAATCGTAAATGGCATCCATCCCGCTTTCACGGCCATAGCCGGAATCCTTATATCCGCCAAATGGTGCAATTGGCGATACCATCCGATAGGTATTGACCCAGACAATGCCGGCATTAACCGATTGCGTCATCCGCATGGCACGCGCCTGATTAGTTGTAAAAATGCCTGCCGCAAGGCCGTATTTGCTATCATTTGCCAGATTTAGTACTTCTTCTTCGTCATCAAAACGCATCACACTAAGCACAGGGCCAAACAGTTCCGTATCAACAATAGTCAGTTTCTGGTCCGGGCAGGAAATAATTGTTGGCTCATAATACCAGCCCTGATTAGGGGTGGTTGGCCGCTTACCGCCAGTTAGAATATTAGCACCTTCGGATTTCGCTATTTTGACCTGATTTTCAATATGATTGATCTGATCTATGGTTGCCAGTGGCCCCATCTGGGTGTCTTCTTCCAGTGGATCACCAATGCGAATCTGATTGACCTGCCCCAGCATGCGTTCGAGAAACGCATCCGCGATGCTATTATGCAGATACAGGCGTGAGCCCGCCACACAGCTCTGGCCACTTGCCCCGAAAATACCGGCAATCGACCCATTAACCGCGCTTTCGATATTGGCATCATCAAAAACGATGAATGGCGATTTGCCGCCTAGCTCAAGCGACACTTCGGCAAAGTTTTCAGCAGAATTACGCACCACATGCCGCGCCGCACCAGTGCCGCCGGTAAAGCTGATCCGTGCTACTTTCGGATGCGAGGTCAACACTTTGCCGCAAGGATCAGCATGGCCGGTAATAATATTGACCACGCCGGGGGGGAAACCGGCTTCCTGAATCAGTTTACCAAACTCAAGCATAGGTGCTGAGGCATGTTCGGATGCTTTCAGCACAACCGTATTACCCGCCGCCAGCGCCGGGCCAATTTTAACCGCTACCAGAAATAATTGTGAATTCCAAGGCACAACCGCTGCTACCACGCCAAGCGGTTCCCGAAACGTCATGGTCAACATGTCCGGTTTATCAATGGGCAGCGTTTCGCCATGAATTTTATCAGCGCATCCGGCATAATATTGAAAAAACTCAGCTATATATTTGGCTTGCCAGCGCGTTTCTTTTAGCATTTTACCAGTATCAATGGTTTCTGACCGGCCTAATTCTTCTGACTTTTCTGCCAGCAATTCGGCCAGACGGCGCAAATACCGCCCACGTTCTGTTGGTGTTATTTTAGCCCAGGGGCCTTGGGTAAACGCATGATGCGCGGCTTCAACGGCCTGATTAACATCACTTTCTGTGGCTTCCGGAATATGGCACCATGGCTGTTCAGTAGTCGGATTGATGCTGGGGAATGTTTTACCGTCACTTGCGTCAACCCATGCGCCATCAATCAGCATCTGATATGTGTTCTGATTTGCCATTACTGCGTCCTCCAATAACTTATGTCTGGTTTCATCCATACTATGGTAGGAAGACACGAAACCCCAAGATTAATTTTTTAGCCATGTTTTGGCGAAAAAGTGAAAACCTGTTAACCTTTCGGCAGTGACGATAGATAACAACATCCTGAATGAGGACATTATGAAAACTGTCATTGGTGAGCCGTTAGTTATTAACGGACGGACATTGTCTTTATCACGCGCTATCAGAGCAGGTGATTTTGTCTATTTAACCGGCCAGATTCCTATGCAGGATGGGGCGGTCATGACTCACGGCACAATAGAAGACCAGACCCGTGTTGTTCTGGATGCTATCACCGAAACGCTACATCTGGCTGATTGCGATTTGCCGGATGTGGTAAAAGCTATGGTATGGTTGCGTGACCGTGCTGATTTTCCGGGATTTGATGCCGTTTATGCTGATTATTTTCCACAAGACCCGCCCGCACGTTCCGCTGTAATTAGTGAGCTATTGGTCGATGTTCGGGTTGAGGTTGAGGTTGTTGCCTATCGGCCGCTACCGGCTTGACGGTATCATAACATGACAATATTCAACTCAAACGGCACATATTATCAGCTGACTGGCAGTGGTAAATCGACCATTATTCTTATCCACGGCTTAGGGCTTAACCATCAGATGTGGCAATATCAGACCCCTGCGCTTGCCGCATATGGTCAGGTGCTATGTTATGATCTTTATGGGCATGGCCAATCCGTGCCGCCGCCTGAAAAACCCAGCCTGAGTATGTTTTCCCGTCAATTGGCAGAATTAATGGATGCGCTGAATATAGAGCAGGCAACGATTATGGGGTTTTCGCTTGGCGGCATGATCGTTCGCCGCTTTGCCATGGATCATCCGGATAAAGCCAAATCCATTGCTATCCTGCATTCCCCCCATCAGCGCACCCAAGCCGCCCATGATCATATTCAGAACAGAGTGTATCAGGCGCAAAAAGACGGCCCTGATGCGACAGTCGAAGACGCGCTTATCCGCTGGTTTACTGATGCCTTTCGCGCCAATGATCCACATACACTGAATCAGATCAGACAATGGGTGAAAGCAAACGACAAAAATATCTATCCGGATATCTATCAGGTTCTGGTGAGTGGCGTGGATGAACTGGTCGCACCAGAATCGCCGATATCCTGCCCGACGCTGGTCATGACAGGTGACGAAGATTATGGCAATAATGCCGATATGAGCGCCGCCATTGCCGCCGAAATACCCAATGCTCGGCTTACCATTCTAAAAGGATTGCGGCATATGGCCATGATGGAAGACCCCGACCGGTTTAATCAGGTACTGGTCGATTTTCTGGCCACACATCATTCTATCTAATCACCGCATCTGACAAACTTTACAAAGGAAAAGGAGATTACATCATGGAACCACAAATCAGAAAAATTGTGACTTACAAAGAAATCATCACATCTGATGGTGGCAAAGAAGCAGAACAGCCGCTGGTGCTGTTCGGTGCTGCCGCCGTCATAAAAAACCCCTGGGCAGGCCGTGGTTTTGTTGAGGACTTAATGCCGGAAATCAGAGTATTTGGCCCTAAAATGGGACAAATCCTGACGGATCAGATGCTAGAGCTTGGCGGTGGTGGCGATGCTATCGAAGCGCTTGGAAAGGCATCCATGGTTGGGCTGGACGGTGAGCTGGAACATGCTTCGGCTATTATCCATACCGTTAATTATGGCAATGTTCTGCGTAAAGCTGTTGGCGGCACGGCCTATCTGGGCTTTACCAGCACAAGAGGCCCCGGCAATACCCAGCTTAATATTCCGCTAATGGATAAAAATGATACTGGCCGGCGGTCACATTATCTGACGGTTCAGATGCATATTCATGATGCACCGGCTGATCAGGAATTGATTGTTGCTTTTGGCGGGTCAACTGGTGGCCGTCCCCATCACCGTATTGGTGATCGTTATTCTGATCTGGCCGCGATAGGTGCTGATCTGGATAATCCGGCTGGCGTTTAAACCGCAATATTGTGACTATTCAGCAGGGCGGAGATATTTTGCCCTGCTGTTTTTTGTCATTATTTTATCGGGCGGATGCGGTCAATTTAGCCAGATCGGGTAATGGGCGCATGGTTTCCGGATGCGATGCCAGCACCTGTTCAATCGCCAGACCAATAGCAAGTAATTTGCGATCTGTCCCCGGCGCGCCCAGCAATTGAATACCAAACGGCATGCCGTCCTGATCAACACCACATGGCACCACCAGCGAACATGCCATCACCATTGTTGGCGCATAGCTGAGCGCAAGCCATGTCATATATGTTGGCAATTTTACCTGATCAATCATATCAATATATTTAGTTGTTTTCGCAAATGGCGCAACAGATGCCGCTGGACAGATTACAACATCCACCTCATCAAATAGCGATAACCATGCCCTTGCCAGAACTGTTTGCGTATGTGAGGCGTCTGCCACATCAGCAAGAGAATAGGTCAGCGCCCTATCCACATTATCAACCACTAACGGGCTGATCACATCACGATGCGTATCGACATAATCCTTGAGGCCGGCAACATAACTAACCCCTCGCAAAATCTCAAAGCAGTCATGGATATTATCAAAAACCGGATCACGCCGCTGGCATTCTTTGAACGATGCGGCCAGATGCCCAACCCGTTGATCAAACAAACCGCGTATCATATTCGCAACCGATGCTACCCCCAAATCCGTGGAAATCGCGGCGGTCATCTGGCTTAAATCTGCCGGATCAAGCGATGCTGGCATATCCCCACGCGCCGTATGTGAAAACGGATCACGCGGATCATTCGATGATTGTGCGTGTAATAGCAATATGGCATCAGAAACATGTCTGGCCATAGGACCCAGCACGGCAAATGGCGCCAGCCCAACCGGCTTATCAACATCTGGAACACAGCCGGGGCTAGGCCGGAAACCGACAATGCCGCAAAAACTGGCCGGAGTTCGTAAGCTACCGCCAAAATCCGACCCTGACGCTAGCGGCACCATGCCCGCGGCCAGTGCGGCGGCTGACCCACCTGATGAGCCAGATGGCGTTTTATCAGTATCAAACGGATTGGCGGATATGCCAAAGACATCATTCCATGTATTGCCGCCCGTGCCATGTTCCGGGGTGTTTGTTTTGCCAATAACAATACCGCCAGCTGATTTTACCTTAGCCACCGACAAATCATCCTGATCGGGAATATAATCCTTGAACGGCAGAGCGCCATAAGTTGTTTTGATACCGGCGGTGGCTTCTAAATCCTTGATGCCGACCGGTAATCCGGCTAATGCCCCGATATCTTCGTTTTTCAAACGTCTGGCTTCGGCATCCCTGGCGCTATCCATGGCGCGGTCAAAATCCCGCGTGACCATAGCATTTAACGCCGTATCAACAGCTTCAATGCGATTGATCGATGCTTCCATTACTTCCACAGGTGAAAAATCACCTTTTTTAATACCTGCAACCAGCGCGGTTGCTGTCATACTGCAAAAATCTGTCATGATATTAAATCGGTAACTTCTATTTCATCAAAGGTATTTTAGACATATTTATCCGATAAAGTATAGCTTGAGCTAAACCATTATTTATCCGAAACGCAACCACTGTGCCAGCTCACGGCTAACCAGCACCAGACCAGATATCAGAATAAGCCAGATAATGATCTGTAAAAATTGCTTATCATTGACGCGCCGGTAAAGCATGATCCCCAGCCTTGCCCCCAGCACGGTAAATGGCAAGGCCAGCAACGCCATAAAAAGCACATGCATCGTCATCATGCCCTGAATCAAAAACACAATCAGCACACATCCCAGAATGATCATATTAAACGGTTGCAACACCGCGCGGCGTTCTGCTTTTGCCCAGTCATGCAACGTTACCCACATGGTCGGTATTGCCCCCGACAGACCGGCTAGCCCACCAAGTATACCGCCAATGCCGCCGATACAGATATCTATCCGCCAATAGGTTGCGGTGATGTTTGGCATGCGGCGGCGTAAAATGGAATAGCCGCCAAATAAGATCAACAAACAGCCAACAATAATTTTCAGAATAAGCACATTAACCAGCGCTAATGAGGCCATGCCAAATGGTAAGCCGATTAATGCCGGCACCACATAACGGGCTAAACGCGCCGGTTGAATGGAATGACGGATTTCACGCAATCCATATATGCCGCTAACCAATGACATAATGACCACCATCGTTACCGCTTCTTCGGGCGGCAGAATAGCCAGCCACCAGCCCAAAGCAAATAAAGCCGTCCCGAAACCAGCCAGTCCATTGATAAACCCACCAGCCAGCGCACCAGTGGCCAGCATGATGGATGCGTATAAAGACATCAAAACTCTCTTATCATTCTGGCCTTATCCAATGGCACCACCGGCATGGAGTAAGGATATGTTTATTCTTGAATAACCGTGGCTTCGGCGGCAATCATCATATCACCAACAGCAAGCGCTTCATGACTATTGGCATTCAGCGTCACGCGGATCACATGTTCCCCCGGCGTTAAGTCACCCAGATGCGCCCATT
Organism: Alphaproteobacteria bacterium; assembly: GCA_024639485.1. Taxonomy (GTDB): domain Bacteria; phylum Pseudomonadota; class Alphaproteobacteria; order Puniceispirillales; family UBA1172; genus UBA12202. Next base: position 8,920 of record JAHEII010000001.1, read on the forward strand.
CCCCATAAAGTCTGGATATTTTAACACCATCAACATACAGATGGGCATGGCCGTAACCGGCTTTATGCGCGGCACCGGATTGATCAGCGGCAAAGCTGAAATGATCTGTTTGCAGATGCAGATTCCATCCGGACACTGTGTCTTTCATCACCATCAATTTAACCGATGGCGGATTAGCCATATCCGACAGATCAATCATCTGGCTATGGATTGCTGCATGCTGTTTATCGGTATCATGGTGATCAGTCGCATGATCATGACCATCAAGCGTAATGCCATAACCGGCAGCTATTAGAAACCCGACCATTGCACCAAAAATCCCACCAATAACCAATAAAGATAAAGCTCGCATCATATCCCCCTCAATTTATCTCGTTTTCTGACGTGATCTTATTATAACTTTCTATTATTGTTAACTACTGATACCTGTGCTGAGTTAATAATTCATATCTTTTGGTGACAGAGCATCATACCGGAGAAACACATGCGGGCATTATCTGATGACCGAATACTGGATTTGGCGGTCGAATGGCATCAATCAGGGCATGATCTGGCTATCGCTATTGTTATTCAGACATGGGGATCATCCCCCCGGCCAGCCGGTAGCGTCATGATTATCCGTGATGACGGCCACATAGAAGGTTCAGTATCCGGCGGCTGTGTCGAAAGCGCCGTGATGCAAGCCGCTAATGACGTTATGATTAACGCCACTGCAACACAGCTTAATTTTGATGTCGCGGACGAAGACGCATGGCAAGTCGGGTTATCTTGTGGCGGCGCCATATCGGTTTGGATATGCGCCAGCACCGCCAAGACCAGTCATATGGCTGATTTGTTTGTCTATATCAAAACGCAATTCGCTCAACAGCAATCGGTGGTGATTGACTGTCATATCGACCAGCACATGATGACCATTGCCAGAACAGATCAGCCTGCCAACACATTATCCGGTGATGGCACATGTTTTCGTCTATCCGTTGACCCCCAACCCCGGCTTTATATTATTGGTGCCGTGCATATTAGCCAGCATCTGGCACCAATGGCGATGGCGGCAGGGTTTGATGTCAACGTCATTGACCCCCGCATCAGTTTTATAAATGAAGCCCGTTTTCCGGATACAACGCTGATCAAAGATTGGCCAGATGATATTCTTGATGCGGCGGCATTAGATCATATGTCAGCTGTCGTAACGCTAACTCATGATCCGAAACTGGATGATGCTGCCTTGCGGATAGCGTTGCACCGCCCTGTATTCTATATCGCCAGTCTGGGCAGTCGCCGCACGCATGCCAAACGGTGCGACCGATTAAAACAGGATGGCTTTACCGATGAACAACTGGCGCGGATAAGCGCACCAGCAGGATGTGATATCAAGGCCAGAACGCCAGCGGAAATTGCTGTATCCATTCTGGCTGAGCTGATCGCGATACGCCGTGGGGCTGTGTCTGTATCTGCTGGTATGATGGGTGATTAAGGACATGCGTAATATTGGCGGAATCCTGTTGGCGGCCGGACAATCAACCCGCATGGGACGCAAAAACAAACTCCTTATGCCTGTGGATCACACATCCGAGCCCATGATCCGGATAGCGGCAAAAACCATGCTGGACAGCCAGCTGGATCAGTCCATGATTATTCTTGGGCATGAAGCCGGACACCTTGCCGATGCGATATCGGATTTACCCATAGCACAACATGTTAATCCGAATTATGCCAAGGGCATGAGCCAGTCTATTTGTCATGGGCTAGACCGGATCGGTGATCATGTCACCGATGTCATGATTCTGCTTGCTGATATGCCCAATATCACGGCGCAAATGATCAATGCGCTTTATCAGCATCACATATCTGCCGACAACCCTGACCATTCCATCACCTTACCGGTGGTAAAATCAAAAACCCGGCAACCGCGCCCTGCTAATCCGGTGATATGGGGGAAGTCCTTTTTGCCGCTTTTGCGCCAGATCACAGGCGATAAAGGCGGCAGGGATATCATTACATCACACCCGCATGCTGTTAATCCGCTTGCTATAAATGATGACAGATGCTTTCTTGATGCAGATACTATTGATGATCTGGCCATTATATCTGAGCACCGCCAACCAAGAAGAATGTGATAAAATAATGACTTGAGCTTTATTATTTGTTCGTATACAAACAAATAATATGGCTTCATATAACCCGATAGGCCAACCCTAAACCCATTCAGCACCTGCGAGAGTATTATGAGCTTTACCTGTCCTGATTCTGCTTTTTCAGAAACCGTCACCGAAGTTGAACATTATACAGACCGGCTGTTCCGGTTTCGGCTGACCCGTCCGGCCAGCTTTCGCTTTCGGTCGGGGGAGTTTGTGATGATCGGACTGCCCGGCGAAAAACCGGTATGGCGCGCTTATTCCATTGCTAGCCCATCATGGGATGAAACGATTGAGTTTTATTCAATTAAAGTTCCCGGCGGGCCGTTAACCGAACATCTACAGAATATCAAGATTGGCGATAATGTCTGGTTCCGCAAAAAGCCAACCGGCACTTTGGTGCTTGATGCGCTTCTGCCCGGCAAGCGGCTATGGATGATATCCACCGGCACTGGTTTTGCGCCTTTTGCTTCGCTTATTCGTGATCCCGAAGCATATGAAAAATTCGAATCCCTGATTGTGACCCATACTTGTCGTGAGGCCGCTGAGTTGAGCTATTCGATCAATACCGTTGCTGCAACGAAAGCTGATCCACTGGTTGGTGAGCTGGCTGACCGGCTTCACCTAGTAGCCACTACCACGCGCGAAGACACGTCATTCATGGGACGCATTACCGATTTAATGCAAAACGGTAAATTATATACGCATCTGGGCGTGCCGCCGCTTGATCCCGAATATGATCGCGTCATGATCTGTGGATCAATGGCCATGCTGAAAGACGTTAAAGCCATACTGGACAATGCGAATTTCACCGAGGGATCAAACAGTATGCCCGGTCAATATGTGGTTGAACGGGCATTTGTTGATTAAGCCGGCAACATGACCGCAAGTAACATAGCAACAAGTAACATGGCAACAAGTAACATGGCAACAAGCGGCGTGATAGCAATCTAGCGCAGTCCATCTTCGCCTTTGATATCCTCAACCGCTAATCCGCCCATGCGGTGATGAATACGGCCGCCTTTAGTCATGGCCAGACAGAACATGATCTCACCCCGGCGCGGCGAATCAGCTAGCCGGACTTCCATGGCGTCAAAATGGCTTCTGACATAGGCGGCATTAATATGGCCTAGCGGGATATCAATAGCACATCCGGCGCCACCCACCTTCATCGAAGATGGAACAATAGCCTTGGCTTCGCCAAGTCTTTCCCGCATCGCATAGCCACCCGGCACATGCCAGAGCGCGGTATGTTCCAGCTCACCATCTTCGCCAGCAAGTCCAGCCTTACCATAGCCATCAATGCCATCAAGACCGCCAAGCGCATCAATCAGTTCATCTGTCATCATCAACCCCAGTGGCTTCAGATCATCCATCACCGATTGCAAATCTTCGTGATATTTACCAGCAAACGGATTGCTTACCACCGCAACCATCGCCGCACGCATCCGTGGTGTTTGCGGGGCGGGGCCGCCTTCGTGAAAAATCGTTTCCAGAAAAAGCTGTGTTTTACGAATAGGGAAGCTTGTCATGTTATTTTCTCCATTAGTTGCATCGCTTCAAGTTGTATCGCTTCATGTTTTATTTGGCCGGTATTGAGATACTGATCCAGTCCGACCACCCGTATATGATCTTTGACCCTGATCAATGCACCGGCCACCGGTTTTAGTGCCATAATCGCTTTTGCTTCGTTTTCACCGGCATCTAATGCCCATTCTATTGCCGCCGGCGATAACATCCCGACCGATGTGACAATGGGCTGATCACCCAGATCGCTTTCTGGCAATAACGCATCTGCAGGAACGCGCGTCACCGCCTGCATATCCGGATGATCAGACGGTAAATCAGCTGGCAAATTAACCGCATTAGCAATCATGGTTGCCGCCGCGTCTGCATTGGCCGCATGGTCAGCTAGCACAACAACCGCATCTGCTATACCAAGCGAAAAACTGCGCCCGCCATATCCGGATGTGGCCATACCCCGACAATCGCTGTCATGGGATATGGTGCATCGTGCCGTGTCCAGATTGGCCATGATTGCCGTTGCGTCATATCCATCTGCCAGCCAGAACGCAATATCACCGCCATTATTCACGCTTGCCTTGGTCAAGCCGGATTCAGCGGTCATGGCCGCCAGCACATGATCGGCAACCGCGCCTGCGACAGCCGCCATTGGTGTGATAAACCGGTTTTCATAGCCGCTAGTTGCAGCAGCCATGCGGCGTGCCACCGGATGCCGATAATGATCGGGGGATTGCGTTTTCTGGCGCAAAGATGGCAATTCAACCACTAACCGTTCCAGCAGATATTGCATCGCCTGTATCGCTTTCCGGTAGGCACGGTCTGCGGATACGCCTTCTGCTTTTATGATCAGATCAATCGGTCCATGCAATAGATGAAGCCGGTTATCGGGCGGCAACCATGCGGCTTGGATAGAAGATACAGACATGACCAACTCACCGGTTAATGGTTAATCATCATGATCAGACGATATAACAGAAAGCACCTGACTGTCTTTGGAATACTCACCACCGGTTTTGATAATATCTGGCACCGAACGGATTTGTTCGGCATGTCCGCCCAGCGCGATATATTCATCTTTAGTTGTTGTAAATTCCAATGGTGCAACAATCGCTGGCGTTGGCACATAACCAAACGCGTTTTCAGGCATATTCACCACATCAACCATGATTGTGATACCGCCCCCCGGCCAGATAAAGCCCTCAATGCCGCCACAAGTGACTTTTGTTTGACCTGACTGCACGGATTCGGTTAACCGGATTGGATTTGTTGTCACTCCGGCGCGCAATGAGCCGCCAGCTCCCCCCATAAACATCACCGTACAAAGCGCCGGTTCACAATTTTCAGCAATCCGATCAACACTGTCTTGCAAATCTTTTGGCATGGGATGCGGCTGTGGTACCAGATCATCATCAAGAATATAATATCCGGAATGTTCACCCGTTGTTGATACCATCAGCATGGTCAATCCCGGCCGTGCGCCTTTGGCTGGCCGCCATGCGCCCAGAATCTTGAGCGGGTCTTCCAGATCTGTTCCGCCCCAGCCCAGTCCCGGTTCAGCCACTTGAAAATACCGGCCGGGGGTTGATCTACGGCCATTTATAGTGATGCCTGTATCCGGCCAACCCAGCACTTTGCCAGCCTGATGTTCAGACACAACGCCGGTAATGTGATCATCAACGACAACAACCTCATCAACATGACCAAGCCATTGTGACGCAAACATTCCGATAGTTGCTGATCCGCACCCAACCCGCATGCGGAGTTCTGTTTTGCCATCAACGACAGGGGCTTTGCCGGATTCAACAATGACGGTTGATCCGCCATCAATGCTTAATTCAACCGGCTCTTTATTACATAGCTTCATCAGCGCATCACATGTCACCCGCCCCTCGGCTTTGCTTCCGCCAGTCAGATGATCAACACCGCCCAATGACAACATTTGTGAGCCATATTCGCTAGTCATGACTAACCCCACCGGCTCACCATTGGCGCGAATAACCGCGCCTTCCTTACCTAAATGCCGGTCTGTATCAATTTTGACCTTCACCCCGCAATATGAAAAAATAGCTTCGGTTACGACAGTAACAAAATCCGCGTTATCATGATGCTGGCCAACAATGAACGGTGCCGGTTTATAATCCGGATAAGTAGTACCCGCCCCAATGGCCGTGACAAAAGCGCCATTTTCCTGATGCAGACTGTCATCCCATTCTGCCCCCAGAAATGGTTTTATGGCATCGCCTGCTTCTATCCGGCGATCCAGAATGGTTAACGGATCAAGCCTGATAATCTGGCCATCCTTATTGGCGTAACGGTCACAAGCACCGGAATTGCCGTCAGCGATATAACACATCACCGGACAGGCATCGCATCTGATTTTTTCTGTTGTTTTGCTCATTCCGCCGCCTCATGCGTGGTGTTGTTAGCCGTGATTGCCGCAAGCACGCGGTGCGGCACAGCAGGAGTTTGATATATTCTTGCGCCACCTGTTGCATCGGTAATGGCGTTCAGAATAGCAGGCGCAGTCGGGATCAACACATGTTCCCCCAATCCTTTAACTCCCATCGGGCCTTCGGGGTCGGGGACTTCTATCAGATGATATTCAATGTCCGGCATATCACCAATAGAAGGGATCAGATAATCATGCAGATTTTCTGTTCGGCCGGGGATATATTCTTCCATCAACGCCATGCCCAACCCTTGTGCTATACCGCCATCAATCTGGCCTTCTGCCAGCAATGGATTAACCACTTTGCCCAGATCATGCGCCGCCGAAATGTTCAGCACTTTCACCGTGCCTAATTGCATATCCACCTCAACCACTGCCGCTTGCGCGCCAAATCCATAAACTGCATAAGGCTTGCCCTGCCCATATTCATCCAGTTCTTCAGTTGGCGGGTTATAGGTTTCTTCGGCCATCAGAACATAGCCGTAATCATTCACCGGCAATGGATTAAGCGCGATATCATTTTGCTTATCGCCATGACTAACCGTGATGATGCCCTGTTGCATTTCAATCACCGCGTCATCACCCAGATTGCTTAGCCGTAAAATCTGACCACGCAGGGCTTGCCCTGCCAGCATGGCGGCTTTGCCGGTAATAAACGTCTGGCGGGACGCTGAAGTTTTGCCGCAATCCGGCGTGATCGCCGTATCACCACCAACAAGCGTTATATCCGCTAGCGGAATACCCAGTGCATCCGCACAAATCTGCGTGATAACGGTATTTGATCCCTGACCAATATCTGCCGCACCCTGATGCAAGACAACCGCGCCTTCGGATGTAATGCCCAACCGGATTGTTGACGGGTTGGGAAGCGCGGTATTCCCGCAACCATACCAGCAAGACGATACGCCAATACCACGTTTTTTTCTGGTATTTCTGGCATTAAAATCCGTGATCTGTTCCTGATGGCGTTGCCAGAATGGTTCTAACGCGGCCAGACATTCATCAATACCAACCGCGCTTAACGTCTGATTACAAATTGTCCGGTCGCCATTTTTCAAGGCATTGAGCCGCCGGAAGGCCAGCCTGTCCATATTACATTTTTGCGCCAGTTCATCATAAAGCGCTTCTTGAATAATGGTTGACTGCGGCACACCAAAACCGCGAAACGCACCTGATGGTGGGCCGTTGGTATGAATGGCTCTGCCCTTGGCCAGATAATGTGGCGTTTTATACGGGCCAGAGGCGTGAATAGGCACCCGACTCGCCACGGTAGGCCCCCAGCTTGCATATGCGCCAGTATTAAAATCCCCTGTAAATTCCATGGCGGCGATACGGCCACTTGCATCCACCGCAATTCTTGCCCGCATATCCCCCGGATGGCGTTTAGTTGTCGACATCATGGATTCCTGACGCGAATACACTATCCGGCATGGCAGGCCGGTTTTGAGCGCCACCAGACCAAGCAATGGCTGAACCGATACATCCAGCTTTGAGCCAAAGCCGCCACCAGTTGCCGAAGGAATAATCCGAACCTTTTCTTGCGCCAGACCAAGCACCTTGGCCGTATCATCACGATCCATAATAGGGGCTTGCGTGCAGGCCTGAATGACAACAGTATCGCCATCCATCCAAGCGGCACCAGCTTCGGGTTCGATATAAGCATGTTCCACATAACCGGTTGAAAACGTCATTTCAGCCACATGTTCTGCTGTGGCAAAACCGGCATCAATATCACCATGTTTGACCACACCGGTAATCAGCAGGTTTTGATCACGATGTGGATGGATTTGTAACGCCCCATCCTTTATCGCTGACTGAACATCCATGATGGGTTGCCGTTCTGTCCATGAAATCGGAAAGTCGGATATATCCTGTGATGCGATATCCTGCGAATAGCCAACAATCAATGCTACCGCTTCCCCTTTGAATCTGGTTTCATCACTGGCTAGTGCTGGTTGATCCGCCATGGGCGGGATCACGCCAAACCTGTTATCACCATCAATATCACTTGCCAGAAACACATGACTGATCTGATCATGTTTCGCTGTCCATGCCGCTACATCACCGATAGAAAACTGCGCGGAATGATAAGGCGAGCGAAGCACCCGCACATAAAGCGCATCTGCTGGCCATTCATCAGCACCGAATATTTCGGTTCCATTAAGTTTCGGAATGCCATCCAGCCGTTCTACTCTGGCGCCAACAGCAATATTGCGATCAGGCATAGGTGCCGCTGGTTTCTGATTAGCGGCATCCATCACCGCATCAATAATTTTGGCATAACCGGTACAGCGGCATAACACACCGCCAAGCGCGTCTTCGACTTCGCCTCGGTCAGGCGCTTTATTCCGCCGGATCAGCGGCGTTGCCGCCATCAACATGCCGGGCGTGCAAATCCCGCATTGTGCCGCCCCATGCCGGCTGAATGATTGCTGTAATAATGATAGCGTATCCCCATCCGCCAGACTTTCAACCGTTTCAATGTGACAGCCATCTGCTTTGGCCGCCGTCATCAGGCATGAACAGGCCGGCTCACCATCCACCAGAACAGTGCAAGCACCACAATCACCGGCATTACAGCCGACTTTTGTTCCCATCAGATGCAATTCTTCGCGCAAAACTTCGCTTAATCGCATTCCAGCCGGACAAGTGACAGCTTCCACCTTGCCATTTACCGTTAACGTGAATTGGTTTTGGTCGTTCATGCCTTGCTCTCCGGTTGTCTGGTTGCGGATAGAAGACAATGATCAATCGCCGCATGCAGAAGCGTGGTTGCCGCCTGAATACGATAGCTGGCTGATCCGCGCACATCATCAATCGGGTTAATGACCGCCTCAACATCCGATGCCGCAACCAGATCAGACGCGGATAATCCGGATGCCGGATGGATTTCTGTTCCTATTAGCGCTTGTTCTACCGCGTGCAATCGTACCGCAACCGGACTACAAGACCCTAGCGATAACGCGGCTTGGGTGATGCGGTTATCAGTAATCACCATTCTGGCGGCAGCCATGACAATAGAAATGATCAGATATTTTCTTGTCCCCAGTTTCTCAAACGCAGACACCCCGCTTTCGGCTGATTTGGGAATCATGATAGCGGTCATGATTTCATCTGGCTGGCGCATGGTTTTGCGTGGGCCTAACAGAAAATCGGATAAAAGCATCTGCCGCCTGCCAGCAGTTGAGGTCAGCTCAACCGACGCATCCAGTGCTAATAAACACGGAATACTATCAGCGGCCGGGGAAGCGTTACATAAATTACCGGCAATTGTTCCCACATTCTGAATCTGGATAGAGCCAATTTCCCGCGCCGCCAGTTTCAGCATGTCATAAGCTGGCGGCAGATCCGCCCGAACAATATCTGTCCATGTTGTTGCACCACCAATACGCCGGATATCCCCCATATCGGTTATTCCGCGCATATCCTTGATACCCGTTACATCCAGCACATGACCAGTCATTTGCGGGGCTGTGGTTAGCGGAAATAAATCCGTACAACCCGCCGCAATGACAGCAGCGGTTGACGAAGATAGAGCATCTAGCGCATCTTCGATTGTTGTAGGCCGGTAATACATGTTATCTGAAAGCATGAGGATCAACACAAACTGTTAGTACACAAACTAATTTGCTATTTTGCTAACAGCCTGTCAATATGGATTTAAGGATGCCGCTATGAAGAAAATGCCACTTTCCGTTTTTGATACAGACCATCATGTTGGTGATACCATGGTGACGGCAGCGGATTATCAACTGGAAGATCAGGTTGGCTTTATCATGCGATGCGTCAATCAGCGGCATTTATCGATATTCAGCCGTCTAATCCCTGAGCTAACCCCGACACAGTTTTCCGCATTAGCCAAGCTTTGCGCCACCGGTCAGGCATCCCAGAATGAGCTTGGGCGAATGATTGCCATTGATGCCGCCACCATAAAAGGCGTGGTAGACCGCTTAAAGCATCGCGGGCTGATTTCATCCGAAAGCCAGCCATCCGATTTACGGCGACTGATTCTGAAACCAACAGAAGAAGGCCGGCAATTATTTCATCAGATCAGCGCGGCCGCGCGACAGGTATCCGAAGACACGTTAAAACCGCTGAGCGAAAAAGAAAAACATGTGTTTATGAATTTGCTTGATAAACTGCGCTAACCCAAACGCTATCACCGTTTTTACACGCCAATATATTTTTTCAGTAAATCCGGGTTATCACGCAGATGATCAGCTGACATGACATCGCGATTCATGCCATTTTCAAGGAACATCACTTTATCAGCAATGGACAGAACCGCATCAACGCGCTGTTCCACCAGTAAAATACCAACACCCTGTTTTTTTAGCGCAACCACCGTATCACGGATCAGCGCAATCATGGATGGTTGCAAGCCTTCGGTGGGCTCATCCAGCAATAGCAATTGTGGTTCAAGACATAATGCCCGTCCAGTAGCCAGCATTTGCTGTTCGCCGCCAGATAATGTATTTGCCCGCTGATCAAGCCGTTCAGCCAGTCGGGGAAACATGCCCAGCACCTTATCAAGGGTGGCCGACGATTTATTACCAGCCATTAATCCGATTTCCAGATTTTCTGCTACGGTAAGTTCAGAAAACAGCCGCCTGCCTTGCGGGACATAACCTATTCCGCATCCGGCAATTTTATGTGGGGCAATGGTGGTTAAATCTGTTCCGTTAAATATAATCTGCCCCTGACTGGCCTTGAGTAATCCCATAATTGTTTTCATCATGGTTGTTTTGCCGGCACCATTGCGGCCAAGAATACAGACAATCTCGCCGGCATTAAGGCTAAGCGAAACCTCTCTGAGCACCTGCGCGCCCGCATATCCTGACGATACGGATGTCAGCTCAAGCATGGGTTTCTCCCAGATAGGCAATTTGCACCTCACGATTGGCGCGAATATCGGCTGGTGTTCCTGTTGCCAGTACCTTGCCCAGATTAAGCACCGTGATCTGATCGGCTGTATCCATCACCACATTCATATTATGTTCGATTAGCAATATGGTCATATCGCCACCAAGCTCACGGATCAATTTTACAAAACCGGCAATTTCACTATCTGCCAACCCCTGAGTTGGCTCATCCAGAATAAGCAATTGCGGATGCTGGCTAATCCCCATGGCAATTTCCAGCAAGCGCTGATGCCCATAGCTCAAATCGCCTGCCATCTGATCCATGCGATCCGCCAGCCCGACTTTTTCCAGCGATTCTTCTATGGTGTTTTGAATCGCCCGTTCATCATTGCCCCATCGCCATGATGTAGCTAGCCGGACATTATCCTGAAGGCTCAAACGGCCATAAATAGACGTGATCTGAAACGTATAGGCAATGCCCTGACGGATGCGTTTATGCGCTGGCAGTGCTGTTACGTCCTTGCCATCAAACATGATGCGCCCTGCTGATACCGGTATCCGGCCACATAACATGCCAACAAAAGTAGACTTGCCAGCACCATTAGGCCCGATAATCGCCCTGATCTCACCTCTGGGGACGGCGAAATCCACTTGATCTACGGCTATCAGACCCCCAAAATGGCGACTGATTCCATCTGCGCTAATATGTGGTGTTGTCATGACAGCCATGGCACTACCTTCCGCCGGAATTCACCCACCAATCCTTGTGGCAGGAACAGTGTTAACAACACTAACGCCAGACCAGCAATCAACATATATGCCGTGGTAAAGGAACTAGACAGATCAATCAGATAAAACATGAACAATGTTCCAACAAATGGCCCCAACGCTGTTCCGGCACCGCCAAGCAGAACCCAGAGCAATGGGAAAATGGAATACTGAACAGACGCAAAAGTCGCACCAGCATAGCCAAACAGCAACGCATATGCCGCCCCTGCCAATGCCGCCATTGTGCCAGACATGATCACCGCCATCCATTTATGGAAATGAACATCATAGCCTAACATATGGGTGCGTTCCTCATTCTCGCGGATAGCAATCATGACGCGACCAAACCGGCTATGGACAAGCCGGATTGTCAGCAACAGGCAGATAGAAAACAGAATAAGCGCCGCGTTATAACGGTTTACAGGCTGGCTTAAATCAAAACCTGCCATCACCCGTTCTGCCTGTTTTATGACAAAGCCCTCATCACCGCGCGTCCATTCGCCAAAATACAGAATGGTCAGAAAACCGGCCTGTGCAAACATCAGCGTCACAATCATGAAAGACACTCCGCTTGTCCGCAAAGCAAGAAACCCGATGCCGGCCGATACCACCACCCCTGCCGCTATCGCGGAAATCAGCGCTGGTTCCGGTGTCCAGCCAAGATGCACCATGGGCAAGCCCATGCCATACATACCAGCGGCAAAAAACATCGCATGGCCAAGGCTTAACAAACCAGTATAGCCAAACAGAATATTATATCCCATCGCATAGCATGCCAGCACCATAATCCGCGCCAGATTGCCATGATGATAGGCAGGCAGAATAAATTGAAGGATAAATAATGCCCCTATCAAACCCAGATGAAAATAAAGCGATTTTCTGGCATCTGTCATTCCGGCTTTTTCTATCATGGGTTATGTTTCCCCAAAAGCCCGGATGGCCGGAAAATCAGCACAAATGTTACTATCAGCGTGGCAATAATCTTGGCCAGTGTGGGCGTGAAGAAAACGGAAATAAGTCCATCGCTCAACCCGATAAGCACCGCCGCAACAACCGTTCCGGCCAGACTGCCCAGTCCACCGATAATGACAACAATGAATGATAACAAAAGCGGATCATGTCCCATCAGATAATGCGCTTGCTGAATAGGAACAATGAGCACGGCGGCAAGCGCCGCTAGCCCGGCTCCTAGCCCGAATACCAGCGCATAAACCCGATCAACATTAATGCCATAAGCCTGTGCCACATCACGATCAAGTTGCGTGGCACGCATGATTAACCCAATCCGTGTTCGCGTCATCAGCACCCAGATAGCCAAGAGCAGAATAACCGCAAACCCGATAACAGCCAGTTTATATGTTGTCGTACCAAGCCCCCATGGCCAGTACATGGATAAACCGCTTTCTGTCCATTCAAACCATGGTATGGAAATGCGCTGATTAAACGGCGGCTCAACCGGTCTGGCGTTTGAGCCATACGTCATCAGCGTGACTTGCTGAATAATATACAGCAAGCCAATAGTCGCCACAATCGTGCGCTCAGGGTCATATTTGATACGCTTTAAAATGGTGGCATCGGCAACAACAGCCAGACTACCGACCAGCACTGGTGCTATAAATAATGCCGCAACAAATGATACTGCGGGATGTCCGCCAATCATATCGGCCACAAACCATGCCAGCACCGCGCCTAGCATAAAAAACTCACCATGCGCGACATTAACCACGCGCATAACGCCAAACACCAGACTAAGCCCAACCGCCATCAGCGCCAACACGGCGGCGGTTACTAATCCTTCAATGCTACCGAGTATTAAATAAGGTGCAAGTTCCATGATTTACATGATCTATGAATAAAACTGAAAAAACCTTCCCCTGTTTATGCAAAAACAGGGGAAGGTATCAATGTGATTAGAAGGATTGCTTCGTGTAATCCACTTCATCCGGATATAACGTATCTTCGATAGATGTCGTATGAACCAGATCAAGTTTACTGTTACTGACTTTGGTGATGTATTGATGGCCAAAGACCTGATGGGTTTTCCCATTGAAGCGTTTTGCCCCTTGCGGATGTGCGTGGGAATGCGGCATATCAGACATGCTTTCAACCGCTTCGATCAGCTTTGCCCGATCACCGGTACCGCGATATCCTGATGCTTCCATCCCTGCCTTGACAATGTGCAGGGTTTCCCAGCAACCGAACATATGGGCATAAGTGGATACGTCTTTTGAATCCGAAACAGATGCACCATTTGCATCAACCCCGACAGCCGCCCGATACGCTTTATCATATTCGGACTGATTGGCCTGGGCGTAACGTGGATTGCCTTCCCAGAAATATGTGCCTTCCAGGAATTCAAGCCCCGGGCTAGACAAATCTGTTGCTTCCAGACTGTCAATAAAGCCAAAGATTTCCGGACGTGAGCTACCAAAAAACTCGCCCATTTCCTTAACAAAGGTAAGTACCGCAGGCCCCACCATCACATGATAGATGACTTCTGTATCACGCGGGATTTTCGGGAAGTATTTAGTGAATGACGTTTCTGTTGGTGGAATAGCAATTTTTTCAATCACCTGTCCGCCCTGTGCTTCGATAGCGGCTGAAAAATAATCCCTGTGATCATGTCCGAAAGCAAAATCCGGATATACCATGGTTACTTTTTTACCCAGATTATCTGCAACAAACGGTGCCATGGCCTGAACCTGACTTTTCACATCGGTGATGCCCGGCTGAAGCGTGTAACGGTTCAGCGCACCGCTAGCTACATGATGGCCTTCTGATACAACAAAATATGGAATCTTTAATTCACCAGCGCGAGGGGCAGAGCCATATACCACATGGCTAAATAGCGTACCAAAAGCCAGATCAGCGTTATGCTGGGTAGCAAATTTTTCTACGACTTCGGCGCCACGCTTCGGGTCTGTTCCATCATCTTCGGCAATGATTTCAACAGGACGACCATTAATACCGCCAGCGTTATTGATTTTTTCAACAGCGGCCATAGTCGTGCGATCATACCAGCGGCCATAAGCGGCACCAATACCGGTACGGTGAACCTGAAAGCCAATCTTGATTGGCTCCGCGCTTTGTGTCTGGGCGTAACGACCCATCAACGGCATGGAAACAGCACCAAGCGCCAGGCTTGCCGCCGCACCCTTGATGACCTGACGACGTGGCGTCAATAAAGATTTTGATGTTTTTTTCATATTTTCCTCCCAATCAAACAACATATTATTAGCTGTAAGAACATATGTGTACAAACAGTCTGCCCATAAAAAACCCTGTTTGTCTAGCCCCCTTTTGGCGCGGCAAGCAACCACAAACCCAACCATGTGTAAGCAATCATAAAGAGCGCAATCGGCATCTGGCTGATCACCGTTTCAAATCGGTTGCCATAACGTCCTGTCGCCAGATGATGCGCCACCAGCACGGATGCAATATGCCCCGCCACAACAATACCCGCCTGGATTAACCAGATCATACGCACCCAGTCCAGATGCTTAAAAAACCCGTCTGTCACATGGAATCCCTGCAATCCCAGAACATGCACATCCTTGCCGAACATACCATCAATAGCCAGTGCAACATATTGTGCCTCAACCAGCAATGATGGTAAATAATGCGCCACATGATAGGCCAGCGCGATAGGCAATAACGATGGGGCGTAAATGGCGATCAGTTCTGCCATAGAATACCGGTGTTGCGGTTGATCAGATGCCGCCACCATACCCATCCATATCAGCACCCCGAAAATAACGATCAGCGCGAGATTTGCCAGAATAATACCGGCAATCGTTGGCGCAATAATCGCTGAACGCCCCGGAAAATCCAGCGGGTTAACATCTATCCATTTCAACCAGACAAAGGTTTCGTTGAATCCGTCAAAAGACCCGACCCCTAACAGCATGAGCAAAAAGATGGCCGCTGAGATATGTGAACGCAATACCCCAACCTGTCGATGTGCCATCAACCGCCAGCCGGGTAGCCCAAACCGCACCACGCCAGCATGGACACAGACCATGCGGAGCGATCCAAAACTAGCCATAATCATGGAGAAAAACTCCACATGCCGCGACCAGGTGCGAAAACCGAATATCAACATCCCGATCAGCGTGAACAGCCAGTATGCAAACATAAAACTGGCCAGCCGCGCCGGATCAGTCGGTGCCGGATCAGCCAGCGTGAAAACCGCAAAGCCGAATAGCAATATAACCCCCGGCCAATGCGCCAACCATGATGGCCAGCCACGAACACCATGCCAGCCAGTTAGCCAGCGGAGGAAGTGATAGGCAAATACCCATGGATTGATCCAGCGCCAGACGCTGAAAAACAATCCTTCCACCATGACTAGCCCCATCCAGAATACCGCCCAGAATCCTAATGTTAACGGATTCCGCAAAGGATCAGTGGTGCCATACCAGCCTGCGGATAATAGCCAGAAAAAATACAGTAATGCCGCCATATGAATATATCTGGTCAGCCAGCGCATGCGAAACTGCCGCCATAACTTGAGGCTATGGTGTAATCCGGATGTTCCAGTGACCGGCATCACCGCCAGCAACACTATCGTCAAGCCAACAACAATCACCCCACCAAGGATATATATATCCGTGGGCAGAAGCATGACAAAACTCTGCCCCGACGCATGGGCATAGCATAATTTTACGGGCGCAATAACAGCTACCAAGACAAGCATGAATAGCTTGCCCAGATGATGAGCCAGATGATAACCCAGATGATAAAAACAGCGCCGGCAATTGGTATTTTCTAATGCAATCATGATCATTCTGATGGTAAGACCATTTTGATATCTTGACAAATATAAAGAAATCTTCAAATCATTTGTACACAAATAAATATGGCTTGGCAAAATCATGACGGAAACAACATTAGCGCAACATGTCATCGGCATTGATGTCGGTGGTACATTCACCGATTTGGTGATGCTGGAAACCCATAGCGGCGCCGTCACCATTGCCAAAGTTCCTACCACGCTGGATAATCAGGCTTACGGCGTGCTTAATGCGCTAAAAGAAGCCGATGCTGATCTGCGGGCTGTTGATTTGATTATTCATGGCACGACCACCACCACTAATGCGGTGCTGGAACGCAAATTATCCCGCACCGGATTAATCACCACCCATGGATTTCGGGATATTCTGGAATTAGGACGGCGTACACGGCCGCAAGCCTATGGCATGAAAGGTATATTTACGCCGATTATCCCGCGCCATTTGCGGCTTGAGGTAGCAGAACGGATGGATTACGCTGGCCGTGTTGTCACGCCACTGGATAAGGACGGCATGCGGCAGGCGATCAGGCAACTGCTTGATGCTGGATGCGAATCGCTGGTGATCCATTTTCTGCATGCCTATGCCAATCCGGAACACGAAAAACAGGCCGCGGCCATAGCAGCCGAATTATGGCCTAATAATTACGTTACCATGGGGCATGCTTTGCTGTCAGAAAGCCGGGAGTATGAACGCGGCGTGACTGCGGCGGTTAACGCCTCGGTTCAGCCCTTGCTGGAACGCTATATCCAGCGGTTAGTAACAGAATTAAAAAGCAATGGCTATCAAAGCGAAATGCTGGTGATGAATGGTAATGGCGGCACGGTATCCAGTCAGGATGTTGCGCGTGAAGCGGCTAAAACGGTCATGTCTGGCCCTGCATCAGGCGTTATTGCCGCCATGAATACCGGCAAGGCCGCAGGCCATAATCATCTGATCACCTATGATATGGGCGGAACGTCAACCGATGTTTCGGTTATCAAAGACGGCAAGCCGTCTGTATCTAATGAGATTGAAATAGAATATGCGATGCCGATCCATGTGCCTATGATTGACGTTCGGACAGTCGGCGCGGGCGGCGGTTCAATTGCCCGGGTGAATGCCGCCGGATTACTAGAAGTTGGCCCCGATAGTGCCGGTGCTGACCCCGGCCCTGTCTGTTATGGGCGCGGTGGCACTGAGCCGACTATTTCTGATGCTAATATGATATTGGGGCGGCTTGAACTAAAGTCTGTCAAATCGGTTGAAGGCGGGATCAGTCTGGATCATATCAAGGCGATATTCGATGAAAGCCTTGGCCAGCATCTTAACATGGATGCAGTCGCCGCCGCCGATGCGGTGATCCGTGTCGCCAATGCCAAAATGGCAGGAGCTATTCGTATGGTGCTGGTATCGCTGGGCGCAGACCCGCGTGATTTCAGCCTGTTTGCTTTTGGTGGAGCAGGCCCTCTGCACGCGGCGGCGATTGCCAAAGAGCTTGGCATCCCCACGGTGCTTATTCCGGCACGGCCGGGGATTACAAACGCGCTGGGATGCGTGGTTGCCGATTTACGGCAGGATTTTGTGCAGACGATTAACACGCCACTGGCAAAAATGGATGCCAAGCATCTGCATGATGTCTTTATCCAGCAGGAAAATCAGGGCAGAGCGATCATTGATAAAGAGCCTATCGATATTGATGAGATGAGCATTAGCCGCAGTCTGGATATGCAATTTGTCGGGCAGACCCATATCTTGAATGTCAATCTGGATCATATGGATTTGCCCGCCAGTCAGGATGACATACAGGATTTATTCGAGCAGGTTTATTTTAACCGTTTTCGCGTAAAGCTGGATAAAATCAACGCCAATATTGTCAATGTAAACACGTCGGTTATCGGCAAACGGAAAGCGTTTGATCTGTCCCAGCTGATAGAATCCGATGGCCGTAAGTCAAGTCTTGCAGATGCCCGGATCGGCACGCGTAAGGTGCATGTTGCCGGACAATTTGTTGATACACCGGTTTATCAGCGCGAATCCCTACCACTTGATGTGTCTTTGAACGGGCCAGCCATGATACAGCAGATGGATACAACTATTCTGGTTGAGCCGGGTGACCGTGTGTCTTCGGATGCCCAGGGCAATCTGTTTATTCATGTCGGGAAAGGAGCAGAATGATGACTATTGATCCTATCACTCTCAGCGTCATTCAATTCGGATTACAACAGGTTTGTGACGAAATGGATTTAAGCTTTTCCCGCGCCGCTTTCTCGCCAGTCATAGCCGAAGCCAATGACCGGTCAGACGGTATTTACTCTGCCGAAGACGGATCATTAATTGCTCAGGGCGCCGGCGGCTTGCCCGTTTTTGTTGGCACT
Source organism: Alphaproteobacteria bacterium (assembly GCA_024639485.1). Lineage (GTDB taxonomy): Bacteria > Pseudomonadota > Alphaproteobacteria > Puniceispirillales > UBA1172 > UBA12202. The sequence continues at coordinate 27,805 of JAHEII010000001.1, forward strand.
ATGCAATATTCCACACGCGTGCTGACCGAACGGATAAAAGAGGGGATAACGCCAGCCCCAAAACCTGATGATATCTATATTGTTAATGATCCCTATCTCGGCGGCACACATTTGATGGATGTCCGTTTTGCACGGCCATTTTACCGCCATGGCAAATTATTCTGCTGGCTATCCAATACTGGCCACTGGCCGGATACCGGCGGATCAGTCCCCGGCGGGTTTTCCGCCGCCGCGACCGCGGTTGAACAGGAAGGTTTGCGCTTGCCACCAGTGCGATTATTCAAAGAAGGCCAGTTAGACGAAGAAATATACGCCATTATATGCAGCAATATCCGTGTCGCGGATCAACGTATCGGTGATGTTATGGCACAGGCCGCCGCGCTCAAAGTTGGGGAAGACCGGCTAAACGCGCTGATGGACAGATATGGTGATGATGTCATGGTTGCGGCGATTGCCGAATTGCGAACGCGCGCGGCAACACAGATGCGGGCATTAATTCAGGATATTCCGGATGGTGTTTATTCTTCTGTTGCATGGGTGGATAGTGACGGTGTTGTTGATGAGCCGTTAGCTATCCGGCTAGCTATTCATAAATCCGGTGATCAGCTTACCTTTGATTTTGCCGGATCAAGCCCGCCCTGCATCGGCCCCATGAACTCGGTTCTGGCAACAACGCTTAGCTCCGTTTATCTGGCGGTGCGACATATCTTTCCAGAAGTACCGATTAGTGCAGGGGCGTTTGAACCTTTGACGGTGATTGGAGTTGAAAATACATTTCTTGATGCACGATATCCCCGACCAGTGTCTGGTTGCGCAGCAGAAGTCAGTCAGCGCATAGCCGAAGCGGTATTTGCCGCATTGGTAGATGCCTTGCCAGATCGCGTTACCGCCGCCCCGGCTGGCACAAGCGGTAATTTTGCACTGGGCGGACATAACGCTGAAAAAGGGCAGGACTTTGTGATGTATCAGCTATCCGGCGGCGGCTATGGCGGCAACGCGGATCATGATGGGCTGACCAATGGATGTTCCACTATCGGTATTTCCAAAGCTCCACCCATAGAAATTATGGAACAGAGCTTTCCTGTTCTCTATCACCGCTATGCGTTGCGCGAAGGATCAGGCGGTGCCGGTTGTCATCGTGGGGGTTTCGGGCTGGAATACGAGGTGGAATTACGCCACGCGGAAGCCCGCGCCAGTTTTGTCATGGATCATGGCCGCTACGGCCCTCAAGGTGTGCGCGGCGGCAAGGATGGCGCGGTTAATACCGTCACTGTCTGGCGCAATGGAGAAGCATCCGTCCCACCGCATCTGTCAAAACAGCAGGATATCCCGCTTCAATCCGGTGATCGCGTGGTGGTAGCTACCCCCGGTGGGGGTGGATATGGTGATCCGTTAACGCGTGACCCTGACGCGGTTAAAATGGATGTTATGCTGGAACGATATACCCATGATCAGGCAAAAGAATGGTTTGGGGTTATTATAACTACCGATGGTGAGGTGGATATTACTGCCACCAGAGAACAGCGAAAACAGTCGGCGACGCATTTATAGAGCTGTTTTTCAGATCAGTGCCTATCCTGAAGCAGATTTTTAAATCAAATTAACCATTTCCTGTTGATTTTAAATTTCAAAACACCATATTCGTATGAACTTGGTTGATATAAAAAAATATGTATCAACATTTAGTGATTTGAATTGAACAAAATCATGCAGGACAGTTTCATGACCCCCTATGATGCGAATAAACTCAATCTTGTTTCGGATGATGCTATGCCTACCCGCGAAGAAGCGGAAGAGGCTGTTCGCACACTTATAAAATGGGCTGGCGATAATCCGGAACGCGAAGGTCTGCTTGAAACACCTGCCCGTGTTGTTCGTTCGTATCAAGAATTTTATGGCGGCTATCACGAAGACCCCGAACATATGTTGAGCCGGGTTTTCGAAGAAGTCGAAGGCTATGATGATCTGGTCATGCTCAAAGACATCCGCATGGTTTCCCATTGTGAACATCATATGGTGCCGATTATCGGTACAGCCACCATTGCCTATCTGCCTAATCGGCGGGTTGTTGGCATATCCAAGCTGGCGCGGGTAATTGATATTTTTGCCAAGCGGTTGCAAACTCAGGAAACCATGACCTCACAAATTGCCCAGACGATCCAGACTGTTCTGGAACCTAAAGGCGTGGCGTTGCTTATCGATGCGGCACATCAATGCATGACCACTCGCGGAGTGCAAAAACAGGGCGTTACCATGGTAACAACTCGTTTCACCGGCGCGTTTGATCAGGACAAGGATTTGCGTGAACGCTTTCTTATGCAGGCTGGCCAGCGCTAATCCGGCTTCTGCTTTCTGTTGACGCCTATCTATTCCTTATAATGGACATTTCTTTGCTTTGGCTTTATGGTTGGGCAAATAGTGTCTGACGGACTGATCAATGCCTTTAAGCCCGGTCATGTATATTCTGGGAATTTTGCTTTCTTTGCTGGCTGTGGCCATGCTGATTCCAGCTGGTCTTGACTTTTATGATGGCCATGAAAACTGGGCTGGATTTTTAGGGTCATCGGCTATTACCTTGTTTTTCGGATTTGGGCTTTTGCTATCTACGCGGCTCAACGATACCGGTAATATTAATCTCAGACAGGCATTTTTACTGACAAATCTCGCATGGATGAGCATTGGGCTATTTGGTGCCTTGCCCTTTCTGCTATCAGATACGGATATGGATATTCATGATGCCGTGTTTGAATCCGTGTCAGGTGTGACAACAACCGGATCAACCGTTATCCCGTTACTGGAAGTCATGTCACGCGGCATTTTGATGTGGCGCGCCGTGTTGCAATGGCTCGGCGGTATCGGGATTATTGTTATGGCTTTGGCCGTATTACCGATGCTGAGCATTGGCGGTATGCAGCTATTTCGCACCGAATCATATGAAACCCCTGATAAGGTTATCCCTCGCGCCACTGAGCTGGCAGGCGGCATTTTCCTGATCTATACTTTGTTAACGCTGATATGGGCGTTCATGTTCAGACTAGCCGGCATGCCCGGCTTTGATGCGCTGACCCATGCCATGACAACACTGGCAACCGGCGGGTTTTCTACACGCACGGCTTCTATCGGGTCATTCAACAATAGTCTGGTTGAGATTCTGGTGATTGCAGGCATGATTGTCGGAAGCCTGCCATTTGCCCATTATCTGGCCATGACGCGCGGGGGCTGGAAAAATCTGATCGAAGACCCGCAAGTCCGCTGGTTTGCCGCCATTATTGCTACGGTTAGTTTGCTGATTACCTTACAATTGATGTCCAGCATTGATCTGAATTTTCTGGATGCGTTACGGCAAGCCAGTTTTAATACCGTATCGCTGATGACCGGAACCGGTTACAGCAGTACCGATTATGGATTATGGGGCGGGCAGACGACTGTCATTTTGCTGATTGCCATGTTTATTGGCGGCTGTGCCGGATCGACCACCTGCGGCATTAAAATGTTCCGGCTACAAGTTCTGGCCGCCACTGCCAGAGTGCAGATGGCACGTCTATTACGCCCACATGCGGTAAATGTTGTTTATTACAATCGCCGGCCGGTACCGGAAACCGTCATGGATGCCGTCATGGCATTCTTCTATCTCTATATCCTCAGCTTTGTTCTGATTGCCATCATGCTTGGGTTATCGGGACTTGATTTTATAACCGCGTTATCAGGTGCCGCCACGTCTATCAGCAATGTTGGCCCCGGATTGGGTGAGATGATTGGCCCATCAGGTAGCTTTGAGGATGTTAATTCGGCGGCCAAGTGGATCATGGTTGCCGGCATGATATTGGGACGGCTGGAATTATTTACCGTGCTGGTGATCTTGATGCCCGGATTCTGGCGCCGCTAAACCGGAAAGACAGATTACCGTGCTACCGGCCAGCCATTGCCAGATGAGATATCCAGCACCTGTTTGCGAAACTCAGCATCAAAACGGGCAATCGCTTCAGACATGACAAATTGCCGAATCCGTTCAGAATCGGCAGGCGTGGTATAATCGGCGATAGTATTCTGATAACTGGCTTTGACAACAATACTTGCCGTACGGTTATTGACCGGATGCGTAAAACTAAACACCGCTTCCAGATCAGCAACAATCAGCTTTCTCTGCTCATTAGTGAATAAGGATTTCAGATCATCATTCGACGCAATGTCCAGCTCGCGCAAATCCGCGCGGGATACAGTCATCAGCAAATTACCATTAGCATCAGCAGGGATCAGCGTTTCGCTACCCCAATTGACCAGCATATCCGATAGGCCGGGATAATAGAGATGGTCAATATATGGCTTAACCGCTTGCGGGTTATGATCATTAAAGAAATCTATACTGGCCACCTGTAATGGCAAATTATTACCTAATGGTGTAGCGACAAGAACAGGTGGTTCTGGCGTCTGGCAAGACGCAAGCAAAACTGGTGATAGCAGAAAAATGCCCATGATGATGCGGCGGTTAATGCCCTTAGCAATATGTTTCATCTGTCTTGCTCCTTTTGGGATTAAGATTGTATCTGGCCGGATCAGGCATTAGGAACAGCATCCCATACCCATTCGGATTTGCAAAACTCACATGACATGACCAGTTTATTATTCTCATCGGCCAGATCAATTTTTTCTTCATCGGTTAATGATGCAATAATCTGTTCTGCGCGTGTTGACGAACACCGGCATTGATCACGAAGCGGCCGCCAAGGCAATGGTCTGGCCGATAATTCATGAAACAACCGATGCACCAGCGTTTCAACCGGTATCGTATGATCCAGCATTTCTGTCCGTTCCAGCGTTGACATCAACGTGCATGCGGTATGCCAGATATCTTCTTCGGTATCACTCATTGGCAGAACGTCATCATGATTGCCGCCGGTTTCCGGTATCCGTTGCAACAAAAGTCCGGTCGCACGCCATGATCCGTCATGGTAATCTGCGGCAAGCATCAGCGCGGTATCAATCTGTTCCGAATCCCTGAAATAGCGCAACGCCACATCCGTGATGCTCTGGGCTTCTATTGGTACGATCCCCTGATACCGGCCTTTCTTGCCCTGATCAACGGTAAAGGCCAGATGCCCTGTTCCCATGAGTTGCATCATTGGGGCAGGCGCACCCATGCCGCCATCATCTGCGTCTATATCCTGATGTTCATCATATCCCATATAGGCGCGAACCGCACCATCGGTGGTCACATCAGCAAGCAGGGTTTTTATTGCTCCGTCACCCTTGGCCTGAAGCGTGAAAATACCATCATAGCTCATGGTACTGGCAAGGCATGATGCCAATACAACGGATTCGGCAGCCAGCTTGCCCATGACTTGTGGATAGTTATGGCGTCCCAGAATTGTGTTAACCACATGATCCATTTTTGCCAGACGGCCACGGATAGCGGCCTTACGGCCGGGGCCTGCATCAATGACAAAAGGCAGTATTCCAGCCGAATTTCCGGACAAACTTTCAGACAGATTTTTATCAGCCATTACCAGTAACCTCTACCAATTCTCATAATCCGGCATTATTTTTATCAAGACAGAAACACATAATGGCTTTCTGTACATGAAGCCGGTTTTCTGCTTCGTCCCAGATAACGGATTGGACACCGTCAACAACCTCAGCATCTGCTTCGTTGCCACGATAGACAGGCAGACAATGCATGAATATAGCATCAGGTGCGGCCAATTCCATCACCTGTGTTGTCACCCGAAATGGTTCAAGCATATTTTTATGCGCGGCGGCATCAATATGATCAGCACCGCCCATTGATGCTCCCATGGATATCCATGTATCCGTTACGACAACATCCGCATTTTTGACAGCAAGTGCCGGATCACCCGATAAATGGATCACGCCGCCAGCAGCTTTAGCCTTGGCAACAATACTAGCATCTGGACGTAAAGCGTCAGGGGTGGCAAGCGTTAGCGAAAAACCAAAGGCCGCCGCCGCCTCAATCCAGCTATGGGCAACATTATTGCCATCACCTAGCCAGACAATATGCAGATGCGCAAAATTCAGATCAGGTGCTTTTTTTTCGGCAACTGTCATCACATCTGCCATGACCTGACAGGGGTGGCTTTGATTAGTAAGACCATTGATCACCGGTATGCTGGCATGATGCGATAATTCTAGCACCGTGTCATGGTTTTCGGCACGAATCATGATAGCATCAACATAACGTGACATGGCCTTTGCCGTGTCTGCCACGGTTTCCCCCCGGCCAAGTTGCATGCCCTTATTATCCAGAACCAGCGGGGCGGCACCAAGCTGATTGACACCAACTTCAAACGATATGCGGGTTCGGGTGGATGGCTTTTCAAACAGGAGCGCAATATTCATTCCGCTTAATGTGTTTGATACGCTATCAGGGCGTGCTTTCATAATCAGAGCATCCTGTATCATCTGCCGCAAATGATCAGATGAATAATCCGCAATATCTATAAAATGCCTAATCATGGTTATGACTCGCTTTTTCTTCACATGCGCTCAAAACCGTATCAAGAACAGCCACCGCGTGATGAATATCTTCGGTTCTGACATTCAGCGGCGGTAAGAGCCGGACAGTATTCGCCGCCGCCGGGACGACCAGCATATGATGCGCACGACACGCGGCCATAACGTCAAGCGGAGTTAGATGATCTGCCAGAACCAGCCCGATCAGAAAACCGTTTCCCCGTATCTCAATAATCGCCTGATGTTTCTGCTTAAGCCCGTCCAGCTCGGCAAATAGCATCGCGCTCCGCGACCGCATATCTGCCAGAAAATCCGCATCCAGCACATCCAGCACCGCACATGCCGCCTGCATAGCCAGCGGGTTTCCGCCAAAAGTCGATCCGTGACTACCCGGTGTCATGGCAGAACCTACCGCTTCGGTGGCAATCACCGCACCGATAGGGAAGCCGCCAGCAAGTCCCTTGGCCATGGCGATAATATCTGGCTTGATGCCGCTTGGTTCAAACGAAAACAAATGCCCTGACCGGCCAACGCCAATCTGAACTTCATCAGCGATAAGCAAGCATCCCACTTCATTAGTGACTGCTCTTAATTCGGCTAAAAATCCATCTGGTAATGGTCTGGCACCGCCTTCGCCTTGGACGCTTTCCACCATTACTGCCGCTATTTCCGGAGCGCCGCTTTCTGCATCGCTGATCAATTGATCCCGCAAGGCATTCATATTGCCGAACGGAAAATGACCAAATCCGTCAGGCATGGGGCCAAACCCCTCACGAAAGGCCGGACGATCAGTGGCCGCAAGCATGGCAATAGTGCGGCCATGAAACGCGCCTTCTGCACATAGGATTTTATGCCGGTTGTGATGCCCCATATGGTGCATGGCTCGCCGCGCCATTTTTACGGCGGCTTCGGTGGCTTCGGCCCCCGAATTACAGAAAAACACCTGATCCAGCCCTGACCGCTTGGCCAGAATCTGTGCTAATTCGGCCTGTTCGGGAATGTTGTACAGATTAGAAACATGCCATAATTTCCCCGCTTGCCGGGTCAGCGCATCTACCAGTTTCGGGTGGCTATGGCCAAGTGTGTTCACCGCAATACCTGTTGCAAAATCCAGATAGCGGTCACCATCGGTACTAATCAGCCAGCTGCCTTCGCCATGCGAAAACGCCAGATCAGCCCGACCATAATTGCCCATCACCGCTGTCGTGCTGGTCATGTGGATTCTCCACCTGTAATCGGTTGAAAATGTTTGGCCAGTTGCAATCCTTGCGCCTGATAATGAGAACCGCTACCTCTTGCCCCATAAAGTGCGTCCGGTACCAGCGATAATGGTTCATATACAAGACGGCAGACGGTCTGGCCTTCTTCGATTAGAAACGGCACATCATGCGAACGAACTTCGAGAACAGCGCGGGTTTCACCAGCACCTAGTTCGGGCATACCAAAACCGGGATCAAAGAAACCGGCATAATGCGCTCTAAATTCACCAATGCGCGTATCATAAGCCGTCATTTCCGCCGCATATTCAGCCGGCACGGTCACATATTCCCGACTAGCCAGAATATAAAACTCATCCGGATTTAAAACCAATCCGCCAGCGTTAAGGTCTGCAAACGTAACTTTTTCCCAGAATCCGGATACCGGATATACCCCGACCTGATCCACATCAATCAGCCCGGCATGTTTCCGCGCGCGCCAGCCAACAAGCCCCGGCATCAAGCTATGCGCTTTCCCCGACAGATCAACGCTAAGCGGGATACCGTCTTTGATTTTGTGATTAATAATGCCTTCGCCATGGGTAAGCCCCGATTTGTCTTGAAGCGCCATCATATCATCATCGCTGATATGCGCCCGTCCTGAGCGTAAGCGAAGTTGTGATAAGCGTGATCCCTGCCTGACCAGCACAGAAAAAGTGCGTGGGCTAATCTCAGCATAAAGCGCACCGCTATAACCGGATGGTGCCATTTCAAACTCATCTGCGTAATCGGCAATCATCCGCGTAAATACATCTAGCCGTCCTGTTGAGCTTTTGGGATTGGCAATAGCGGTTAATCCTTGCGGCAGATGCGCGGATTCCATTAATTCGGCAATGTAGACACAGCCCTTTTCCAGAACCGCCCCATGTGTCAGATCAATTTCATGCATGGCAAGATCATGCAGCTTATCAGCCACCTTATGATCAGCACCGGGCAGGAATGAGGCCTGTACCCGCCATGCTTTTGCCCCTAATCGCAAATCCAGTGACGCCGGTTGTATCTGGCCATCTGTCAACGGCGCCGCGCTAGTCAGAATACGCTTGGCAAATGCGTCTTCTAGCTGGGGTTGCGACAGAATACCCGGCGGATAAGATAACCCCGACGGGGAAGATGTATCAGAAGATGCGTTCATGACCGAAACCGTTCTAGCTTTTGAGTTTATATCCGGTCTTTAACAGATAAATACCGAATAGGGATAGCATCAGCATTGTCAGGGATAAAATCAAGCCCCCTAAAAGCGGCGATGCTGAACTAAACCCAGTCATAGCATAGCGAAATCCGTCAATCATATAAAAAATCGGATTAAAATAGGCAATCACCGCCACGCTATCCGGCAATCGGTCAATCGTATAGAAAGTACCGGATAAAAATACCAATGGCTGAATAACAAAATTGGTGATTGTTGCCAGACTATCAAATTTATCTGCCCAGATACCGGCAATCATGCCAATAACCGCCATAATACCTGCCCCAAGCGATAAAAACAGAACCGCCGCGAATATATTGGCAGGAATAATGTTTATCCCCAGAAACGGCATCGTCATGATAGCAACAATGGCAACCATAATCCCGCGCGTCATACCGGCGGCAACCATACCAATAAACAACTCATAAGCGCTAAGTGGCGGCATAACCAGATCAACAATATTTCCCTGCACTTTACCAATGACTAACGACGAAGATGTATTTGCAAAGGCATTTTGTAACACCGCCATCATAATTAACCCCGGTGCCAGAAAGGTAAGCAGGTTCATATCCCCCATCAGATCAACCCGATCACCAATAGCAACCGCAAAAACCGTCAGGAAAAGCCATGTTGTTATCACTGGCGCGGCAACGGTTTGCCCCAGTATCTTAACAAAACGCATGACTTCACGCCGGTAAAGCGTGGATAGGCCAACCCAGTTGATGAAACCAATTTGTATGGGTCTGATCACTGTTGTGGTGGCCGAACGGGTATCTTTGACGTTGTTTCTCGACATGGCCGCAACATATTCGCTATGCTGGCATAAAGCAAGAACACGCTTAATCATGAGTTGTGTTCAAACCAATCAGGATATAGTCATTCATGGTGATTTCTGACGAAAAGCTAAATCGCCGGCTTGAAAATAAAGCCTTAAGCTATCTGGCGCGATTTGCCTCTAGCGAAGCCAATTTGCGGCAGGTGCTGATCCGGTTTGGTCGCCGGAAATGCTGGCCAAAAGACGGCGACAAAGACGAAGAACCCGCTTTCCTGATCCAGCTAAATCAGGCGATTGACCGGCTGGTAATTCGCTATGCCCGTCTTGGCTATGTTGATGATGCGGCCTATGCCCATGCCCGCGCCCGTGGCATGCGTGTCAGAGGAACATCAGGCAGACATATCAGCCATTACCTCAAAGCCAAAGGCGTAAAAGGTGACGTGATCAGCCAGACCATGGATGATGATAACATCGGCAGCATGGATGCCGAAACAGACGCTGCCAGAAAATATGCCCGCCGCCGCAAATTAGGCCAGTATGCAAGCCCGAACAGCCGGGCAAAACCGGATTGGGAAAAACGCCATCTGGCTAGTATGATCCGTGCCGGATTCGGGTTTGACGTGTCCAAATTGGTACTATTTACTGAATATGAAGATTGATGCCGGATATCCGGCTATTGTGAACCACCCGAAAAATGGGTAAATTATAGGCGAATTTTCAGGGGGAGTACCATGTCAGACCATCACCAGTTTCCACCATCCGCTGAGCGGGCAAAATCAGCACGAGTTGATCATGATACCTATATGGACATGTATCAACGTTCTATCGAACAGCCAGATGCGTTCTGGGATGAAATGGGACGGGCGCAGATTGACTGGATGAAGCCTTATACAAAAATCAATAATTCCACCTATGATGCAACATCCCTATCTATTAAATGGTACGAAGACGGCACACTTAATGCCAGCGCCAATTGTCTGGACAGGCATCTGGACACACGCGGTGATCAGACCGCGCTGATATTCGAAGGCGATGATCCATCCAATAGCCGCCATATCAGCTATCGGGAATTACATGATGAGGTTTGCCGTTTTGCCAATGTACTAAAAGCGCGTGGCGTTAAGGCTGGCGACCGTGTCACCATTTATATGCCCATGATCGTAGAAGCCGTGGTAGCCATGCTAGCGGTCGTTCGCATTGGCGCCGTGCATTCGGTTGTCTTTGGCGGATTTTCGCCTGATGCGCTGGCTGGCCGTATTAAGGATTGTGATTCGCATGTTATCATTACCGCCGATGAAGGCGTTCGTGGCGGTAAACCCATTCCGCTAAAAGCCAATACAGATAAAGCACTTGAAATATGTCCGGATTGCCAGACTGTTATCGTGATTAAACGAACCGGTGGCAACATTGATTGGCATGATGGCCGGGATTTCTGGTATCACGAAGAAATGGCCAAAGTCGATGCGGATTGCCCCCCTGCCGAGGTTGGCGCCGAAGACCCGATGTTCATTCTGTATACGTCCGGATCAACCGGCAAACCCAAAGGCGTGTTACATACCACTGGCGGATATATGGTTTATGCCAGCATGACATTCAAATATGTTTTTGATTACCAACCGGGTGATGTGTATTGGTGTACCGCTGATGTTGGCTGGGTTACCGGCCATAGTTATATCGTTTATGGCCCCTTAGCCACTGGCGCGACTGGCGTCATATTTGAGGGCGTGCCAACCTATCCGGATGCTGGCCGATTCTGGGAAGTGATTGAAAAGCACAAGGTAAACACATTTTATACCGCCCCAACCGCCATTCGTGCGCTCATGCGTGAGGGCAATGATTTTGTCACCCGCTATGACCGTTCATCGCTAAGAACGCTGGGGTCGGTTGGCGAGCCTATCAATCCCGAAGCATGGATGTGGTATCATGATATTATCGGTGAAGGCCGTTGCCCGATTGTTGATACATGGTGGCAAACCGAAACAGGCGGCATTATGATCACGCCGCTTCCGGGCGCAACAACCCTGAAACCCGGTTCAGCTACCAGACCATTTTTCGGCATTGAGCCTATTCTGGTTGATAGCGATAACAAACCGCTAGATGGCGCTACTTCGGGCAGTTTATGCATCAACCGGTCATGGCCGGGACAGATGCGGACGGTATACGGGGATCATGACCGCTTTATCAGCACCTATTTCACCACTTTCC
>JAHEII010000064.1 GCA_024639485.1 Alphaproteobacteria bacterium
CGCATGTAGCATGCCCGCGTATCAAGATGATCACACATCAGATCAGCCAGCCAACCGCGACCAGCCCTAACACAACAATACCGGTATTCACCCGCCCTGATAACAGCACGATACATCCGGCACCAACAACCGCAACATCAATATAATTATGAATGGCCGACACCAGAACCGGATCAATCAGCACTGCCGCCAGCAAGCCAACCACCGCCGCATTAATACCTGCCATTGCGGCTTGAAACCGGCGGGATTGCATCCATCCTTCCCAGAATGGCATAACCCCCAGCACCAGCAGAAATGACGGCAAAAACAACATCAGCATAGTGATAATCCCAAACCAGATAGCACCCATGCCATTATTGCTACCCATCACCGTCCCCAAAAACCCGCCAAAGGTGAATAGAGGGCCGGGAATAACCTGTGCCATGCCATAACCAGCCAGAAAATCCGCCAGAGAAACCAGTTCTGTTTCCACCACCGATGCCTGCAGTAATGGCAGAACAACATGACCACCACCAAACACCAGCGATCCGGCTAGATAAAACTGGCTCAAAGCAAACCAGAACCTGTCCGGATGCGCATGTCCCATGAATAATAACGCCGCCCCTATGCCGACAAATCCCCATAGCCAGATCAGCGACCGGAACGGACGTAATGGCGCGGCAGATGCAGGCGAGTTTATGTCTTTGTGATCAATCGGCAGAATAAGCATACCAATCAATCCGGCTAGCAAAATAAACAACGGATGAAGAAATGGTATATTGAGATAAAGCACAACACTCATCATAACCAATGCCAGCAAGGATGTTACCATTCCACCCGCAAAGCCGCGTGCCATTCCTATCACCGCATGTAATACCACCGCCGCTGTTACCAGTTTCAGTGCATCAATCAGCTGACCCAGATCAGCCCCGAAATGCACCAGCCCATACCCAGACCCGATCATGATGATAGCTGAGGGCAAGGTAAATCCGATAAAGGCAAGGCATCCACCGGCAAGCCCGCCCCAACGCAACCCAAGTGCAAATCCCAACTGGCTGGAACTAGGCCCCGGCAACATCTGACATAACGCAAATAAGGATTGAAACGCCATAGGCGTTATCCATTTACGCTGATCAACAAAACAGCGCCGGAAATATCCGATATGCGCCACCGGCCCGCCAAAGCTGGTTAGCCCCAAACCTAAAAAAACCCGAAATATAGTGAATAAGGACGGCGTATCAATCATCGGATAAGCGTCCTGTCAAAAAGAAAGCTTAGATAACCGATCAGGCAGGCTAGCAATCGCCGCGCTATCGGCGTTGGCAAAGGCAAAGCGCAAATGATCTTCGTATTCTGCTCCGAAAAATCCGCCGGGGATGGTTAGCACCCCTGTCTGGCGCATTAATGCCGCCGCTACTTCTGCGCTGTTCCGGTCTGGATAGGGGTGACGGACAAATCCGAAATAGCATCCATCGCTCGTAATTGACCATTCTGGTAATGCGGCAAATGCCGTGCGGAATGCATCTCGCCGTGCCGCGATTTCAGTTTGATTTTCCAGACGCCATTGCGCTAATTGCGGCAACATCCGGCTGAGCGCTTTCTGGCCAATACGCGGGGCACATATCTGTATATTGTCGGTAATCTTCGCCAGTTCCGCAATCATGCCTACCCCGGCCACAACCGCACCAAGCCGATATCCCGGCAAGCAATAGGATTTAGAAAAGCTATATAGCTGAATCACCGTATCCGCCCAGTCCGGATGATCAAACAGACCATGCGGCCGCGATACATCCAGATCACAAAAATCCCGATAGGTTTCATCAATAATTAATGCCAGATCATGCCGCTGACACAACCGGAACAGATCATTCAACAGATCAGCCGGATAAAGCGTTCCTGTAGGATTATTCGGGCTGACCAGCGCAATCGCACGGGTTTGCGGTGTAATCGCCTGCTCAAAACTGGCTACATCTGGCAAAAACTGACGCGCTGGATCACCTGCCACGCCAATCGCCGTAATCCCCAGCATGGCCAGACTGGATGAATGATTGAAATAGCTGGGTTCGGGTAAAAGTACCGCATCACCGGCCTTGGCTAATCCCATCGCGGCAAAGATAAATGCCTGATTACAACCGGATGAAATCAGCACCTGATCAGCGGCAATATCACATCCGTAAAGCTGGCTCACATGCTCGGCATAAACGTGCCGGAATTCGGGTTCACCCTCAATCGCGCCATAACCGAACACTCCGGCATCATCGGCCAGACTAACCAGCGCCGCTTTCAGATCATCATGTGGCGGATATCCGGGCACCGCTTGTGACAGATCAATCATTGGCGCGTTGCCCTTATATTGATCTATCCATTCTTGCACTTGTGCTACCGGTGGGGCGTTCAAATGGGCAATGTCGGGGTTAACCGGATATGACATGTCTTCGCTCACAGCAATATGTTAGATATCACATGATATCATTATCATTACATTATGAATAGCAAGCGGCGATAATAATTCTTGTGCCATGCGTCCCGATTAGGTAGCCATATCAGATACGCTGGTTGACTAGATACGCGATCAATCCGCCAGCAAATAGCCATCATCGACCAATGGGGTTTTACCAGCAATTTTTGCCACAATATGCCCCGGCCATGCCAGCTTGATCAGACTGCGGTCAAAAAAGATGCCATCGGTTCCGGCACGAAGTTCCGTTTTGCCGGTAAACGCATCATCACCTTCCAGCGATAGCAATTCGGCAATCACGTCACCGGTCTTTACCATTGCACCAAGCGGTTTTTGAAATACCACCACGCATGGCCGTTCAGCGCGCAAATATTCCACCCCTGTCAGCGGTGTTGGTTGTGCCGCCGGTGAAGGCAGGTCTGTCTGTTTTCCGGCAATATATCCGCGTCCCATCAGGAATTGATACAGATTAACCGCATCCTGCCGGTTCAACTGATCATCAACCGCATCTTCGCCGCGATATTCCAGTGTTGCGGCAAGCATGACATCCGGCCATGCCGCATCAGGATAGCGCCGGGCTAATTTGAGCCATAATGCTGGCCATACTTCATCAAAAGAACCACCGCCGGAATCTTCGGCTGTCATTGTTGCCGCTGATTGCATCCAGTCGGATAAATCCTGATATTCCGGCATTAATTGCGGGACAATATAAATATGATTAAGCGCATCATCCGCGCAATGCAAATCCAGCACCATATCCGCATCATAAGCCTCAGCCATGACCATATGGCGGAGCCGGTCAAGTGCAGTTTTCGGAGACTGGTGATCAAGTGCCTGCTTTACCGCCTGCCGGATCATTTGCTGATTATGCTCCGCGTCATCGGTCAACTGGCTTGCAAAATCTGCATCTTTACCATGGATCATTGCATCCAGATCAGGCCAGCCGCGATTGTAATTCAGCCCGTTAAGCGGATGATAGCGGCCACGATGTTTACCAAAAGCCAGATGCGCCATGCCAAGCGGATTTACCATGGGCAAAACAACAAACTCTGCCAGCAGGCGGTTTTCTTTTTCGGCATCTGTCAGCATCTGGATCAGGTGATGCAGAACCAGCATCCCCGGTTGCTCATCAGCATGCAGCGCCGCTTGCAGATAGATTTTGGCCGCTGGTTGATCCGGCTTGAAACGAAGGATAGTCAGTTCATGGCTGGTTCCAGCGGTATCAGCAGGTATGTGATGGGTTTCTCTGATCATTTAATCCCCCCTATCGGATCACATTCAGCCGGATAGATAAACGCTGTTTTGCATGTTGGGGCAAATGCCGGTTAAGCCGCCGGTTTATCCAGCTAAACAGCACGATAATCATCAAGGTGAATATGATGAAGTAAAACGCAATAATAGGATAGGCAATAAACGGGTTAAAGGTTTTATCAGCAAAATAATTTGCATAATACAGCGCATCACCAGATTGCCGCCATGCCGGAAATCCGGAAAAAAACACTAGCGTAGTTGCGTGAAACAGAAAAATGGCTTCGTTAGTATATGATGGCCATGCTAGCCGCATCATATGTGGCCATAGCACTCGCCAGAATCGTTGCCAGCCTGACATGCCGTAAGCCATGGCGGCTTCTACCTCACCACGCGGTGTTGACCGGAGCGCACCATAAAATATTTCTGCTGAATATGCGGATGTGTTTAGGATCAAAACAAGCAATGCCCCCAGCCATGCCCGTGTCAGCCAGCGTGTTTCCAGATCAATAGTCACCACCCATAAATCAAGAGTAATTCCGACTTTAGGCAATAGAACAAACAGCTCATAAGCAAAGAAAAACTGAATAAATAGTGGCGTGCCACGGAACAGATAGATAAATCCAACAGAAAACCCGCATAGCCAGCCTGATCCGGACATTTTGCCAACCGCTAATGCCAGCGCAAACCAGTATCCAATCACAATCGCCAGAACACCGAAAAAGATATTCCAGATCAATCCTGATCCTATCAGCGCAAATTGTTCGCATATTGTGATATCGGCTTTCGGCAATAACCGTTCCCCATAACCGATGGCGCGTAATCCATAATCCTGAAATGCGTTAAGGCATGACGACATGTGATTATCCTCCTGCCTGCTGGCTGTTCATCAGGACAGCCTGACCACGCGAAAACCGCCTATTGAGCCGGTCAAATACGCGTTCGCTGACCCATGTCACAAACAGATAGAAAATCAGTAACGCCAGAAAATACCAGACCCGCCAATCCGGATGCGGATAGGTATAGGCCGATGTTTTTGCACTGCCCAGCTCACGCGCCCAATACACAATATCCTGTATACCCAACAGAAACAGCAATGGCGTGGCCTTAATCAGAAGCACCCATAAATTGGATAATCCGGGCAAAGCATAAATCCACATCTGGGGGAACAGAACGCGCCAGTACACTTGCCGCCGTGACATGCCAAAGGCTGATCCTGTTTCCAGTTGCGCGTGCGGTACCGCCGCCATTGCACCAGCAAGGACATTACCGGCAAAAGCACCAAATACAATAGCATACGCCGTTACAGCCAGCATAAACCCATAAAAGTCGTGCGCCCATGCACTAGCGCTCGATAGTGGCATTTTTGCTATATCACAAACAATGAAATCATTGCCCTGCCAGACAGAACCGGTTTGATCAGAACACAAGGCGCGATGGCGGATATATTCAATCCCCTGATCCAGTGCCAGCGGAACAAAAAGAAAGAAAACAATATCAGGAACGCCCCTGACCATGGCGATATAGATTTTCGCCGGCCACCGCATCACCGCAATCGCAGACCGGCTGGCAGATGCCGCCATAAGACCGAATAATAAAGCCAGTGGCGCGGTAATCAGTACCAGCGATAATACCACCACAAAAGATTGATAAAAAGCCATATGCTTGGCGGTGCTAAGATAGCATACCAGCCAATTCAAGCCTTCTATCTGATCTGGATTGGTACAGGAAAACATCATATCTGACTTATATCACATCAACCAGTAAATCGGCCAGTAAATCGGCCAGTAAAACAGCCAGTAAAGGGGAAAGCCGGGGCAAGTCCTCGCCCCGGCCAGATAGTTATACGTCTAAAAACGTGTTCTGATTAGAACGTAAGCGCGTCATCGCCGAACCATTTTTTGATCATGGTGTTCAGCGTACCATCGGATTTCATGGATGCGATAGCCGTATCCATTTTGGCCTTGAGCGCCGTATCTGATTCGCGGATACCCATGCCAATGCCGCCACCAATGCCGACCTGACCGACAACAGCTAGCTCACCACCGGATTCGGACACGATTGGCATCAAATAGTCACCATCGGCAAGAACCGCATCGGCTTCGCCATTACGAACAGCGGCAACGGTTTCATCTGGGGTGGCAAACTCAACCAGAGTTGCACCGGATGAAGCCACATGACCAGCCTGAATTGTGCCTGTCTGTGCCGCGATAACGCCACCATTGACATCAACACTACCACCAGACAAACCAACATACATGGATGGGCTAGGCGGGAAATATTCCTGAGTGAAATCGATCACTTCATCCCGTTCAGCAGTAATGGACATGCCAGCGATAATCGTGTCGTAGTTGCCTGAAACCAGATTAGGAATAATCGAATCCCAGTCGTTAACTACCCAGACACAATCCAGATTGGCGCGGGCGCAAATCTCATCGCCGACTTCACGTTCAAAACCGTCAACTTCGTTTTTGTCATTAATAAAATTGTATGGAGGGTATGCCCCCTCAGTTCCCATACGGATTGTTTCTGCCATTGCCGGCATTGCCAGCATGCTTGCAAAAACTGTTGCCAAAATCACTTTTTTCATAACATCCTCCAAAAGATATTAGCGCCTGATATATCAGCTTGCAGCACCAGCGCTTAAAAATTGCTGCAACCGTTTGGTTTGGGGATTTGCCAGAATATCTTCGGGCGCCCCTTCTTCTTCGATCTTTCCCTGATGAAGAAAAATCACATGATTTGACAGATCACGGGCAAGCCGCATGTCATGGGTCACCAGTAACATGGTTCTGCCTTCTTCTGCCAAAGTTTTAATAACGCGCACGACTTCTTGTTCTAATTCCGGATCAAGCGCGGATGTAGGTTCATCAAATAGCATGGCCATAGGTTCCATAGCCAACGCTCTGGCGATAGCGGCGCGTTGTTGCTGGCCGCCCGATAATTGTGATGGCCAGACATCGGCTTTATCAGCGATACCAACCTTATCAAGCAATTCAAGACCAATGCCGCGCATCGTATCCCGCGAGCGCCCCAGCACCGTAACCGGCGCTTCGATAACATTATCCAGAATGGTCATATGTGACCATAAATTGAATTGCTGGAACACCATGGCCAGATTGGTTCGCATGGCCGTAATCTGTTGACGGTTGGCTGGTTGCCGTGATGCCCCTTGCGCTTTCCACATGACCGGCTCACCATCAAAAATAATGTCCCCTGCATGGCTTAATTCCAGCAAGTTACAGCATCTGAGAAAAGTGGATTTACCAGAACCGGATGACCCGATAAGAGTAATGACTTTGCCTTTTGGTGCGGTAAGGCTTACCCCTTTTAATACATCAAGCGCACCATAGGATTTATGCAAATCCCTGACTTCCAGCACTGGCGTTTCTGATGGTGAGGAATAGCTCATATTCATCCGGTTATCATATTCATCTGTAATGTTAATATTATATTAACACTATCCGGTTTTAGCCAAAGGGGAAACAAAAACCAGAAATAGGGTGGGAATCATGGCAATCAGGTGTTGTTCATTGGGGTTTTTATTCCGGTTGATAAGAAACCGTGTTCTGTCCTGCGGCCTGCCAGCCGTTGATGCCGTCTGTCAAATGGGTAACATTGGTAAACCCCAGCTGATCAATAAGAGCATTTCCAAGGCTGGTTGTCCGGCTTCCGGATCGGCAATATAGCAAAATAGGCACATCCGGATCAGTCACAGTGTCAAAAAACTTATTCCGGAATTCCGGATGCAGGCCACCATTGGATTGAAAAGCCGTGATCGGATATGCGCCTGCGATAATGCCGGTTTCCTGCCATTCTTCTTCGCGGCGAATATCAATCACAATCACCCCGTCTTTTTGCGCCGACAGCAATTCATCCGGCGTGGCTTGCCCCAGTACCGCAGGCGTTGTGACCTCAAGCAGTTCAATGGTAAAGATCAATGTTGCATCTGGCGGGATAACATCACCAGCACCAGATGATCCATAGGCCAGTTCCGGCGGAATGGTTAGCTTACGGGTTTCGCCAACTTTCATGCCCGTCACGCCCTGTTCCCAGCCGGGAATGACCTGTCCGGCTCCAATGGTAAAGCGGAACGCTTCGCCTCTGGGTTTTGATGCATCAAATACCGTACCGTCGGTTAACTGGCCCTCGTAATGGACGCTGACCGTTTTGCCAGTTTCGGCCAGATCGCCCGTGCCTTCAGTGATAATATCAATATGGATTTCACTGGCCATAACAAGTTTTCCGATCATGAGGAATGCAATAAAAATGAGTGAGGTGATAGTTTGTTTCATAGGCATCAATTTATACTAGTTGCGCCGGTTATCAAGCCTTTATGCAGGTGAATTATATTCAGGAAAACCAATAGAAAAAATGGTGCTGCTGAGAGGAATTGAACCCCCGACCTACTGATTACGAATCAGTTGCTCTACCGACTGAGCTACAGCAGCATGCTGGACAATTTATACCTGTTGAAATATTGGTTTGGCAAGCATGTGACGGAAAATTAAA
>JAHEII010000067.1 GCA_024639485.1 Alphaproteobacteria bacterium
CTTTTGAATTGATGCAGAAAGTCCGGCTAGAAGGCAAAGAACATGCCTATCCCGGTGAATTATCCGGCGGCCAGCAACAACGTGTTGCTATTGCGCGCTCATTAGCCATGAACCCTGATGTGATGCTATTTGATGAAGTCACGGCCGCGCTTGATCCGGAAACCGTGAAAGAAGTGCTTGTTACAATCAAAGACCTCGCACAAGAAGGTATGACCTGTATTCTTGTCACTCATGAAATGGGTTTTGCCCGTGAAGTCGCGGATCATATTTATTTCACAGATAATGGTATTATTGTTGAACATGGCCCGCCAAAAACATTCTTTAGCAAAGCAAAAGACCCTAGAACGAAGGAATTTCTGAGCCAGATTCTCTAGCTTGATCATAAATATTTAAGCGTCATTTGCTTTGACGCACAAATACATTTATGCTCGCTTCTAAAATACTGGAGCAAACATTGAAATCGACCTTACGCGCATATAGCGTTCATCTATTCACTGCCACCGGCGCAGTCCTAGCCATGCTTGCCATTCTTGAAGCGGCAAAAGCCGATTGGGATGCCATGTTCTTCTGGCTTCTGATGGCTTTTATTGTTGATGGTATTGATGGGCCACTGGCAAGGCGTTTTGATGTGGTTGATCATGCCAAACGTATTGATGGCGTCCTGCTTGATATGATTATCGATTATCTGACCTATGTTTTTATTCCGGCATTCGCGTTGTTCCAGAGCGGCTTGCTGACTGGCTGGACTGGCTGGTTTACCACGCTGGTGATTACCTTTGCCAGCTCGCTTTATTTTGCCGACACCCGCATGAAAACTGCCGATAAGTCCTTTTCCGGTTTCCCATCCTGCTGGAACATGGTTGTGCTTGTGTTATTTGCCATAGAACCGCATTTCTGGACAATCACCGTTGTTTGTGTGGTGCTGGCTATCACTATGTTTTTGCCAATCAAGTTTATTCACCCTGTGCGCACCAAACGCTGGCGGATAGTTTCTTTTCCGGTAACAGTATTATGGATTGTCTTTGCGGTCATGGCTACGCTTGAATCTTTTGATATGCCGGGACAATTTGATTATATCAAATGGGGTATTATGCTGACATCCATCTATATGTTAACAGCTGGTTTCATGCAGATGCTTATACCTGTATCCCATTCCGCCAAGACATCCTGATTATCTTCACTTTTCATTTGATGTTCTGCATATGCCGTAAAATCAGCATGCGGCATTAGTTGTGATAATGCCCATATCGCGCTTGCTCTTATCACTGGCTCTTGATTGATCACATATGATTGTATAACCGGAATAAGATTAGCATCACCACTATTACCCGATGCGATCAACACATTACGGATAAAGCGTTTATATCCTGTCCGTTTTACCGGTGACGCAGAAAACTGTATACGAAACGCCGTATCATCCAGCTTAAGCAAACCTGCCAGTGCCGGCATGGTTAGCTCTGCTCTTGCCATCAGTTTCTGTTCACTGGCTTCTTTTGCAAATCTGTTCCATGGACACACGGCCAGACAATCATCACAGCCAAAAATACGGTTCCCCATCGGTTTACGGTATTCAACCGGAATAATACCATCATATTCAATTGTTAGATAAGAAATACAACGCCTAGCATCCAGCTGATATGGTGCTGGGAAGGCATTAGTCGGGCAGATATCAAGACACCGCGTACAGCTGCCGCAATGATCGTCACCTTTGGAATCTTCGCTTTTATGACTGGGCGGCAATACCGCATTGGTCAGAATGACTCCTAAAAATAGCCATGAACCATAATCACGGGAGACCAGATTGGTATGCTTGCCTTGCCAGCCAAGTCCGGATTGCGCGGCTAGCGGTTTTTCCATCAAAGGCGCGGTATCAACAAATACTTTAACCTCTACACCTGCTATTTTGGCTAGCTGGCTGGCCATTTGTTTCAGTTTACCTTTGATCACATCATGATAATCCCTGCCCCGTGCATATACCGAAATATTGCCATGGGATTGCGCGTGCAGGTTTTCCATCGGATCATGATCAGGGGCATAATTCATCCCCAGCACAAGTGCTGATTTAGCATCAGGCCACATGGCAACAGGCGAAACACGGCGGTCACGAGTGTCTTTCATCCATTGCATATCACCATGCCGTCCTGCCGCAAGAAAAGCATCAAGCCGCCCCGCCAGGTCAGGATCAGATGCAGCACTGGCAATACCCAGTACAGCAAATCCATGCTTGGTGGCTAGATCGTCCAGATCACATGTAGATAGATCAATAATGCTCATAAGTCATAATGCCAGAAGCGGGCGCATTTTGACAATGATATCAAGCCAGTCACAGTGGCGGGATATCACCCAGAGCGCGGGTTTCATAAAACTGATTAGCAAAATCAGCAAATTGACCGTTATCAATCGCTTCTCTTATGCCGCGCGTCAGATGCTGATAATAAGTAATATTATGCCGTGATAACAACATCAGCCCCAGCACTTCTTCGGCTTTGAATAGATGATGCAGATATGCGCGCGAATACCGCGTACAAGCCGGACAAGCACAACTTTCATCAAGCGGCCTTGGATCATCTGCATGTCGCGCATTTTTGATATTAACTGTCCCACGCGGGGTAAATGCCTGACCGGTTCGGCCAGACCGTGTCGGAAGCACACAATCAAACATATCAATGCCTCGTGCCACCGCACCCACAATATCATCAGGCTTACCCACCCCCATCAGATAACGCGGCTTATCCGCACGCATTAATGGCGTGGTGGTATCCAATGTGGCAAACATGGCTTCCTGGCCTTCACCAACCGCCAGACCACCAACCGCATATCCCTCAAAATCAATCTGTTCTAACCGTTCGATTGATTCTGCTCTTAAGTCCGGATAAACACTGCCCTGAACAATACCAAACTGGCCATAGCCTTCTCTGTTAACAAACGCGTTCCGGCATCGTTCTGCCCAGTCCATAGACAGGCGCATGGATGCCGCCGCCACATCATGTTCTGCCGGAAATGGTGTGCATTCATCAAATGCCATGGTAATAGTGGCATCCAGCATGCGCTGGATATCTGTTGATCGTTGTGGGGTTAGCCGGTGGCTTGAGCCATCAATATGCGATTTAAAGGTCACACCATCGGCATCAATTTTTCGCAAATTGCCAAGTGACATGACTTGAAAACCGCCAGAATCCGTTAGTAATGGGCCATCCCAGCCCATCATTCGCCGCACTCCACCAAGGCGTTCTACCCGTTCAGCGCCCGGACGCAACATCAAATGATAGGTATTGGCCAGAATAATCATGGCACCGGTCGCCCAGACATCATCAACTGTCATCGCCTTGACCGTGGCGGCTGTCCCGACAGGCATGAACACCGGCGTTTCAATAACCCCATGCGCGGTATTCAAGCGGCCACGCCGCGCTCCGCCATCGGTTTTAAGCAGAGAGAATTGAAAAGAATTATTTGTCATGCGCTCGCTCCATCAAACAGGCATCACCATAGGAAAAAAACCGGTAATCATGGCTTAACGCATGCTCATAACCACGCCGAACCTTATCCGCGCCAGCAAAGGCATAGACAAGCATCAATAGCGTTGAGCGCGGCAAATGAAAGTTCGTCATCAGCAAATCGACCACACCAAACGAAAACCCCGGCAGAATAAATAAATCGGTTTCGGACTGATAAGCCCTGATATCGCCATGATCCCGCCAGCAGCTTTCCAGTAACCGCAATGAAGTTGTTCCGATAGCAATAATCCGGCCGCCATTCGACCGGCAGGCATTAATGGCATCTGCCGTATCAGCAGAAATCTCACCCCATTCGGTATGCATCACATGCTGGCGCGGATCATCTGATTTTACAGGCAGAAACGTTCCAGCCCCAACATGAAGCGTGACTTCTTTAACCGGAATATTTTTTACTGATAATGCCGCCATCAGATCATCGTCAAAATGAAGACCAGCGGTTGGCGCGGCTACCGCGCCTTCGTGTCGGGCGAACATCGTCTGGTAATCATGTTTGTCCTCATCATCCTGTCCATTCGGGCGATCTGATCTGGAAATATATGGCGGTAATGGCATCGTTCCATGCGCATGTAACGCCGTGACCAGATCACCGCCTGACCGGTTAAACGCAAGCACACGTTCACCATCATTGCCAATTGCTGAAACGGTTGCTTCAAAGTCAGGTGCAAAAACAATCACATCATCAAGCCGTAATTTCTTTGCCGGCTTGGCAAAAGCCCGCCATTCATTACTGGCAATTTGCTGATGCAGTGTAACAGATATGCCGGCTTCTCCCCGCTTTCCTTTTAGGCGTGCAGGAATAACTTTTGTATTGTTTACAATAATTAAATCGTTGCTATTAATGTATGATGGTAAGTCAATGACATGTTTATCCTGCATCTGCTCATGACGCATATCAAGCAATTTTGCCTGATGGCGTGGCATATGCGGTTTATGGGCAATTGCCGCCGCTGGCAAATGGTAATCAAAATCATCTAGCTTCATGTGAATGGCTGAAATATCTGAACTACACCACACACATGATGCTGATTATCCATAACGATCAGACACTGCACGCGGGCTTCTTGCATTTTTGCTTCCGCCTCAGCCATTTTAGCGTCTGGCATGATTGATAATGGGCTTGGTGACATCAAATCTCTGGCTTTGGTCTGCTGAAAATCAACCTGATCACCTATGGCACGCCGCAAATCTCCATCGGTAATGATGCCTTCCAGATGGTCTGCCGTCCCAACCAGAGCAATACCCAACCTGCCCTCCGTCATAGTGACAATAGCCGAAGACATCAGCTCATCACCATCAACAAAAGGCAGCTTTTCGGTGATCATCTGATCCGTTACCCGTGTCAATAACCGCTTACCCAACGCGCCACCCGGATGTGTAGCGGCAAAATCCTCAACCTTGAACCCGCGCTTTTCCATTAATGCGATGGCCAGTGCATCACCCATCACCAGCGTGGTCAGTCCTGAGGTTGTTGGTGCCAGATTAAGCGGGCATGCTTCTCTAT
Organism: Alphaproteobacteria bacterium; assembly: GCA_024639485.1. Taxonomy (GTDB): domain Bacteria; phylum Pseudomonadota; class Alphaproteobacteria; order Puniceispirillales; family UBA1172; genus UBA12202. The sequence continues at coordinate 5,017 of JAHEII010000067.1, forward strand.
CCACCGATATATCAAGCACAACACGGCAATGCCGCGCCAGACTGGAGTTCATATTGCCAGTAAAGGCGATGCTGGCAATCCCGATCCGCTCAAAAGCAGGCAGAAGCCTGATGATTTCTTCGGTTTCACCAGAATTGGAAATCAGCAATAGCACATCATTTGACCGCACCCGCCCAAGATCACCATGAAGCGCCTCGGCTGGATGCAGAAATATGCTTGGTGTTCCTGTTGAGGCAAGCGTTGATGAAATTTTCTGGCCAAACAATCCGGATTTACCCATGCCGCACACAATCACCTGCCCCGTGGACTGGAGCATCATATCAACCGCGCCCTCAAACCGCTGATCCAGATGATTGATCAGCCGGTCTATCGCTGATTTGTATGTATTGGCCAGTAATTGTGTTGTTTCAAGCATCATGCAAGCCTGTTATGATCATATATATGCGCTAATCTAGCCAGCTTTTCCAATGTTGCAAGCGTTTACCGTATTCAAGCTCTAAACTTGGCTCTAAACATGATCTTAAACATGATCCTGGGCACGACTTAAAATACGGTTAGCCTTTTCTTTATCCTCAACGGTATTGATGTTAAAGAACGGATCAGGCACCCCGGCAAACTCACAATGCCGAACATCATAATCAGCGGTGAAGCGGTCAATTTTCCGCATGTCATGATTGATCAGCTGATCACGCAATTCCGAACGGATCGCAATAGGCCATAATCCGAAAACAGGATGCGTCCGGCCTTGTGAATTGGCACAGACAATATTATCCGGGCTAGCATGGCTACACATGCGATCAGCCAGATCAAGCGGAATAAATGGCGTATCACCAGCAAGGCTGAGGATATGGGTTTTATCAGGATACTGGATGGCCGCCGCATCCATTCCGGCCAAAATACCGGCAAGTGGCCCCAGAAAGCCATCTAGCTGATCAGCCACAACCGAACACCCATATGAAGTGAATCTGTCCAGATCACCATTAGCGTTGATAATCACATGCTCACATTGTGGCCGCAGACGATCAAGAATATGCTGTAAAATAGTCTTTCCGCCTAGCTCAATCAGCGTTTTGTCACCACCGCCCATGCGCCTTGCCTGGCCGCCAGCCAGTATAACCGCAACAGTATCAGACGGTAAAGGCGCGGAATTATCGCTCATAACCGTGTAGCCGCCCGTTGCGGTGATGTTTTCTCCACCTGATCATCGGCCAGATTATCATCATGATCATCAATAATGCGTTCACATCCGGTTAATGCCGTGAAACGCTTGCCCCGCGCCCGCCCGATTAGCGTTAATCCGGTTTGTTCCGCCATAGCAACACCAGAATGCGTAAACCCCGACCGCGACACCAGAATAGGTATCTGCATCTGAACCGTTTTTATCACCATCTCGCTCGTCAGACGGCCAGTGGTATAGAAAATCTTGTTCTGGCCAGATATATGATTTAAACGCATCCAGCCCGCGATCTTATCAACCGCGTTATGCCTGCCTACGTCTTCGATATAGGCAAGGATATTATCACCCTCGGCCAGAACACAGCCATGGATAGCACCTGCGGATAAATATAAACTTGGCATCGTATTTATGGTTTTAATCAAACGCATCATGGATGAGGTATGAATACGCGCATCAGGATTAAGCGTTATATCACCAACAGCATCCATCATATCGCCAAATTGTGTGCCTTGAGCGCAACCGCTGGTCTGAATTTTCTTTTTCATTTTTTCTTCATAATCGGTTTCACGTTGCGTGCGCACCACAACAACACCCAGATCATCATCAACATCAATGCCGGTAATGATATCATTATCATTCAGCATGTTCTGATTTTTTAAGAATCCAACGGCCAGATAATCCGGCCAGTCCCCCAAGCTCATTGTGGTGACAATTTCCTGCTTATTAAGATAGATTGTTAATGGGATTTCTGTCACCACTGGCACTTTGACAGGCTGATTAAGCTCATTCCTTCCTTCAACAACCTTGACCAGATTGCTGTTATCGGGTTTTGGCACAACAGATGCATTTTTATGAGGTATATTCATAATAACCAGATAAGAAGTAATATAAACAAAGCAAGCTCATCATGGCACATTACCCAGATATATGCTATGGCTGTTCGTAAGAGGATATATCCATGCGATTTCATTTTACCGCATCTAACAAACCGATGGCACAACAACGTCTAGCTGAACTGGTTACGGCATATGGCCAGAATCCGCTTGATAACTGTGATGTTATTGTAGCGCTTGGTGGCGATGGTAAGATGCTGAAAACCCTGAAATCATCTGTTGATGTTGACCGCCCTGTCTATGGCATGAATTGCGGGACAGTTGGTTTTCTCATGAATAATTTTCATCAGCATGATTTAATCACATGTATCAAGAATGCAGAAAAAACCATTATCCACCCTCTAGCTATGACCGCAACCACCATAGACGGCAAGGTGCATAATGCCCACGGCATTAATGAGGTATCGATATCAAGAGAAAGCTATCAGGCAGTAAAATGCGCCATTTCCATTGACGGCATTGAACGCCTGCCAGAAATGGTGGGCGATGGATTAATCATTGCCACGCCTGCCGGTTCAACCGCTTATAACCTGTCTGCCCATGGCCCTATTATCCCACTCGGATCAGAAGTATTAGCCATGACACCGGTTAGCGCATTCCGCCCTCGCCGCTGGCGTGGTGCTATCCTGCCGCAATCATCAGAAGTTCACCTGACCATGATTGAACCAGAATTCCGTCCAGCTAGTGCCGCCGCCGATGGCACAGAAATCCGTGATGTATGTGAAGTTGATATTAAAATGGATAACAGCATTAGCTATACAATCCTCAGCGATCCGGGACAGGGTTTGGCCGAACGTGCCATGCAGGAACAATTTCTGTTCTAATTATACGGGATCACCTGTTATGACCCGGCTTATATGGCTTTCATATCCCTTAAAAACCGTAAGCTGTTTTCCCAGAACGCATTTCTGGTCTTAACGCTCTCAAGCATCAGCTCATGCCGTGCCGATGGGTAAATGATACTCTCGCATTGTGGGATTTGCCCTACGCTCCATGTCTGGATTTTTGCATCAACAATGCTTTCGTCTTCGGCCAGATGCGCTTGAACAGGGCATGTTAACG